>JANYDY010000066.1 GCA_025363435.1 Betaproteobacteria bacterium
CGCCGCAAGATGAACCGCCCACGCCGTGAGCAGCAGCGCCATGCCGACGTACATGGGATTGCGCGTGACCTTGTAGATGCCGCCCGTGACGAGTGCGCTCGCTTTGCCGGGATTCAATGGATTGATCGTCGTCTTTGAGCGCAGAAATGCGAGCAGGCCGAGTAGATCGAAGGTGACGCCGGCAATGATAAGCGCGATGACGAGGGTCTGGCGGATCAATGACGACAGAGGAATCAGGGGTTGCAGCGAAGACAGCGCCCACATGGCGGCGGCGATGAGCGCGCCGACGACCGGTGGGGGTATCTTGTGCTCAAGTGCATGCATGCGCATTTGAATGAGGCTTCGACAGGTGTAGGGTGGGCAACTTGTTGCCCGTGCGTTCGGGTTTTAATTGCTGCGCGGTGCTTCAACTTCGCAGGTGCGACCCGGCGGCCGGTCACTTTTCTTGCCTGAGATCAATCGATATACCTGTAGGCAACCAAAGTCATTCCGGCTTTATACCCGCACTTTTAATCACTGCCGCCCAACGCGTGAGCTCGCGCTTAATGTAGGTGGCGAATTCTTCCGGCGTATTGCCGACCGCTTCGGCGCCTTCTGCAGCAAGGCGGTCGCGCAGTTCCGTTGTGCGCATGATAGCGACGACTTCGTGGTTAAGTTTGTCGATGATGGCGCGCGGGGTTTGCGCGGGGGCGAGCAGGCCGTACCACGAAGCGACGTCGTAGCCGGACAGGCCGGATTCGGCGACAGTCGGCAGCTCGGGCAGTGCGGCAAGGCGTTTTGCGCCGGTGGCGGCGAGGGCGCGCAATTTGCCCGACTTCACCTGCGCGAGCATCGATACGGCGCTGTTCATCATGAGTTGCACTTGGCCGCCCAACAGATCAACCAGCGCCGGGCCGGTGCCTTTGTATGGTACGTGCGTCATTTCGATTTTCGCCATTGCCTTGAACATCTCGGGTGCCAGATGCGCGATCGAGCCGGTGCCCGACGAGGCGAAGTTGAGTTGGCCGGGCCGCGTCTTTGCATATTGAATCAGTTCGGCGATTGATTTCACCGGCAGCGACGGATGAACGACGACGATCAGCGGCGCCGACGCAATCAGCGTGATCGGCGCAAAGTCCTTGACCGGATCGTACGGCAGCTTCGCCTGCAGGCCCGGATTGGTGCCGTGGCTGCCGACGCCGCCGAGAAACAGCGTGTAGCCGTCGGGCACCGCATGCGCGGCGGTTTCAGCCCCGATGTTGCCGCCGGCGCCGCCGCGATTGTCGATGACGATTTGCTGGCGCGTTGAATCGGTGAGCTTCTGCCCGACTGTGCGTGCGAGTATGTCGTTGCCGCCGCCGGGCGGAAAGGGCACGATCAGCCGGATCGGTTTCGATGGATAGGTTTGCGCGAGCGCAGGAACTACCGGAGTCGTGGCAAGTGCGGCGGTTACGACAAAAATGAACTGGCGCGTGCGCATCGCATTTACTCCTGCCTGCAAATTAAAGTTTGAGGCCGCGCAGAAAACCGGTGCGGTCGCGTGCACTGGTCATCATGAAGCTCAAATCGGTGCCGCTCAGGATAAAGCGCATGCCCATGCCGATATATTTTTGCATCAGTTTGTGATCGGTGACACCGCCCATGCCGGCGATCTTGCCGTGTTTTTTACACGCTGCGGTGACGATGCGATAAGCCTCTTCGACTTTCGCATCGCCGAACTGGCCCGGGATGCCGATCTCGGCGCAATAATCGTTGGTGCCTATCATGACGACGTCGATGCCCGGCACTGCGGCGATTGCCTCGGCGCTGGCGATGCCGGCCGGTGTTTCGAGCATCACGATAACAATGGTTTCGTCGTTGGCGAGTCGCGTCAGTTCGCCGACCGGCAATCCGCTGAAGCTGAATTGCGGTTGCATGCTCGTCACCGAGCGATGGCCGAGCGGCGGGTACTTGCAGTATGAAACCGTATTCGCGGCTTCCTGGGCGTTATCGACATGCGGCACCACGATGCCCTGCGCGCCGGTGTCGAGGATGCGCGACGCATGATGATGTTCCTTGCCCGGTACGCGCACGATGGGCGTAATGCCGACGGCCAGCGCGCCGGAGGCGATTTGCGCCGCGTTGTCCATATCGAAGGAACCGTGCTCCATGTCGATGAACAGCCAGTCGAAGCCGCAGGTTTTGGCGGCATGCGCAATATCGACGGTGCGCGCGCTGCGCAGGCCGAGGCCGAGCGCGAGTCCGCCGGCAAGGAGTTGCTTTTTCGTATGATTCGGAAACGGCGCCGTCATTACCAGAGCCCCTTCAATCGTCCGCCGTCCAGATTTAGCGACACCCCGGTGATATAGCTCGCGCGCTCGGAACACAGGAACACAATCGCATTCGCAAGCTCTTCGGGTTTGCCGAAGCGGTTGAGCGAGTTTTTGCGGGCGGCGAGTTTGCGTGCTTCTTCTTCGGATTTGACTTGTAACTCAGCGGCGAGGCCGCCGGCGTTGCGTTTCCACAGGTTGGTATCGACCCAGCCCGGGCAGATCGCGTTGACGTGTATGCCATCTTCACCGAATTCGGTCGATAGTGATTTGGTGATGTTCAGGAGCGCGCTATTGGTGATGCCGCTGCCGAACATGTACGGATCGGGTTCCTTGCCGGCGCCGCCGATGGTGTTGATGATGCGGCCCCATTTTTTCGCTTTCATGAGC
>JANYDY010000101.1 GCA_025363435.1 Betaproteobacteria bacterium
CCGATCCCGCGCCTGTATGCCGCCGGTGAAATGGGCAGTTCGTTCGGCCACCTGTATCTGTCGGGCGGCAATATCGCCGAGTGCGTGGTGACCGGCCGCATTGCAGGTCGGAACGCAGCAATGCGCTAGAACAAAAAAAACGAAAACGTTGTGGCGCAGGCGCCCCGCCTGCGCGAAGCACCAGCCGTTGAACGCAGGCGAGGCGCCTGCGCCACCGTCGTCAACCCGCGTACACGGCATGACTGTGCGGTGTGCGACGCGCGCCCTGCAAAACGTCAAACTCAATCGGCCTTGATACCGGCCGATTTAATCACGCGCGAAAATTTCTCGATGTCGGTTTTGATCGTTGCGGTGAACTGCTCGGAACTGTCGCCTATCGTTTCGTAACCGAGATCGCCGAAACGCTGGCGCACGTCCGCCGCTTTCAAGCCATTGACGATAGCGGCATTCAGTTTGGCGACGACGTCTTTCGGCACGCCGGCCGGCGCAACAACACCGAACCAAGCATCGACCGCGTAGCCCTTGACGCCGGATTCGGCGATGGTCGGCAGTTGCGGCGCCACCGCGGCACGCCGGCTGCCGGCGACCGCGAGCAAGCGCAGTTTGCCGATTTTCTCGAATGGCGCGAAGGCGGCGTAGTCGGCAATCATCATGTCGATCTGTCCGGCGATCACATCGGTGACCGAAGGCGCCGTGCCTTTATACGGAACGTGGACGAGATTGGCGCCGCTCGACGCTTTCAGCAATTCGGCGGCGAGATGCGACATCGAACCGGAGCCCGACGAACCGAAACTCAAACCGCCCTTGTGCATGTTTGATGCGGTAATCAATTCACGCACTGTTTTTGCCGGAACGTGCGGATTGATCGCAACCGCATACGGCACGAAAGCGACATTGGCGATGGCGGCCAGATCGCGCAGCGGGTCGTAAGTGAGACGCGCATAGAGGCCCGGCGCCACGGCGAGGCTGCTCGAACCGCCCATCGCCAGCGTATAACCGTCGGCCGGCGCCTTGACGGCCAGATCGATGCCGATGGTGCCGCCGGCGCCGCCGCGATTTTCAATCACCACCGCATGCCCCCACAACTCGTTGAGCTTCTGGCCCACCACGCGCGCGATGATGTCATTCGGCCCGCTGGGCGCGAACGGCACGATGATCCTGATTGATTTGGCAGGATAGGCCGGCTGCGCGCATGCCAGCGGCGACAGCATTGCCAGTAAAAACGCGATCGCCGCAGTACGCGGCGCGATGTTCTTGTTCATGCGAACTCCTGTTGTTTCATGGGTGCCACCGCTCAACCGGTTGCAAGTGCCGTGCCAGCAGAAGCCCGGCCGGCGCGCAGTGTGCCACGGCAGCGTCACCGCATGAAGGAGTAATTATTTCGATGGAAATAACTGTGCGCTATAACAAGTTCCGCCACCGGCACGCACCGCCGGCGTGCGGCGGTGCCCCGGCGTGCTCCCGGATCGTGCTATTCGAGCTTGATGCCCGCCGACTTGATGATCTTCGCGTACTTGTCGATTTCGACCTTGATCAGCTTGCGCATTTCGGCCGGCGGCATGGTCAACGCTTCGGCGCCGTTGCGTTCGAATTGCTCTTTCATCTCGGACGCACGCGCCACGGCAACCAGTTCTGTTTCAAGACGTTTGAGTATCGCTGCCGGCGTACCTTTGGGTGCGAAGAAACCCAGCCACAGCGAGGCGTCAAAACCGGCATAGCCGGATTCCGCCACCGATGGCACCTCCGGCAACGACGGCGAGCGCTTCGGCGTGCCGACCGCAATCGCACGCAGACGCCCGGCCTTGGCCTGCGCCAGCACCGCCGGCATGCTGCCGAACAGCACCTGCACCTGGCCGCCCATGGTCGCCGTGTTCGCCGGACCGTTGCCGTTGAACGGAATATGCACAACATCGATGCCCGCCGCGCTTTTCAACATTTCCATCGCCAGTTGTGTGGTCGTGCCGGTGCCGGCCGAGGCATAGTTGAGTTTTCCCGGCTGCGCTTTCGCCAGCGCAATAAACTCGGCGAGGTTGTTCGCTTTGACGGCGGGGTTGAGCACCAGCAGATAGGGGGTCGTCGCCACCAGCGTGATCGGCTCGAAATCCTTGAGCGGATCGTACTTGAGGTTGGCGTAGGCACCCGCCGCAATGACGTGGGTACTGGTGGTACCCATGGTCAGCGTATAACCGTCGGGGTTGGCACGCGCCGCAATCTCGGTGCCCAGCGTGCCGCCGGCGCCGCCGCGATTGTCGATCACGACCTGCTGACCGAGACGCTCGCCGAGCTTCTGGCCGACGATGCGGGCAATGATGTCGGTCGAGCCGCCGGCGGGAAAGGCGACGATCAAACGGATAGGCTTGTTGGGATAGGTCTGTGCAAAAACACCAGCAGACAACAACAGCAACGAACACAGCAAAGCCGGCCGCGCAGCAGCCGAAAAAAGTGCGGACATTTCACTTCTCCTCGTAGTTTTATTATTCCGGCGTCAACGCGCCGATTTTGATCAAACGCTTGAGACGCTCGACTTCATTACCGATGAATTTCTGAAACTCTTCTGGTGTACCGCCTTGTATTTCCAGCCCGAGTTCGTCGAAACGTTTTTTCACGTCGGGCAGACCGAGCAGGCGATTGGATTCGCGGTTCAGCTTATCGATGATGGCGCGCGGCGTTTTTGCCGGCACCGACATACCGAACCAGACAATGGCTTCGGCATCCTTGATACCCGACTCCGCCAGCGTCGGCACGTCGGGCAGCAGCGCCGCCCGTTTTACCGCGGCGACACCGACCACGCGCACACGGCCGCCGCGGATCTGCGCTTCGGCTGATACCGTCGTTGTGTGCATGAACTGTATCTGTCCGCCGACCAGATCGATCAGTGCCGGCGCTGATCCCTTGTAGGGAATATGCGTGACGTTGACGCCGGTGGCAGCCTGAAACACCGCGAGACCGATATGCAGGCTGCTGCCGGTACCCGATGACCCCCAGTTAACCTTGCCGGGATTGGCCTTGATATAGTCGAGCAATTCCCTGGGGTTTCTCACCGGTAGTGCAGGATTGGTGAATATCATCAGCGGCGCGTAGCCGAAAAAAATCACCGGCGCAAAATCGTCAACCTTGTACGGTGAATTTTTCGCCATCAAGGGCGAATTCACGCTGGGCCCTGGATTCGACAACAATAACGTGTAGCCGTCGGGCGCCGCCTTGGCGACGGTGTCGGCACCGACCAGCCCGCCCGCACCACCGCGGTTATCGATGATGAATTGCTGGCCCCACGCTTCGCCGAGCTTGGCCGCCGCCAGCCGCGCGACGATGTCGTTGGAAGCCCCCGGCGTGAACGGCACCACAAAGCGCACCGGTTTCGACGGATAGCCGGCCACGCCCTGCGCAAACACCGCCATGCTGCACAACAATCCACCAACAAAAGCCATCAATCGCACTGAACTCTTCATGGCTTGCCTTCCGTGTCTGAAAGTTATTTGCCGGCCTTCGCAAGCACGTCAGGATTGACGACATTGATCGGTTTGCCCGCCGCGTAGGCGACAATCTGTTCAAAAATATCGGTGAACTGCACCTCAAACTCGTCGCGACCAACGTAACCCAGGTGCGGCGTGCACACCACGTTCGGCAGATTAATCAGCGGGGTCTTGGTGTCGAGCAGCGGTTCTTCTTCATAAACGTCGACCGCGCCCATGCCCGGGCGGCCAGCGCGCAATGCGTCGAGCAGTGCACCCGGCTCGATCAATCCCGCCCGGCTGGTGTTGACGATCAGCGACAACGGTTTCATGCGCGCGAGATCGGCCGCCTTGACGATGCCGCGCGTGGCGTCGACCAGCCGCATGTGCAGCGAGATCACGTCGCATTCCTCGAAAAACGCCTCGCGGCTACGAGCCACGCTGAATCCATCGGCGCGCGCGCGTTCGCACGAAGCCTCGCGCCCCCACACGTGCACCTTCATGCCGAAAGCCTTGCCGTAACCGGCGACCACACTGCCGATGCGGCCGTAGCTGTAGACACCGAGTGTGCGCCCGCGCAGGCCGAGGCCGAGCGCGGTCTGCCATTTGCCGGCCTTGAGCGAACTCATCTGCTGTGGAATCTGCCGCAGCGAAGCGATGATCAGGCCCCAGGTCAGTTCGGCGGTCGAATAGGACGGAGTGCCGGCGTGCATGTTCGACGACACGATCACGCCCTGTTTGGTGCAGGTGGCGACGTCGATATGCGGAAATACGCTGCGCTGGCTGATCAACTTCAGCTTCGGTAAGCGTTCGAGCAATGCCGTGCGGATCGGTGTGCGTTCGCGGATCAGCACCAGCGCCTCGATGTCCTTCAGGCGTTCGGCCAGTACGTCAACGTCCTTGGTATGGTCGTTGAAAATCGTGACCTTGTGGCCGGCCACCATGCTGAAGCATTTCAACGTGCGGACGGAATCGAAATAATCGTCGAGGATGGCAATATTCATTTTAATTTCAGGATTGAGGATTCGGAATTGAGCGGGTTTGCGCGTAACGGATTTTAGCGTGCTTTGGCAAGCGCCTCGTCACGCATTCAACCAGCCTTCCGCCCGCGCCAGCACTTCGTCGACAATCTCCGGCGCCAGACCAACGTACGTGGTCGGGTCGAGCGCCGCCTTGAGTTCCTTGTCGCTCATCGCGCCGCGCACCCGCGCATCGTCCATCAGCACCTTCTCGAACGGAATGTTGTTCTCGATACCGTGCATCGAAATTTCATAAACCAGTTCGTGCGCGGTTTGCTTGCCGATTTTTTCCGATAGTTCGAACATCACGCGTTCCGACAGCAGAAAACCGCCGAGCATGTCGAGATTGCTGCGCATTTTTACCGCATCGACTTCGAGGCCACCGATAATGTATTTCATCGACGCCAGCACACCGCCGGTAATCAGACAGGATTCCGGTATCGCGCGCCATTCCGCACGCCATGCGGCGCCGTCGCGCTCATGCTCGATCACCATTGCCTCAAGCATCAGCGTGACGTTGTATTTGAGCGCGCGCGTCGCCCCCATCACCGCTTCGCAACTGCTCGGATTGCGTTTGTGCGGCATCGTCGACGAACCGAGTTTTCCTTCGCTGAACGGCTCATACAGCTCGCCGATCTCGGTGTGTTCGAGCACATAGATTTCGTTGGCGATCTTGTTCAGCGTCTGACCCAGCATGCCCAGCACACAGACGTATTCGGCAAAGCGGTCACGAGCCGGTTGCCAGTTGATATCGGCAACACCGAGGCCGAGCCTTTTCATCAAACGCTTTTCCAGTTCGCGCGCTTTCGGCCCGTATGAGGCCTGGGTGCCGACGGCGCCGACCATGCCACCGACAAACACGCGCTTCTCCAATTCACGCAGGCGCTCGTAATGCCGCCCCATTTCGGACAGCCAGATTGCGCTCTTGTGGCCGAAGGTGATCGGCAGCGCCTGCACACCGTGGGTGCGACCCACCATCGGTGTCGCGCGGTGCGTCTTCGACAGGCGATACAGATCCTTGCCGATCGCCTTGATGTCGCGCAGATAGATCGCATGCGCGGCGCGCATCTGCAGCACCACGCCGGTATCGAGCACGTCCTGCGTGGTCGGGCCGAAGTGGATGTATTCGCCGAGATCGCCCTTGCACTGCACCTGCAGCGCTTTCAACGCCGGCACCAGCGGATGCTTGATGCGGCGGATTTCGGCGCCAATCGCATCGACATCGATTTTCGCAACCTTCGCCTTGGCGGCGATCTCATCGGCGGCTTCCTGCGGAATGATGCCCATGGCCGCCTGCTCGATTGCCAGCGCCGCTTCGAATTCGTACCAGGTGCGCACACGGCTTTCGTCATTAAAAATCGCGCGGCACTCGTCACTGCTCCACAGGTGCTTGATCAATGCATCGTCAAATATTCCGCTGGCCATCAGACTCTCTCCAGTATGTGCAGACCGCGCACGCGGTCCAGCAGGTAAATCAAACCGCGGTCATCGACCGTAACATCGTTGCTTTGCACGCGGTCGGAACCTTGCGGCACGTCGGGCACGTAATAGGCCACTTCCGACAGGGCATGCGGCTTCGAGATGTCGATAATGCGCAGGCCGTAGGCAAACCATGCCACCGGAATCTCGGTGCCGGTGACGATTTCACACGGTTGATGGCAACCGGTCATGCGCGGCTGCGGCGTATCCGGCATGTCTTCGACCTGGAAGGTCGAAATCGGTTGCGGATGTTTTTCGTCGGTGATATCGACCATCCACAAAAACGCCGCCGGGTACGGCGGAAAATCGGGCTGACGAAACACGTCTTCGTCCGACACCACCATGAAATCGCGGTTGTTGATTTTGAACGGAATGCGCAGCGCCGTATGCGTCGGCCACGGAAACGGCGGACTCCAGTCGAGGCCGGAGACGAATCTCGGTTTGCTCATGTCGTCGATATCGAGAATGACAAGACCGCCCTGCCAGTAACTGGTGTAGAGGCGGTTGCCGTAGCGTAACGGATGATGGCATTTGTGCGCGTCGCCCTTCCACGTCGGCTTTTCCCCCCCGGCGACCCACTGTCCAGGCATCCACCAGCGGCCGACTTCCTGCGGCTTTGCCGGATCCTTGAGGTCGAGGATCATCATGATGTTGCCGATGTAGCCGTCCATGGTCGGCGAGATATAGGCATAACGACCGTCGAAATCGAAACGGTGCACGCCGCGCGCGTACTGCGCGCCGGGACCGTCGGTGGTTTCCCAGTGCGTGATCAGTTT
>JANYDY010000041.1 GCA_025363435.1 Betaproteobacteria bacterium
ATCTTGAGCGAGGATTTCATTTGAATTCTCCTGTGTTGATGTAAATAGCTGCCGGAATTCCGGCTGCAGAGGCATAGTGCGACGGCGCCGCCAACGCCGGTCTGACGCCAACATTACAGTTCTGTCATGATCGGCGGCTCCGGCAGCGGCAAAGCGCGCGCGGCCGGACAGCGCAAAAAACGCTAGACTGCGCTTTCCGCAAAAAAACCCTGAAGGAGCATGCATGCAAGCCTACCCCAACCACGCCAAACTCCGCCTTGAGGAAGGCAAAATTTCCACCGGCCTCGGCTTGCGTCAGGCACGCACGGCGGACATCGCCGCCATCGGCAAAACCGCCGGCTTCGACTGGCTGTTCATCGACATGGAACACAGTTCGCTCGATCTCGACACCGCCGCGCAAATCTGCGCCGCCGCCCTGCCGACCGGCATTACGCCCATCGTGCGCGTGCCGGGCAAGGAACATCATCATGCCTCGCGCATGCTCGACAACGGCGCCCAGGGTGTGGTCATCCCGCACGTTAATTCGGTTGAAGAAGCCGAGCGCGCAGTGTCGTACTGCAAATACCCGCCGATCGGACACCGCTCGGTGGCCGGCGCACAGCCGCAATACCAGTTCCATAACGTGCCGCTGGCGGAAGCCACGCGCGTCGTCAATGCTGAAACGCTGGTGATCGTGATGGTGGAGACGCCGGAAGCGATCGAAAAAGTTGACGCCATCGCGGCAGTGCCCGGCATCGACGTCGTATTGATCGGCACCAACGATCTTTGCGCAGAGATGGGCATACCCGGCCAGTACGGCGACGCGCGCATCGTCGATGCCTACACCAAAGTGATCGCAGCCTGCCGCAAACACAAGGTGCATCCGGGCATGGGCGGCGTCTACGATCAACCGCTGATGGAAAAATACATCGGCATGGGCATGCGCTTCATCCTGAGCGGCAGCGATCTGAGCTTCATACTCGCCGGCGGACGCGCGCGCACCACATTTCTAAACAACTGCAAACTCTGATGCCGCAATGAGCGCGCCGCGCGCCGCATTTGCCGCTACGCTGCTGACCGGTGCGCTGTGCACAGGCGCCGCCGATGCGCAGGGTTTTCCGGCGCGGCCGGTGCGCATCGTGGTCGCACTGGCCCCCGGCGGCGGCACCGACAATCTCACCCGCATCATCGCACCGAAGCTGACCGAACTGCTCGGCCAGCAGGTGGTGGTTGAAAACCGTGCCGGCGCCGGCGGCCAGATCGGCAGCGATTACGTCGCCAAATCTCCGCCCGACGGTTATACCCTGCTCAACGTCGATACCTCGTTCGCCAGCAATCCGAGCCTGTTTGCAAAACTGCCCTACGACTCGCTCAGGGATTTTGCACCGGTCTCGCTGCTCGCCTCGGCGCCGGTTGCCCTGATCATCCATCCGTCGGTACCGGCGAAATCGCTGCGCGAATTACTAGCGCTGGCGAAAGCGCGACCAATGTTGTTTAACTTTGCGATGGGCGGCTACGGCAGCGCGACGCATCTCGCCGTTGAGCAATTCCGCGCGGCAAGCAAAATCGACATCGTGGTGATTCCGTACAAGGGCGGCGGCCCCGCTACCTCCGACGTGCTCGCCGGCCAGGTGGTGATGATGTTCGGCGGGCCGAGTTCTCTGACGCAACATGTCGCCGCCGGCCGCCTGCGCGCGCTTGCCGTCACCGGCAGCAAACAGATTCCGGCACTGCCGAATGTGCGGACTTTTAGCGAGGCCGGATTGCCGGCCGTCGACGCCGGCAGCTATTGGGGTTCACTGGCCCCCGCGGCGACACCGCGCGAAGTCGTCAATACGCTGAGCGCGGCGATGGTGAAAGCACTGCAGTTACCGGATGTACGCCAGCGCCTGATCGCACTGGGTTACGAACCACTGGGCAGCACGCCCGAGGAATTCGCTGCCAACATCAAAAGCGAAATGGCGAAATGGGCGCAGGCCGCGAAGGACGCAAAGATCCGCGTCGAATAAATCGGCGTCAGGCGCGATCTGACCGCGGATGCCGGCGTCGTTCGATGCGACCGTCACCGAGCACCATCTCAAAAAACTCCTCCGCCGGTTTGCCATTGGCACGGTCGAGCAGCCAGTCGGCCGCCAGCGTCATGTATTTCGGACCGAGCACTATCGACGACGCGCCCGACAACGCGTGCCGTTCGCCCTGATACATGACGATAGGCGCCGGCCCGCCGGCGCGTGAGGCAAGTTCCAGCGTATGTTTGACCGGCGAGAGCTCGTCTTTTTCGCCGACGATATTGAGCCAGGGCATTTTCATTTGCGCCATCAGCGGCCGCAGGTCCATCTGCGCGGCCATGCGATCGAACTCATCTTCATCATGAATGTCGCTCATCCACATGAAGCGCTTCTTGTACGACGGGCTCGCCTCTTCGAATATGGTGTGGCAACCCGGTTCGTGGCAACACAAGGCGGTAGCGCAGGCTTTCAGTCGCGGCTGCGTCGCCGCAACCTGCGTCATCCAGAATGAACCGAAGCTGGAACCGAAGGCAACGATACGCTCGGGATCGACCTCAGGCCGGCCGAGCAGAAATTTCATGAACACTTCACCGGCTTCTATCCAGTTCTTTTCCGTCACGTAAGAACCAAGCAGCGGCGCTTCGCCGCGCCCCGGCCCGTCGACCGATAGCACGGCAAAACCGCGCGCGAGTAACCGATCGCCGTACTGAGCGACTACCAGTTCCTTGCGTGTGTCCATGCCGCCGGAGGCCAGCACGGTCGGCAAACGCCCGCCGCTGTAGCCGGGCGGCAGATGCCAGTAGGCCGGCAGCTTGCCGTTGCCAAAGGGCAATTCGACGCGTTCGACTTTATGCGGCGCGTGTTTGATCCACGCTGCGTAATTTGTATTGATGCGCTCGTACAGCTTGTGCAGCCAGTCGTCGTCATCGGTGATTGCCCACACTGCCGGCGTATAAAGTATGGCCGCCGCAAAATGATTTTCCGCGGCGGTGACGACGCGGCCGTTTGCCGCCGCTTCCTGCGCCATGCGCTCGCGGCGTTCGGCGGCGGCAATGAACGCCGGCGCGATGTCGTCGTACTTGCGGATGCGCGACTTCGCCCAGTTAACATCGACGGCCGCCTCGCTGCCGATAGGCGCGATAGTCTGTGCGCTGCGCGGCTGGTCCCAGTCGATACTTTCTGCGCGCACCACGACGTCGGTCAGCCAGCGTTGCTCATGCCAGCGCCGCGGCGCCGGCGAACCTTCTTTTGTTGCCATATTTCCTCCGTCACGGCGCGAACACATCAGGCGCTGTTTTCTGCCGTCGATAATACCAGCAACCGCAAACGCTTCCGCGGCGCGCCGACCTGCCATCCGATACAACTTGATACAATTTGCCGCGTTGCGCGGTCAACTGCACGGGTGACTGCACGTTGTTCGGACTGTAGTAATCGCTATTGTTTACACCACTCAACGGGAGAACGAACATGATCAAACTCAAAGCAGCAGTCGTTGCAGTAGCGCTGGCATTTGCCGGCGCCGCCTTCGCACAAACCACCACCCCGCCCGCGAAAGATCCGGCGGCAACCCCCGGCATCGACAAACGTCAGGAAAACCAGCAAAAGCGCATCGACGCGGGCGTGAAGTCGGGCCAGTTGACCGATCGCGAAGCCGCGCGCCTGGAAAAACGCGAAACAAAATTGCAGAACGACAAGACAAAAGCGCAGGCCGACGGCGTGGTTACCAAGCAGGAACGCAAGCAACTGCAACGCGAGGCCAATCGCGACAGCAAGGCGATTGCGCGCCAGAAGCACGACGTGCAACGCAAGAAATAATTCTTCGCTGCAGTAATAAAAAGCCCGCCAATGGCGGGCTTTTTTTCGTGTTTTGTTTGTTCAGGAAAGTTGCCAGCGCTCGCCGTCGCGGCTTACCCGGCCGTCAGCTTCGAGTTTCAACAGATGCGCGTAAAGCGAACGCTTCGCCGCGCCGTGCAGCTTCACCGGCGTATCGGCATAGACAACCGGCACCAGTTCGTCGAGGGTGGCCGGATTTTTTGCAGTGAAGCCGTCAACCACCTTTTGTTCACGTTTCAAACGGTGCGCGATCAGCTTGCGCGCCTCGTCATGCGGCGTCGCGATCAGATGGCCGTGGCCCGGTGCGATAGCGGTCATATCGAGCGTAAGCAGCAGTTCCAGCGAACGGAAGTACTCGCCCATGTCGCCATCGGGCGGCGTAATAACGACGGTGGAACCCTGCATGACGTGGTCGCCGGTGAACAACAGCTTGTCCTCGACCAGCAGATAACACAGATGATTCGACGCGTGGCCCGGCGTATGCACGACGCGCAGGGAAAAATCCCCGCAACCGATGACATCACCGTGCGCCGGCACGCGATCCGGCGTGAATTCCTGATCCTGATTATCCTGCGGCGGCGCGCGCATGCCGAGCACTTCGGCGCCGGTCGCCGCTTTGAGCGCGCGCACCGCCGGTGAGTGATCGAAATGGGTGTGCGTTGTCAGGATACGCCGCAACTTTGTACCGACCGTCGCTATCAAGGCGGCGAGATGCGATTCAATTTCCGGACCGGGATCAATCACCGTGAGTTCGTCCGTGCCGAGTATGTAGCTATTGGTGCCCGGCCCCGTCATCATGCCCGGATTGGGCGCGGTGAGGCGGCGCAGGCGCGGCGACAACCGCACAAGCTCGCCCGGCACGATCAGATTTTCCATTGCCCCTGATTCTCCGTTGACCTGATTTCGTCATAGCCCGGGTCCCCCGGCACGAGATATTTGCCGCTGCGGTTAATCAACGGCAGATTGGCATCGATATCGCGTTTGTTGCGCATGCCGTGCATCAGCGATGCGGCATTTTCGTAGGTAGCGAGTTCTTCCAGCGTGCGTATGGTCGGCAACCGCATGATGAATTTATCGGCGCGATGCAGATCAAGCGCATCCGCAGGCCGCACCCACAGATGGCTGATGGTTTCCTGATTATCGTGCAGCGGTTCCTGCGCCGGCGGCGCCTCGGCGATAAAAAAACGCGTGTCGTAACGGCGCGGCGCCGATACCGGCGTGATCCAGTGGCTGAAGTAAACCAGTTGATCGGTCGCCAGCGCCAGACCTTCTTCACGCATGATGTCGATGAAGCCGCGTTCGCCTGCATTGAGCGCATGGCGGTGCCGGCGAAACTGCTCGGCAAGCGCCGGTTGATCGAGCGCGATGATGCGTTTATCCCGATCATAAGCGATCAATACGCCGGCTTCTTCGAACGATTCGCGGATCGCCGCCGCCCAGTAGGCCAGTCCGCCACGGTTGATGCCGAGCATGCGGCTCGCGTCGGTTTCCGTCATGCCGGCGCATAGCGCATGCAGATCGGGCGCATCGTCCTCCTCGTCGAGCGCACCGCCCGGAAATACATGCGCACCCGGCACGAAACCCGATTTGAGATTGCGTTGCATCATCAGCACTTCAGGGCCACGCGCACTGTCGCGCACCAGCGTAACGGTGGCGGCAGGCAGCGGTGTAATTTCAGCAGCCATATGCGCTCAGACCAGTTTGAACTGCCGACGGCGGATGAATTCGCCGAAATCAACACGCTGCGGTACGGCGTACTGACGCGCCTTGTCTTCCGACCAGCCGTAGAAGTCCGCGGCGCCAAAGCGCTTGACGTCGCGCTGTTTGGCATAAGGCTGGCGCGCGGCGCGGCGCTGGTCGTAGCCCTCGATCTTCGCCTTGATTGCCTCTTCGTTGAAGCGATCGGTATGCACGGTAACGTCCAGCGGCAGGCGCGGCGTGATCACGCCGGCCTCGTCCGGATAACCGGCGCACAACCCGGCCAGTGGAAACACCCATTCCGGCAGGCCGAGCAAATCGCTGATTTTCTGCGCGTGATTGCGCACCGAACTGATCGGGCAGCAACCGAGGCCGGCCGCTTCAGCGGCAGTGATGAAATTCATCAACACGATGCCGGCGTCAACCGCCGCATTCATGAAGGCATCGAGATGATCGTTGGCAAACGTTTTGCCGCGCAACTCCGCGACCTGGCGCGTGCGCCGGTTATTGGCGCAAAACACCAGCAGTACCGGCGCCGCCGCGATCCACAGATTGTCCGGCAGCAGCGCGGCAATTTCCTTACGCAAGGCGGCGTCACGCACATGCACGATGTCGGCCTGCTGCAAATCACTTTTGGATGGCGCCGACAACGCGCATGCAAACAGCAGACGCAGCAAATCGTCGCCGACTGGCTGCGCTGTGTAGCGGCGATGCGAACGATGCTCGAGCAAACGCGCGAGGCTGTCGAGACCGGCGGTATCCGGCGGCAGCGTCAGTTGCACACCGAAGCGCGCGTCGAGCGCCTCGCCGATGCGGTTGGCAATATCCGTCATGTTGCTATCCTGAAATTTTTGGCACGGGAAAAGCGGATTGTGCCACAGCAAAGCCCCGATTCCGGTTGACACCTTCCGGCGCACGCCGAAGAATATATGGCCGCCCCGGACGAACATGCCCCGCGTCTGCGTGCCTGCGTTTGATCGCATACGCGACAAACTGAAACCGGTAACAACGAAAAACACCGCATTGGAAAATGAATGAGCGAACTGAATCTCGACACGCTGCGCGACTGGATCGGAAAAACAGAAGCGGCGACAGATACCGTCACGGCCTGGCCGGTCGCCGCGCTCGCGGCAACGCTCGATCGGCGTGAAGCGGCGCCGCAAAATGGCGATGAGTTGCCGCCGTGCTGGCACTGGCTTTATTTTCTCGAAGCAAAACCGCTGTCTGAACTCGGGCCGGACGGCCACCCGAAGCGCGGCGGCTTTCTGCCGCCGGTACCCTTGCCACGCCGCATGTGGGCTGGCGGACGCCTTGAGTTTCTGCATCCGCTGCGTATCGGTGACGAGATACGCCGCGATTCGACCATACTCAGTGTCGAACCCAAAAGCGGTCGCAGCGGCAATCTGGTCTTCGTCACAGTTGAGCACAGCATTTCGACCGGCGGCCACGTTGCGATCCGCGAAGAGCACGATATTGTTTATCGCGATGCGGCGCGCCCCGGCGACGCACCGCCGGAAACCGCGCGGGGCGCCGCCAATCCGGCATGGCGGCGCAGCGTCAGCGGCGACCCGGTAACCCTGTTCCGCTATTCCGCCCTTACCTTCAACGGCCACCGCATACATTACGATCTCGATTATGCGAAGCACGAAGAACACTATCCCGGGCTGATCGTGCACGGACCCTTGCAAACCACACTAATGCTCGATTTGTGCCGGCGCCACGCCGAGAAGCGTGTGACGAAACTCGATTACCGCGCGCGCCTGCCGCTGTTTCATGGCGAAACCTTCAGCGTCAACGGCAACCCCCACGCCGGCGGCGCCACCGCCGACTTGTGGACCGCCAATGCCGCCGGCCAGATCACCATGTCGGGCATGGCCAGTTTCGCCGCCTGACGCAGACACCGGGAGAAAACCATGATCCGTCGCACCCTCTTTGTACTGTTCGGCGTCGCCGCCTGCTGCGCAACGGCACTCGCTGCCGAAGAGATCGTCACGCTCAAAACGCGGGACGACGTCACGCAGTCCTATCTGCTGACCAAAGGCAGCGATGACAACCCGCGCTACGTGGCGATTCTGTTTTCGGGCGGCGCCGGCAATATCAACCTGCGACCGCGCAACGACGGCGCACTCGTGCGTAGCGAGAATTTTTTGATTCGCACGCGCGAGCTGTTCGTCAATGCCGGCGTCGTCACCGCCGCCGTCGACGGCCCCTCCGACATGAACGGCATGGGCGACGGCTTTCGCATGAGCGACAAGCACATAACCGATATCGGTTTTGTCGTGAAAGACCTGCGGCGGCGCTTCCCGCAGGCAAAAATCGTCCTCGTCGGCACCAGCCGCGGCACCGTGTCGGCCGCCTACAACGCGCTTGCCCTCGGCGGCGACATCGACGGCGTCATTTTGACTTCCTCGGTATTCAACGCCGGCAAGGCCGGCGGCGGGGTCGCCGGCGTCGATTTCTCGAAAATCAAGGCGCCGCTGCTGTTCGTTCATCACCGCGAGGATGGCTGCAACCTCTGCCCCTACAGCGGCGCCGCGCGCCTCGCCGACCGCTATCCGCTGATTTCCGTCAGCGGCGGGTCGCCGCCGCAATCAGGCCCCTGCGATGCCTTGAGTGCGCACGGCTATCTGGGCAAGGAAGCGGAAACCGTCGCCGCGATCGGCCTGTGGATTACGGGAAAACCGCACCCGGCCGAAGTGAAGTAACGCAACAAACCCGGATTATTTTTTCGGCGCGACCACGCGCAGATGCGACTTGATGTTTTTCACGCCGTCGAGGTCGCGTATCTTTGCGACCGCAAGCTTCGCCTCTTCCTTTGATTGCGCAAGCCCCATCAGCACGACGTTGCCATTGACCGTTTTCCAGCGCATGTTGACCGAGCTGATGCCCTTGGCCGCCGTCAACACGGCGTCGATTTTGGTGTCCGTGGTCTTGTCCTTGAGCAGACTGCCATCATCGCCTGCCTTGCGTATCACCACCAGGTCGTTCGCCAGCGAACGGATGCGCCGATCCTGATTAACGACGTCGGCAACCAGTTTTTTCGCCTCGTCGCTCTGCACCGCACCGGCAAGCACCACGTGCTGTGCAAACACCAGCAAACTGACACCCTTCCACTCCGCGCGCTTGTCGTCGAGCAAACGTTTGTTCGCGCCGGCGGAAATTTCCGTATCGGCGGCAACTTCCGATTTGGTGCGCGCATCCATCGCGGTCGACACCACCTTGCCGGCAATCGACAGCGGATTGAATTGCGCCTGCGCCGAATGCAAAAACAACATCAGCGCAAACGCTGTGACTGCAATGCCTGCACCGCGCCTCATGTTCAAACCCGCCTCCACGCCAAAACAGCGATAACGACTAGGATACGCCGCTGCTGACCTGCCGCCAAAAAAAGACCGGCGTCACCACCGGCCCGATTTTTTAAACGCCGTTAAGTCAACCTTGCTACCAGTTCGCTTCGCGCTCCGGCGTCGCGCCGATTTTATGGATGCTGAGATCAGACCCTTCGAATTCCTGTTCGGCGTCGAGCCGTATGCCGAACATGGCTTTCAGCGTGCCATACACAAGCAAGCCGCCGACAACCGCAACAGTAATACCCATTGCAGTACCGGCGAGTTGCGCGCTGAAGGTGACGCCGCCAAGCCCGCCCATGCTCTTGACGCCGAAAATACCAGCGGCGATACCGCCCCAGGCGCCGCACAATCCGTGCAAAGGCCACACGCCCAGCACGTCGTCGATCTTCCAGCGGTTTTGCGTCACGGTGAACATCACGACAAACAGCGCGCCGGCCACGCCACCCGTAACAAGCGCGCCGACCGGATGCATGATGTCGGAACCCGCACAGACTGCGACCAACCCTGCCAGCGGGCCGTTGTGCACAAAGCCCGGATCGTTGCGACCCAGCACCAGCGCAACTATTGTGCCGCCGGCCATCGCCATCAAAGAATTCACCGCAACGAGACCGCTGATCTTGTCGATGGTCTGCGCCGACATCACGTTAAATCCGAACCAGCCGACTGACAGTATCCACGCGCCCAGCGCAAGAAACGGAATACTTGACGGCGGATGCGCGTTGATCCGTCCATCCTTGTAACGGCCGGTGCGCGCGCCGAGCAACAACACCGCCATCAGGCCGATCCAGCCGCCGACGGCATGGACAACCACCGAGCCGGCAAAATCGTGAAAGGTCTCGCCGGTGTTCGCCTTCAACCATGCCTGTATGCCGTAATGCTCATTCCAGGCAATACCTTCGAAGAACGGGTAGACAAAACCGACCAGCAAAAAAGTTGCGGCGATTTGCGGATTGAATTTCGCGCGCTCGGCGATACCGCCCGAGACGATGGCGGGCACCGCGGCAGCAAAGGTCAGCAGGAAAAAAAATTTGACCAGCTCGAAGCCGCTTTTTTCAACCAGCTGTGCAGCGCTACCCATAAAATTGACGCCATAGGCGATGCCGTAACCGATGAAAAAATAAGCGACCGTGGAAATCGAAAAATCGCTCAGAATTTTCACCAGTGCGTTGACCTGGCTTTTCTTGCGCACCGTGCCGAGCTCCAGAAACGCAAACCCCGCATGCATTGCCAGCACCATGATGGCGCCCAGCAAAATAAACAAAACATCGCTGCCCGACTTTAAGTTCTCCATGGCCCTCCCCCCAGTTTAAAAACCACCGTATAAAGCAATTTATGTTCCAAATAAAAATACTGTTGTTTTTAATTAGTATTTTTTATTTATGCGCCATTACACCATTGAATACGCACTTTTGCAGTGCAATTGAGCATTTATACGCACCGACTACAGGCATTTTTACTGAATCCGGATGCACCCCGCCTGATTCCGAGCCGGATTCTCGAAGCGCGCTGTAACTGATTGAGTAATTTACAGAATACGTTTATATTCCAGCGATGGCTGATCCCGTCATCAAATCCGCCCCGACACTCGGACTGGCCGGCATCCCGCCCGGACGCCGCCTGACGCTGGATCCGGTGCTGCGCGATCTGGTCGCCGACGGATTGGTTACAAAAGAGGATGCCGAGCGGCTGATCGCAGATCGCCGGATTAACCGCGGCGAACACCACCCGCTGGTCGTCCTCGACGAGCAAAAACTCAAAGACCCGCGCAGTCCGCGCAAGCTGCTGCACCTCGAAATGCTGACCGAATGGATGGCCGGCAAGGTCGGCATGCCTTACATACATATCGATCCGTTCAAAATCGATTTCGGCGCCGTCACTAAACTGATGTCGACAGCCTATGCGCAGCGCTACCGCATTCTGCCGGTTGGCGTTACCGCGCGCGAAGTCACCATCGCGACCTGTGAGCCGATGGTGCGCGACTGGGAAGAATCCCTCAAACAGATTTTGCGGCTCGACATCAAGCGTGTCATCGCCAATCCGCTCGATATCCAGAATTACATCGTCGAGTTCTTCAACCTGGCCAAATCGGTCAAGGGCGCCAGCGAGAAGGACCAGGGCGCTTACAGCGCATTTGCCAGCTTCGAGCAGCTGGTGCAACTGGGCAAGAGCGGCAAGCTGGACGCCAACGATCAGCACGTCATTCACATCTGCGACTGGCTGTTCAATTACTCGTTCGACCAGCGCGCCAGCGACATCCACCTCGAGCCGCGGCGCGACGTCGGCAATGTGCGCTTCCGCATCGACGGCGTGCTGCACACGGTTTACCAGATTCCGACGCCGGTGATGGCGGCGATGACCAGCCGCATCAAGGTGCTCGGCCGCATGGACGTGGTGGAAAAACGCCGCCCGCAGGACGGCCGCATCAAGACTGTGAAACCGGACGGCGGCGAAGTCGAATTGCGGCTGTCGACCATGCCGACCGCGTTCGGTGAAAAACTCGTCATGCGGATTTTCAATCCGGACGTCCTGGTGAAGGATTTCAGCGAACTCGGTTTCTCCGAAGATGACATGAAAAAATGGAACGGGATGATTGCCAAGCCGCACGGCATCATCCTCGTCACCGGCCCGACCGGTTCCGGCAAAACCACCACGCTGTATTCGACGCTCAAGTACCTGGCGAAACCCGAAGTCAATGTATGCACGGTTGAAGACCCGATCGAAATGGTCGAACCAGCCTTCAACCAGATGCAGGTGCAGCAGAACATTGGCGTCGATTTCGCCACCGGCATACGCACGCTGATGCGGCAGGACCCTGACATCATCATGGTCGGCGAAATCCGCGATCTCGAGACTGCCGAAATGGCGATCCAGTCGGCGCTGACCGGCCACCTGGTGCTGTCAACACTGCACACCAATGATTCACCTGCAGCGATCACGCGCATGCTCGATCTTGGCGTGCCGTCCTATTTGCTTAACACGACGGTGCTCGGGGTAATGGCGCAACGTCTGGTACGCGTACTGTGTCCGGCGTGCAAGGAAAAACACGAACTCGACGAATCCGCCTGGGAACTGCTGGTCGCGCCGTGGAAAGCGCCGAAGCCGGACACCGCCTATCTCGCCAAGGGCTGCCTTGACTGCCGCATGACCGGTTATGTCGGTCGCATCGGCATTTACGAAATGATGGTGTTGAACAGCGATATCCGCAGCATGATCAACGAAAAAACGGATATGGATAAATTGCGCGAGCAGGCCTACCGCGAAGGAGTCAAGCCCTTGCGCATCAGCGGCGCACTCAAAGTTGCCGCCGGCATCACCACGGTTGACGAGGTTTTGAAAGTCGCGCCGCCGATGCACGACCGACGCAGCGGGCAGCGCTAAACCGCCGCCGCCCCGCACGAATTTTAGCGCGGCGATTCAACCGTTTTCAGTTGAACCGGCTCGACCAGCACGCTGTTCTGCGCATCGGCGAACCAGACCTGGCCATCCTGCACGGTGCAATTCAACTTCATATTGCGCTGCGCCTGCGCGGCCATTTCCCGGCACGCCGGCTGCGGTAGCTGCACTACGGTCAAATTGCCGCAACGCTCGACGTCGCCGCCGACCTTGTTCCACCAGATCGTCGTGCTATGTCCGCCATAGGCGTAGACAAATACCTCGTCAGCACGGCCGCAGGCGCGGCGCATGCGCTTTTCGTCCGGCTGCCCGACATCGATCCAGACCTTGAGCGCACCGGTCAGATCTTTCAAACAGATATCGGGTTCGTCTTCATCGCTCAAGCCTTTGCCGAACGTTAAAAGCTCATCGGCGTGCAAGGCAAAGGCCAGCAAGCGCACCATCATGCGTTCGTCGGTCTCCGACGGATGGCGCGCGATGGTCAATACATGCTCGTGAAAATAATTACGCTCCATGTCGGCGATCTGCATCTCCGCCTTGAATATCGTCGCTTTGAGCGCCATCAGTGCCCTTTGCTGAGTTGACGCATAGCGCCATCAAGCCCCGCCAGCGTCAGCGGAAACATTCGCTCGCCGATCAGATCGCGCGTCATGCGGATCGACTCGTGGTAATCCCACATCGACTCCGGCTGCGGATTGATCCACACCATATCCTTGTAAAGATCGAGCATGCGCTGTATCCACACCGATCCCGCCTCGGGATTCGAATGTTCGACGCTGCCGCCCGGGTAGGCGATTTCATACGGACTCATGGTCGCATCGCCGACGAAGATCACCTTGTAGTCGTGGGGATATTTGTGCATGACGTCCCAGGTCGCAATACGCTCGGCGGCGCGGCGCCGGTTGTCACGCCACACGCGTTCATAAAGAAAATTGTGAAAGTAGAAATATTCGAGATGCTTGAATTCCGTCCGTGCCGCCGAAAACAACTGCTCGCAGATCTGCACGTGATCGTCCATCGAGCCGCCGATATCGAAAAACAGCAGAACCTTCACGCTATTGTGTCGTTCCGGCACCATTTTGATATCGAGCCAGCCGGCATTGCGCGCGGTTGAGCGTATGGTGTCGTCGAGATCGAGTTCTTCCGGGTTGCCCTGGCGCGCAAACTTGCGCAGCCGCTTCAGCGCGACCTTGATGTTGCGCGTGCCAAGCTCCACCGAGTCGTCGAGGTTCTTGAATTCGCGCTGATCCCATACCTTGACCGCACGGCGATGCCGCGATTCATGCTGCCCGATACGGATGCCTTCCGGGTTGTAACCGTAGGCGCCGTACGGGCTGGTGCCGGCGGTGCCTATCCATTTCGAACCGCCCTGATGGCGGCCCTTCTGCTCTTCAAGACGCTGCTTTAACGTCTCCATCAATTTTTCCCAGCCGCCGAGCGATTCGATCAGTTTTTTTTCTTCGTCGCTCAGATTGTTCTCGACCAGCTTTTTCAACCATTCTTCCGGAATCAGTGCATTTGCACCTTCCGGCACTTCGGTAATGCCCTTGAAATAGGCGCCGAACACGCGGTCGAACTTGTCGTAGTTCGATTCGTCTTTGACCAGTGCGGCGCGTGACAGATAATAAAAATCGTCGATGCTGCCATGGATGACGTGTTTCTCCAGCGCTTCGAGCAGCACCAGAAACTCGCGCACCGAAACCGGCAGCCCGCCCTGCTTCAGTTTGAGAAAGAATTCGATCAGCATAGCCGTCGGTAATCGTCCTATTTCAACTGATTCGCAAAACCGTGATTGACGTCGCGGTGCCCGGCTTCGTCGTTACGTACCGCGATAATGACGTCGCGCAGCGTTGCGTCCGGCGGCAGTTTCCAGTAATCGATCGCAATTTTCGGCGCCGGCACATTGCTGTCAGTACCGCTATCGATGTCGCGTAAATACTCGGTATAACTGATCACTGCTTCCTCCTCGAAATAACCGACCACCCGGTGCGCGGTTTTCGACGAAATCAGATAAAGCAGGAAAAAACAGTTGTAAAACACGCCCTGCGCCAGCACCACCAGCCAGCGTTCGAACATGGTCGGCCGGGCGATCTGCATGAATGTCATCAAATGCATGCGCTCGTTTTCGGCTTCATCGAGCAAAGTGTGTATCCAGCCGTGATCGTCTTCAATGCGCCGTAACGAGCGCAAATGCTGCAACGCGCCGCCCACCATACCGGGAACGGCAGCGACGGTTTCCAGCACCACCGCGCGATGCCCGTAACGCCCGGCAAAAAACACGTCGGCAAAAAAACGCAGCATCTTGGTCACGCCCAGCGCAAAACGATCGGATATATCTTCGGGAATGTGGTGCACCTGCAACGAGACGTCGGTCATGATGTGCTCCGTTGCTTCAGGGGAAAAAAACTCATGATGCAGCGCCGACAACCGGCAACCCGATCTTCGACCACAGCTCGAGTTTAAATTCGAAAGCAAGGGTGTAAGCCGGGCTCGACGACGGCAGCACCAGCGTTGCGTAACCGAGCGATTTGAATTCGGCTTCCTTGCGCGCGGCGGTCTTGCCGTTAAAGCAAACCCGGCGCAGTTTCTTCGCGATGCCGGTCACCCGCGCATATTCATTGTGGCGGGCGTTGCGGATATCCGCATCGAGACTGCCATCGCGCTGGCAGGCCTCAATCACGTCCCACAAACCAATCTGGTGTTTGAGCAACGTTTGTTTGCGCAATTCATAGCTCATTTCCGGTAGCGGTTCGCCAATCACTGCGCCGACCAAGCGCCAAAACTGGTTTTGCGGATGACCGTAATACTGCTGCTTGTCGAGCGAGGCAGTGCCGGGAAAGCTGCCGAGGATCAGCGTCTCGATGTTCGCGTCGACTACCGGCGGGAAGCCTTGTGCGGACTTCGCCATCGCGACTCAACCCGGCTTGCGTCTCGACATGAACGCCAGCCGCTCGAACAGATGCACGTCCTGCTCGTTTTTTAACAATGCACCATGCAGCGGCGGAATTATCTTGTGGCTGTCCTGACTGATCAGCGCTTCGGGCGGAATATCTTCGGCCAGCAGCAGCTTCAACCAGTCGAGTAGTTCCGACGTTGAAGGTTTCTTCTTCAGCCCGGGCACTTCGCGGATTTCGAAAAACGCTTCGAGCGCCTCGCGCAGCAGTGATTTCTTGAGATCGGGAAAATGCACCTGCACGATCTTCTGCATCGTTTCCTTGTCGGGAAAACGGATGTAGTGGAAAAAGCAGCGGCGCAAAAAAGCATCCGGCAGTTCCTTCTCGTTATTGCTGGTAATGATCACCAGCGGGCGATTTTTCGCCTTGATCAACTGCTGCGTCTCATACACGTAGAATTCCATGCGATCGAGTTCGCGCAAAAGATCGTTCGGAAATTCTATGTCGGCCTTATCGACTTCGTCGATCAGCAACACCGATTGCTGCTCCGACTCGAAGGCATTCCACAACATACCGCGCACAATGTAATTGGCGATGTCCTTGACCTTCGGGTCACCCAACTGCGAATCGCGCAGGCGCGACACGGCGTCGTATTCGTAGAGCCCGTGCTGCGCCTTGGTGGTCGATTTAACGTGCCATTCATATAGCGGACGTTTCAGCGCCTTCGCTACTTCAAGCGCCAGCATGGTTTTGCCGGTACCCGGCTCGCCCTTGATCAGCAGCGGCCGCTCGAGTGCGATCGCGGCATTCACCGCCATCATCAAATCGTCTGTTGCTACGTAGGAATCGGTGCCTTCGAATCGTGCCATTGCGCGCGCATCCTGAATGGTTGGAGCAGCAGCTCCGTGTGAACGAGCTGTGGATTATACGGGCAGCGGCAATCAACTGCCGCGCAGCAGGTCTTCCGGCCGGTCGATATCCAGCAGCACGCCCGGATCATCGCACTCGATCAGCACGATTTCATTGCGGTGTGCCACCACGATGTTGCGCGCACCGGCGTCTCCATGGAGTTTAAGCAGATCATCGCGAAAACGGCTGCCGATGCCGACCGGATGGCCGCGTGCGCCCTTGTACGCAGGCGCCGCCAGCACCGCACCGCCTTCAATCGCTTTTGCAACCGACAGGATAGTCGCCGGTTTGAGCGCCGGCATGTCGGCCAGCGCCACGATCCAGCCGCCGGCGTTGCGCCGCATGCCGATCGCATGGGCGAGGCTGCAGCCCATGCCGCGCACAGCGTCTGCACAGATGGTGACCTCGCACCCGGCAGCCTTCAGCAGACGCGCAAGCTCATCGTCGCCGGGCCGCACCACTGCCAGCACATCGGGCAAGGCGGCCAGCAGATTGCGCGCTGCGGCGACACCGAGCGGCGCGCCATCCGCAAGTGCATGCAGCAGCTTGCCGCCGCCGAAACGTTTCGCCGCGCCCGCCGCCAGCAGAATGCCGTCAATTCTCAAGATTTCCCCCGCATGATTCCCATTATAATTAAGCCCTCATCGATGCGAGCGTATTTGTCGAAAAGACCCGCAAAACCAATCACCACCTGAATCGAACCATCGCCATGCCGAAACTTGCCGCCAACCTGACCCTGATGTTCAACGAAGTGGATTTCCCCGATCGTTTTGCCACCGCCGCCCAAGCCGGCTTCAAAGGCGTCGAGTTCCTGTTTCCCTACGATTACGACAAGAATGTTCTGAAGCAAAAGCTTGAGGAGAACAACCTCACATTGGCCTTGCACAACCTGCCGGGCGGCAACTGGGCCAACGGCGAGCGCGGCATTGGCTGTCACAGCGACCGCGTTGCTGAATTCGAGGCCGGTGTCGACAAGGCCATCGACTACGCGACGACGCTCGACTGCAAACAATTGAACTGTCTCGCCGGCATCCGCCCTTCGCGCCGCGATCCGATGGAAGCACGCGAAACCTTCATCAAAAACCTGCAGTATGCGGCGCCACGCCTCAAGGCGGCCGGCATCAAACTGCTGATTGAAGCGATTAATACGCGCGACATTCCGGGCTTCTTTCTCACCAGCACCGCGCAGGCGCTCGACATCATCACAGCCGTCGGCTCGGACAATCTGTATTTCCAGTACGACATTTATCACATGCAGATCATGGAAGGCGATCTTGCGCCGACCATAGAGAAAAATCTCAAACTGATTCCGCATATGCAACTCGCCGACACACCGGGGCGGCACGAACCCGGCACCGGCGAAATCAACTACGAATTTCTGCTGCCGCATATCGACAAGCTCGGCTACACAGGCTGGATCGGCTGCGAATACAAACCGGCGACGACTACTGCGGCGGGTCTCGGCTGGACCAAACAATACTTATAAGGGGGAGAACGTTATGAGCAATATCGGATTCATCGGCCTCGGCATCATGGGCAAACCCATGGCGCTCAATCTGATCAAAGGCGGCCACAAGCTGTTTCTCAATTCTCGCAGCGGTGTCGCGGCTGAACTCACTGCTGCCGGCGGCATAGCCTGCGCGAGCGCGAAAGAAGTGGCGCAAAAAGCAGACCTGATCATTTTGATGGTCCCCGACACGCCTGACGTTGAAAAAGTTTTGTTCGGCGCTAACGGCGTTGCCGAAGGCTTGAGCAAAGGCAAAACCGTTATCGACATGAGTTCGATTTCACCGATTGAAACCAAACTGTATGCAAAACGCGTCAACGATCTCGGTTGCGAGTACGTCGATGCGCCGGTATCCGGCGGCGAAGTCGGCGCCAAAAACGCAGCCTTGACCATCATGATCGGCGCTACGCAGGCAACCTTCGACAAAGTGAAGCCGGTGTTCGAACTGTTGGGCAAGAACATTACGCTGGTCGGCGGCAACGGCGACGGGCAAACCTGCAAGGTCGCCAACCAGATCATCGTCGCACTGAATATCGAAGCGGTCAGCGAAGCGCTGGTGTTTGCGGCCAAAGCAGGCGCCGATCCGGCCAAAGTAAGGCAGGCGTTGATGGGCGGTTTCGCCGCCTCGCGCATCCTCGAAGTACACGGCGAGCGCATGATCAAGCGCACCTTCGATCCGGGTTTCCGCATCGAGCTGCATCAGAAAGACCTCAACCTCGCATTGCAAGGCGCGCGCGCCATGGGCATGTCGCTGCCGAACACCGCCACCGCACAGGAACTGTTCAACTCCTGCGCAGCCGACGGCGGCGCCAAGTGGGATCACTCGGCAATGGTGAAGGCGCTGGAAAAACTCGCCAATCATCCGGTTGCAAAGTAATTAGCTGCCAGTCGCGGCGGTAGCATCGCAACGAACTTCTGATTCGATGTTACCGCCTGCTTTTCTCGAAAAACTGCGCGCCGCCTTCGGCGAGCGCGTCACGACAGTCGAAGCCGCACGGCTGCACCACGGCCGCGATGAATCGGCACATCCGCCGGCACCGCCGGATGCGGTCGTATATGCGACGTCCACCACTGAAGTCGTACAGGTCGTTACGCTCTGCCATCAATACCATGTGCCGCTGATTCCATTCGGCGTCGGCACTTCAGTTGAAGGCCATGTACTCGCCGTGCACGGCGGCATCGTGCTTGATCTTTCATGCATGAACCGCATCCTCGCGGTCAACGTCGATGATCTCGATGTCACGGTCGAAGCCGGCGTCACACGCAAGCAGCTCAACGCCCGCTTGCACGACAGCGGGTTGTTTTTTCCGATCGACCCCGGCGCCGATGCAACACTGGGCGGCATGGCAGCGACACGCGCTTCGGGCACCAACGCCGTGCGTTACGGCACCATGCGCGAAAACGTGCTCGGCCTTACTGTTGTGCTCGCCGACGGCCGCATCATTCACACCGGCGGCCGCGCACGCAAATCGGCCGCCGGCTACGATCTGACCCGTTTGCTGGTCGGCAGCGAAGGCACGCTGTGCATCATCACTGAAGTCACCGTGCGTCTGCATCCGCAGCCCGAAGCAGTGTCGGCGGCAATCTGCATGTTTCCGACCGTCGTTCAAGCCGTGCGCACTGTGATTTCAACCATCCAGATGGGCGTACCGGTGGCGCGCTGCGAATTGCTCGATGCGTTAACGATCAAAGCCGTCAACCGTCACAGCAAACTGAACCTGCGCGAAATGCCGATGCTGTTGTGCGAATTTCACGGCAGCCATTCCGGCGTCGCCGAGCAGGCGAAGACCGTGCAGGAAATTGCCACTGAGAACGGCGGCCTCGATTTCGATTGGGCAAGCAAACAGGAAGAACGCTCGCGCCTGTGGCAGGCGCGGCACGACGCCTATCTTGCCTGCCTGCAGTTGAAGCCCGGCAGCCGCGCGGTAGCAACCGACGTCTGCGTGCCGGTGTCACGCCTCGCCGACTGCATTGCCGAAACCAACGCCGACATTGCAAAAACCTCGATGCCGATTCCGCTATTCGGCCACGTCGGTGACGGTAACTTTCATCTGGTGATACTGGTCGATCCGGCGAGCAAAGCCGATCTTGATGAAGCCGCAGCGCTCAATCACCGTCTGGTGATGCGCGCGCTGGCGATGGGCGGCACGTCAACCGGTGAACATGGTATCGGCATCGGCAAACTGGAATTTCTTGAGGCCGAGCACGGCGAAGCCGTGTCGGTGATGCGCGCGATTAAACAAACACTCGATCCCGGCAATATCCTGAATCCGGGCAAGGTGCTACGCCTCTGATAGCAGAGTGCGCCGCTTGCCGGCCGGCATATGCCGTCGTCGTGGCGCAGGCGCCCCGCCTGCGCGAGGCACCGCGCTATTTTTTTGCGACGGTCGATTGACGCAGGCGGGGCGCCTGCGCCGCAAAAACTAGATGACTATCCGTTTTCGCAGATCCGCAATCTGCGGATCGGTGAAACCCAGCTCATGCATGATGGCATCGGTGTGTTCGCCGCACTCCGGCGTCGCCGTGCGGATTTCACTTGGCGTGCGCGTCAGTTCGATCGGCTGATTGACCAGTTCAATGTCGCCGAGCTGGGGGTGATGCACCGGTGCTGCCATGTGCAAATGCTGAACCTGCGGATCGGCAAACACTTCATTCATCTTGTAGATCGGCCCGCAGGCGGTACCGGCTGCCTCGAAGACCTCGAGCCATTCCTTGCTGCTTCTGGTGCGCGTAATTTCATTGACTGCTGCGTTGACCTGCTTGCGGTTTTTCGAGCGCAAGTTGGCATCCAGAAACTCCGGCACTTTCATCAGATGCTCGGACTTCATCGCTTTGCACAGACGCTCCCACATGGCCTGACCACCGGCCGCGATATTGATATACCCGTCGGCGGTCTGGAACACGCCGGTCGGAATCCCGGTCGGATGATCGTTACCGGCCTGCGGCGCTATTTCACGCGAGACTGTCCAACGTGCTGCCTGAAAATCGCACAGCGCGATCATCGCCTGCAACAACGACACACGCACCCACTGCCCTTCGCCCGAGTGCTCGCGTTCCAGCAGCGCCGTCATCACGCCCACCGCGCAGTAAATCCCGGCGGCTGAATCGGAAACCGCAATGCCGGCACGCATCGGCCCGGTGCCCGGTTCGCCGGTGATCTGCATGAGCCCGCCCATGCCCTGCGTAATCTGGTCGAAGCCCGCGCGCTTCACATAAGGACCATCCTGGCCAAAGCCCGAGATACTTGCGTAAACAATGCGCGGATTGGTTTTCTTCAACGATTCGTAATCGATACCGAGGCGGAATTTCACATCGGGACGGAAATTCTCGGCAACGACGTCGGCGCTGTCGCTCAACTTGCGGAAAATCTTGATGCCGTCTGGATCTTTCAGGTTCAGCGTCATCGCACGCTTGTTGCGATGCAGGTTCTGAAAATCCGGGCCGTGACGCTTGTCGCCCCAGCTGTCGGCGAGCTCCATGCCGGGCGGCGATTCGACCTTGATCACATCGGCGCCCCAGTCGGCAAACTGGCGCACGCAGGTCGGCCCCGAGCGCACGCGGGTGAGATCAATAACTTTAAAACGGGCCAGCGGCCCGCGGCGGTTGGTATTGGTGGTCATGGCGAAAGACTTTCGATAGCAAATTTACGGTGGGCGCACGGACACCTTGAGAATGCCGCCGCTGCCAGCTGCGCATGATACCCGCGTTGCGAGCCGTTCGCATCCGGACGCGCACGCATTTATGTACCTTGGCACGGAACAGCGGCTCTGGCGTACACTGCGCGCATGTCGAGCGTCGCTGAAATCACCGTAGACCGCACGCGCCAGCAGCAAGTGGTGGCCGCGCTATCGGCGATACTGCCCGCGCACGCCGTGCTGCACGAACGCGAAGACGTGCAGCCCTATGAATGCGACGGCCTCTCCGCCTACCGGCAATTGCCGATGGTCGTGGCACTGCCGGAAACCGAACAACAAGTACGCGACATCCTGCGCGCCTGTAATCGGCTGCGCGTGCCGGTCGTCGCACGCGGCGCCGGCACCGGCTTGTCGGGCGGCGCACTGCCGCCCGGAGACGGCGTGCTGCTGTCGCTAGCGCGCTTCATGCGCATACTCGAAATTGATCCGCTGGCGCGGACTGCGCGCCTGCAGCCCGGCGTACGCAATCTGGCAATCTCCGAGGCCGTCGCGCCGCTTGGGCTTTATTACGCGCCCGATCCGTCAAGCCAGATCGCCTGCTCGATCGGCGGCAACGTCGCCGAAAACGCCGGCGGCATGCATTGCCTCAAGTACGGTCTGACCGTGCACAATATTCTCAAGCTGCGCGCATGGACGATCGAAGGCGAATTGCTCGAAATCGGCGGCGACGGACTCGACAGCCCGGGTTACGATCTGCTGGCCCTGCTAACCGGCTCCGAAGGACTGCTCGCGGTGATTACCGAAGTCACCGTCAAGCTGCTGCCGAAGCCGCAGCGCGCGCAATGCATACTCGCCGCTTTTGACGACGTCGGCCGCGCCGGACAGGCGGTCGCCAACATCATCGCTGCCGGCATCATTCCGGCCGGACTCGAAATGATGGACCGCATCACTACTGGCGCAGTCGAGCCCTTCGTCAACGCCGGTTATCCGCTCGACGCAGCCGCGATACTGCTCTGCGAATCCGACGGCAT
>JANYDY010000072.1 GCA_025363435.1 Betaproteobacteria bacterium
TCGTCAGCCACGCGCTGTTACGGGCCTTACTATACGGTGCGCTTGCAGCCTGCGCCACCAACAGCGCGTTCGGCGCCGAAGCAGGTGGCCGCGAAGCGCACGTCGCCTTGCTGCTGCCGCTGAACTCGCCGTCGTTTGGCAAACATGCCGACGCGGTACGCCAGGGTTTTGTCGCTGCCGCCCGCATCGCCGGAAAAAGTGCGCCGCCGCTGCGCATTTATCCGGTGAATGAAGACAACCTCAACGTGCTCACCGTCTATGAACAGGCGCTCGAGTCGGGCGCGCGCATCGTGATCGGCCCGCTGACGCGCGCCGGTGTCAGTGCGCTCGCTGCCAGCACCCTCGTCACAGTACCGACGCTTGCGTTGAATACGCTGGAGCCGGGTTCGCCGCAACCGGCCAGACTTTATATGTTCAGCCTGAATGTCGAACAGGAAGCGCGGCAAATTGCGCAGTTCGCGCAAAGTGAAGGCCGCCGCAATGCCTTTGTAATCGCCGACGACTCGCCTCTGGGCCGGCGCATGCGTCAGGCCTTTGTGCAGGAATTCGCGCGCCGCGGCGGCATGATTGCCGCCGAATATCAATTCAGCGACGATCCGGCAGCGCTGGGAAAATTGCGCCAGGCGACTGCGCTGGGTGTTGCCGACATGGCGTTTCTCGCGCTTGATCAAACCGCCGCGGCAAAACTGCGGCCCTATCTCGGCAATACGCTGGGGCTCTACGCAACCTCGCGTATCAACGGCGGCAATACTGCGTCGGCGCGCGACATCAACCGTGTGCGCTTTACCGACATGCCGTGGTTATTGCAACCCGACCACACCGCGGTGATGGTTTATCCACGCGCGCCATTCGGCGATGCCGTCGATTTCGACCGCCTCTACGCCTTCGGCATCGACGCCTTTCGCATCGGTCTCGAACTGCTGAAACAAACGCGCAATCCGGTCATCGACGGCGTTACCGGCCGCATACGTCTTGCCGCCGACCAGCAATTCGTGCGCGAACCGGTGCTGGCGCAGTTCACCGACGGCAGGCTCACTGTGACGGGGGAAGCGCGCTGATGCGCGAACGCGGACAGCTGGCCGAAGATGCCGCGGTCACCTTCCTGCAACAACAGGGGCTCACACTTATCGAACGCAACTACCACTGCCGCTACGGTGAAATCGATTTGATTGCGCGTGATGGCGAGATGTTGGTGTTTGTCGAAGTGCGCATGCGCGCGAGCGACGCTTTCGGTGGCGCTGCAGCAAGCATCACCGCATCAAAACGCGACAAACTGCTGCGCACGGCGCGTCATTACCTGTCCGGACACTCACGTCTGCCGGCCTGCCGCTTCGATGCGCTGTTGATCAGCGGCGGCAACAGCACGCCCGAGTGGCTTAAAAACGTGTTCGGGGAATGAATTGTGCGATAATTTCGCGGTCTCAAGGATCATTAAATGGACCTGATTAATCGCATCAGCGAGAACTTTTCCGAAAGCGCGCATCTCAAACTGCAAAGTATGGATGCGCTTGCAGCGCCGATTGCGGCGGCAGCCGAACGCATGGTGCAGTGCCTGCGCCAGGACGGCAAGATACTTGCCTGCGGCAACGGCGGTTCGGCGGCGGATTCGCAGCACTTCGCCGCCGAGTTGCTGAACCGGTTTGAAATGGAACGCCCGGGACTGGCAGCGATGGCGCTGACGACCGACACGTCAACACTGACATCAATCGCCAACGACTATGACTTTGAGCAGATATTTTCCAAGCAGGTCCGGGCGCTTGGCCAGAAAAATGATTTATTGCTTGCCATTTCGACCAGCGGCAATTCAAAGAACGTGCTCGCGGCGATGCTCGCCGCGCATGAAAACGGCATGAGCGTAATCGCCCTGACCGGTCGCAACGGCGGCAAGATGGCAGAAGCGCTGGGGCCGGCCGATATTCAGATCTGCGTACCCGCACAAAACACCGCGCGCATACAGGAAGTGCATCTGCTGACACTGCACTGCCTGTGCGACGCCATTGATTGTCTTTTACTGGGAGTTGAATAAATGAAGACTCTTCGACTCATCGTCATGCTTCTCGCAGTTTCCCTGTTGACCGGTTGCATTGCTGCGGTTGTCGGCGGCGCGGGCGGCGCCGCACTGGTTGGCGCCGACCGCCGTACCGTCGGCACTGTTACCGAGGATCAGGGCATCGAAATCAAGGCCTCCAGCCGCATCTCCGAAAAATATCCGGACGTGCACATCAACACCACCAGTTACAACCGAATGGTGCTGCTGACCGGTGAAGCCACTAGCAACGCCGCGCGCGCGGAAATCGAAAAAATCACGCGCGCAATTGAAAACGTTCGCGGCATTTACAATGAAATTGCGGTGGTCGGCAACAGCGGCTTGAGTTCGCGCACCAACGACGCCTATCTCACCGGCAAGGTCAAAGCGCGATTCGTCGATGGCCAGAAATTCAACGCCGTGCACGTCAAAGTCGTCACCGAATCGAACACCGTGTATCTGCTCGGCATGGTCAACCGCAAGGAAGCCGACGACGCAACCGAAATCGCGCGCACCACCAGCGGCGTGCAAAAGGTTGTGCGCTTGTTCGAGTTTCTCGACTGAGATAGCTGACCTTTGTACGTAGCGCCGGTTGTGCCGGAAAATCCGGCGGCGTTATTAATACTGCGTCAGGCCAGACCGCTCGGGCCGCCGCTATTACCACTGGCACCACCACCGCCCGCAGCACCGCCGCCGCCACCTCCGCGGCGCTTGTTGCGCCCGCGTCGTCTGCCCTGCCCGGGATTCGGTCCATGTCCGTGATTAGGCCCCTGCCCTTGCCCCCCCGGCGAGGGTGCCTGACCCTGCGGGCGGCCGCCCTGCGCATGCTGGCGCGGTGGCGGTTTTTTCTGGCCGCCGCCCCCGCCCGCCCGCGGATGCTTGTTGCCATTGCCCTGACCGCCGCCGCTGGCCAGCCGCTTGACGCGCGCAATGTCGTTGGTTACGGCGGCAATATTCGCCGCATGCACATCGGCGGGGTCGGTGGTCTCACCACTAATCTGTTCGAATAATTCCTGCAGCTTTGGCAACGCTTGCGCGCAAGCCGCGCCGGTGCCGCTTTCCTTCTCCGATTCCTGCCGGTGCATTTCAATGAATGCAATTGCATCGATCACTTCATCACTGACTTTACCGCCGGTCATTCAATTTCCTTCCATCGTGCTCGCAAGCGCAATTTCACACCAAGTTTACGCGTAACAGCCTGTCCGCGCCCCGTACTAACCATTTGCAAACCGCTCCAGCCCGCATGCAGCGCAAGCTTTATGCGCCCCGTTTACTGCATGCAACCCATGCCTTATGCGCCTATCGTTTGCTACACTGCACGCATGCATACAACTCCCGCATTCGAACGCAAGCTCTGTCCGCCGGAGCTATTGCAAACGCGCATCGCGGCTCTGCCGCGACCGCTGGTCTTTACCAACGGCGTGTTCGATATCCTGCATCGCGGCCATGCCAGTTATCTGGCACAGGCCCGTGCACTCGGCGCTAGCCTTATAGTCGCCGTCAACGGCGACGCCTCGGTGCGCCGCCTCGGCAAAGGTCCGGAGCGTCCGATCAATCCGCTCGCAGACCGCATGGCGCTGGTCGCCGCGCTCGAACCGGTCAGTCTCGTCACCTGGTTCGACGACGACACGCCGCTGCCCCTGATCCAGCTCGTGCAGCCCGACGTTCTCGTCAAGGGCGGCGACTGGTCAGCCGACAGTATCGTCGGCGCTGCCGAGGTCAAAAGCCGCGGCGGCAGCGTACATTCGATTCCATTCATTCACGACCGCTCGACCACGGCCACACTGCGCCGCATCCGCGGCTGAAACCTAATTTTTTGCGCTTTGCGCCTCGGCGCAGGCAACGGCCTTCAGCGCCGCCGATGGAAACTCAGCCTTCAGCTCCGCCAGTTTTAATGTCACCGCATCACCCGGTTCACGGATCACGAACGTGGTGGCAGCCACCCCGTAGGGTGCGACAATGGCAGAGCGTATCCCCTTTGGCCGCAATTGCGCAAGGTGGTTGTTGGCGGCCTCTTCGGTTTTGAACACGCCAAGGGACAGCGCGAACTGCGCCGGCCCCGGCTCCTGCACAATATAAAAATCCCCTATTCCCATCCCGCGCACTTCATTGGCTTTCTTCTCGGCATCGGCGCGCGACTTCATCGGCGGTATGTGCACCCAGTAGCTGTCGCCCGCTTCGCGCGGTGACAGCCGGCCGCCCAGGTCCAGTTTTGCCAGCGCCGCCGCGGCGCGCGCCGTATCCTCGGCGCCGATCGGCCCCCATTCGACACATACGGTCGACAACGCCGGCTTTTCGCGGTTCGCCGCCGGCGGCACTGCGCCGGCCTTGACCAGCCTGACCTTGTCCGGACTGATCTGCAGCAGCGCAATCTGTGCGTCCGCACTGCTGCGACCTTCCGCGTATTGCAGCCAAGCGAAGGTGGCAACGTTTGCCAGCAGAACCAGCAGAAAAAATATTCTCATCTGAATTTCAATACAAACGCGGCTCAAGTCGTGCGCGACATTACGCACAATCCCTCAAGAACGAGATTATCTACGACCTTGAGCTCAAGGTTAAGCTGCGGCGCGATCAGGCCCGCCGCACCGCCGGACAGTATGCATAGCGGTGTTTGCCCGCCGCCGGCCTCAAGATTGTGCGCAATCCGCTCAATCGCACCGCACAGGGCGTTTATCGCGCCGCTCATGATGGCATCGCCGGTGTTATCGGGAAAAAAACTGAATTCGCCGGCCTGCCGGCGCAAACCGGCAGTGTCGCGCGCCAGCGCCGTGCGCATCAACTCGGCGCCCGGCACGATGATGCCGCCGACAAACACGCCGTCCGCCGTCAGCGCATCGACGGTCAGCGCGGTACCTGCATTCACCACCACTGCAGCGCCGCGATGCAAATGACGTGCGCCGACCAGCGCCGACCAGCGATCGCAACCGAGTTGGGCGGGTTTTGCATAACTGTTACGTACGCCGCATTGCGCCGCCGCGCTGCGTATCCAGCGTGCGGAGGGGGCCGCCGGCAAACTGCGGCTCAGCACCGCACGCAAGGCAGCGCCGGCGACATTCGAAACAATGACAGCGCGCAACGGCGGCAAAGCGGCAAAGGCGCGTTTCAAACTGCCGGCGCGCGAAGTTGCGGTCTGACCGCTCTTCAGCCAGCGCGCACCATCGTGCAAACCCCATTTCACGCGCGTGTTACCGGCATCGACCGCAAGTACCGGCAGCATGGCGTGGCGGCGACTAGATGCCATTTCTGATCCTGAGGCTGACGTCACCGCTGTGGACGCGACGCACACCGCTGCCGGTTTCGAGCAGCAATGCGCCGGTGTCATCAACCCCCCTGGCTGTGCCATCGATACTGCCCGCGTCCGGCAAGCTCAGCCGCACCGGTTTGTCCTGGTAAACATGATGGCTCTGCCATTCGTCACGCAAGGGCGCAAATCCCGAGTCTGCGAATTGTTCAATTACCTGCGCGATCTCGACAAGCAGCAAGGCAATTACGCGGTTGCGGTCAGGCACGGCGTCGATGATTTGCGCGAGATCCACCACCGGTTGATCGATGCGTTCGCGCAACGCATCGGGCAGGCGGCAATTGAGTCCGATGCCGATGACCGCGGCGCTGGGGCCGTTCACTTCGCCCTGCATTTCAATCAGCATGCCGGCGAGTTTACGGCCGCGCCAGATCACATCGTTCGGCCACTTCAGACCCGCTTCGCTGACGCCGAACCGCGCCAGCGTGCGCGTTACCGCAACGCCGACGGCAAGACTCAAACCGGAGAGCGCGCCGGCGCCCTGCTGGAAGCGCCACAGCACTGAAAACGTCAACGCCGCACCCGGTGTAGCGTGCCAGATGCGGCCGCGACGGCCGCGGCCGTGCGTCTGCCATTCGGCGGCGACCACGCTGCCGCCGCCGGCGCCGACAGCGGCGCGTTCCATCAACAACGTATTAGTCGATGCCGCGAGATCGAGCACCTCGATTGAAAATTCGCCGGCATGCACGCCCAATTCGCGTTCAATCGCCGCGCGCTCAAGCCAGGCCAATGGCTGCGACAGGCGGTAACCGCGCCCGCGCACCTTGAAAATTTCGAGTCCGGCCCCGTCCAGGCCGTGCAGGGCATTCCAGACGGTGGCGCGCGACACGCCGAGCGCGCGCGCCATCGCCTCGCCGGAGCGGAATTCACCGTCGGCGAGCAAACGCAGTGTCTGAAAGGTCAGCGGGGTCATGACATTTGTATGCTCGTATAGAATAGACGATAAACCTGTCAGGGAGGAAATCCGGCTTGGCCACACGCGCACAATCCGGAACAAAAAAACGGGCGCTAAAGCCATCGGCGCGCCGGGCGAAGCCTATCGATGAGGAGTTCCTGCTCACGGTATTCAATGTCGCGCGCATCGGCATCTGCCTGACCGATGATGCGGGATTTTTCGTACGCGTGAATCCGGCGTTCTGCGAACTCGTCGGTTACCAGCCCGATGAACTGATCGGCCGCCACTATTCGGTCGCAGCGCCGCCGCGCGTGGCTGCGCAGGCGGCCAAATTTCTCGCCGCGGCACTCGCCGGTTCGCCGCGCATTCCCGCGGAATGGCAGATCCGGCGCAAGAACGGTGAATTCTTCGATGCGCTGGTGAGTTTCACCACATGGACGCCGCGCCCCGACGCACGCCATCTCGTCATCACGTTTACCGACGTCACCGCGCGCAACGAGGCGCAGGCGCAGGTGCGCCAGCTTAATCGCCAGCTCGAAGAACGCATCGCCGAGCGCACCGCGCAAATCCGCCGTCAAAGCAATGTATTGCTCAAACTGTCGGAGCTCGATAAAACCCGCTTCGAAGCCGCGGTCGGCGAAATCCTTGCCGCCGATGCGGCGACACTCGGTGTCGAGCGCGTCAGCTACTGGACATTCGCCTCCGCCGGCGACGCCATTTCCTGCCACGCGCTTTATCGTCTGACACAGAACGGGCTCGACAGCGAATTTGTTGGCACCGTGCTGGCGCACGACGCCTTCCCGAATTATTTTCAGGCAATACTGGAAAACCGCCCGGTCGTCGCGCACCGCGCGCACACGCATCCGGCGACCGCCGAATTCCGTGAAAGTTATCTCGCCCCGCTCGGCATCACCGCAATGCTCGATGTGCCGGTGTGGTTTCAAAGCAAGGTGGTCGGCGTCATCTGCCACGAGCATGTCGGCGCAGCGCGTGAATGGAGCGCCGAGGAAGTCGATTTCGCCTCTTCAATCGCGCACATGATTTCACTTTCGCTGGAGGCGGCACAACGCCAGAAGTTGATTGAGGCGCTGGAAAATTCGGAAAGAAAATTTCGCGACGTGGTCGAAAACGCCAGCGAAGTCATCATTCTGGTACAGGACGGCCTGCTCAAATACGCCAACCCGCAGACTGCGCAATTTTCCGGCTACGGCTTCGACGAACTCTACTCGCTGCCCTTTCTGCATTTCGTGCATCCGGAGGATCGCGCGCTGGTCGGCGGCAATTATTTGAAGCGCCTGCGCGGCGAACCCGCCGCACAATCGTACGAGTTCCGCATTGTCGACAAGTCCGGCGCGATCCGCTGGGTGCTGATCAATGCGGTGGCCATGGATTGGGAGGGCAAACCGGCGACGCTCAATTTCCTTACCGAAATTTCCGAGCGCAAGGCGCTGCAGGACGATCTGCGGCGGAACATCGACGAACGCGAAGCGCTGCTGCAAAGCACGCTGGTCGGCATCACCTTCGTGATTGAACGCAAACAATTGTGGTTCAACGATACCTTTGCGCGCATGCTCGGCTACGAACGCGAAGAGCTGATGGGCGAGTCGTCGCTGATGCACTATCCGGATCGCGCGAGCTACGAGGCCTTCGGCGCGGCCGCCTACCCGGTACTCGCGTCCGGCCGGCCATACGTTGCCGAGCAGCAGATGAAACGCAAGGACGGCTCGCTGATCTGGATCCAGCTCTACGGACATGCCGTCGATCCGAACGATCTCGGCAAAGGGTCGATCTGGACCAACGTCGATATCACCGAGCGCAAGCGCGCCGAGGAAGACATCCGCCATGCCCTCGAAAAAGAACGCGAACTGAGCGAACTGAAATCGCGTTTTGTCGCCATGACTTCGCATGAATTTCGCACACCGCTGGCGACCATACTTTCATCTGCCGAACTGCTCGAGCGGTACGGCGAAAGAATGCCGGCGGCGGAAAAAACCGAACTTTTTGACAGCGTGCGCACCGGCGTCGAGCGCATGGCAAAAATGCTCGATGACGTGCTGATGATCGGTCGTGTCGAATCGCAGATGATCGAATTCACGCCGGCGCCGCTCGATCTTGCCGCATTCTGCCAGCGGCTGGTCGATGAGACGCGCCGCTCGCTGCAACCGCATCACGAGCTGAACTACCGCTTTGACGGCAGGCCGCGCGAAGTCAACATGGATGAAAAGCTGCTGCGCCACGTCCTCGGCAATCTGCTCTCGAATGCGATTAAATATTCGCCGTCCGGCGGCCGCGTTGAGTTGCATGTGCAGCTCGGCGACCGTCATGCCGGATTTTCTATCAAGGACGAAGGCATCGGCATTCCGCTGGAGGACCAGCCGCGGCTCTTCGAAAGCTTTCACCGCGCACGCAATGTCGGCAATATCGCCGGCACCGGCCTGGGCATGGCAATCGTGCGCAAATCGGTGGATTTGCAGGGCGGGCAGATTTCCTTCGACAGCGCGACCGGCCGCGGCAGCCGCTTTACAGTGTCGATTCCGCTGAATTGACGGCGATGGCAAAAATTCTGGTCATCGAAGACGAAGCGCCGATCCGCGCCAATCTGGAGCGCCTGCTGCGCGCCGAAGGCTACACGGTTGTTACCGCCGAGAACGGCGTCAAAGGCGTGCACGCAGCAGCCGAACACGCGCCGGACCTCGTCTTGTGCGATGTCCTGATGCCCGAGATGGACGGCTACGGCGTGCTCGCAGCGCTGCGTCAATCGGCGGCAACCGCCGGCGTGCCGTTCATTTTTCTGACGGCAAGCGCCGATCACGCCGATCGCAGGCTGGCGTTGGCGCAGGGCGCCGACGACTACATTACAAAACCGTTTCATCTGCAGGATGTACTCGATGCGATCAAACGTAAACTCTCCAATACCGGGTAACAGGGGCAGACCATGGCGCGAATACTGATTGTTGAAGACGAAGCGCCGTTGCGCGCGAATATTGCGCGGCTGTTCGTCGCTGAAGGTCATGCGGTGCTCGAAGCTGCGGACGGTGCCGCCGGCGTGGAAATCGCCATCCGCGAGGCGCCGGATCTAATCGTCTGCGATATCACCATGCCCGCTCTCGACGGTTTCGGCACGCTGTTCAGCCTGCGCGAAAACGTCACCACCGCGCGTATCCCTTTTATTTTTTTGACGGCAAGCACGCGCACCTTCGATCGCAAATGGGGTTTCGAATTGGGCGCGGACGACTTTCTGACCAAGCCGTTCCGGCTCGAGGATCTGCTGGCGGCAGTCAATAAACGCTTAAACCCCTAAACACGCCGGTCCATACGCTTGCACCACCGCGGAAATGCAGATCGCGGTCGCACATATACAACGGACCGCCAATTAACTGCGATCGTGATCGGACCGCCAATTAACTGCGATCGTGCCGTTTGCACGCCTGCCTAGCGGGATATTCCTGTTCGCCGCACGAAACGGTTTACGATAATCTACGACATGCACCGCCGGCCTTTCCTGCACGCCCTCGGATATACCGCGTTGACGACGCTGTACTGTCCGCTCGCGTCCCGCGCTGCTGAAGCGATTGTTGGTGCGGATGGGAACTGGCAATCCACCTTGTTGCGCGAGCACCCTCTCGCGGGAAAAATCTGGCACGCCGCGACAGAACGTTTTGTTTCGCCCGATTTTCTGTTCGAAAAACTCGGCGGCGCGCATTTCCGCCTGCTCGGCGAAGTGCACGACAATCCCGACAGTCACGCGCTGCAAGGGAAAATGCTCGAATCGCTGGGCGCGAAGGGCATCAAACCCGTCGTCGCCTTCGAACAATTCGACCACGAGCATGATGCCGCGCTGCGCCTGCGGCAAACGCAGGGAAAAATGAATGCCGGCGAGGTCGCAGATACGGTTCAATTCAATCGCAAGGGATGGAACTGGGATTTTTACCGGCCGCTCATTGAAATCGCGCTGCGCCACGACATGCCGCTGCGCGCGGCCAATCTTTCACGAGCCGCCGCCGGATTGATTGCAAAACAGGGATTGCCTGCGCTGGCGCACGGACAATTGGCTGCGTTACAACGGGCGGGCACCTGGTCAAGCGCGCGCGAGTCAGCCTTGCGCGACATTATTTTCGACGGCCACTGCCGCGCCTTGTCGGAAACCGCAATGCCGAACATGATGGCAGCGCAACGCGCACGCGATGCAACCCTTGCTGAAGCCCTGCAGAACACTGGCCGCGACGGCGCGGTACTGATCGCCGGCAACGGCCATGTGCGGCGCGATCTTGCGGTACCGATTTATCTGAATGCAGCGGGCAGCGGGGAAATTTGCGCGGTTGGCACCATTGAAGTTGCCGCCGTCACGGAAAATCCGTGGGACTATCTCAAAACTGCGATCACCGGCAGCGCGCCCTACGATTTTGTCTACTTTGTTCCGCGCGCGGAGCGGCCCGATCCCTGCGCCGCATTCAGCCCCAGAGGCGGCGCGTAAAAGGGCGCTACGGGCGCCGGCACTACCTAGGACGCCTGCTCACCCATTTGCGACTGCAGATAATTCTGCCCGCCGACTTTCTCGACCAGATCAAGTTGAGTTTCCAGCCAGTCGATGTGCTCTTCCTCGCTCTCGAGGATGTCTTCGAACAGTTCGCGTGTAACGTAATCAGCGACTGATTCGCAATACGCGATGGCTTCCTTCAATATCGGATAAGCAAGCTTCTCGAGTTTGAGATCGCATTGCAGCGCCTCCAGCGGCGCCTCGCCGATGAACAGCTTGTGCAGTTCCTGCAGATTAGGCAATCCCTCGAGAAAGAGGATGCGTTCGATCAATTTGTCGGCGTGCTTCATCTCGTCGATCGATTCGTGATGCGTATGCTCGGCGAGTTTTTTGAAGCCCCAGTTCTTGAACATTCTGCCGTGCAGAAAATACTGGTTGATCGCAGTCAGCTCGTTGGTCAGCACCTTGTTCAGATACTGAATGACTTTTTTATCGCCTTTCATGCGCGTCTCCTGATAAATATACGATCGGAGAATAGCATTGCGAGACACAGCGCACACCCGATCGTTGCATGTTGAGAACGAGAATGAATATCGAAAATTAAATGCGCAATCCGGCGCGAAAACTGCGTCTAACGAAAAGTCCGGCGCAGAAATGCGCTGCGGACGGTACGGAAACTCAGGCGGCCTGACGCACCCGCGTGCCAGCGCGATTGCATGACCGCGCTTCGTCGAGGATCTCGAGCGCGCACGATTCGCAAGCGCCGCAACAGGTTGCAACCCCAAGACCGTCTTTGAGCTCCTGAATGTCAGTAACGCCCAGCTCTGCGGCCTGGCGTATTTCCCGCTCGGTGATCGCGTTGCAGATGCAAACGTACATGTATTTCTCGATGAAGTTGTTGCAATGCGAATCATTCGCATTTATATTCCCATCCCTGTCAAGCACTCAATCGGGCGGTCGTCCGTTTTTTCGCCGGCTGCTTTCAATTTGCCCGGCCACCCGATTGCGCAACCGACGGCACGAAGAAAATCAATATAAATCATTCAACTATGGAAATAGCCGGAAATTTTCAGCGAGACTGGGGCAAGGCCAACCGGGGCAATCGCCTGCTGCCTTTGGCCGTTACCGTGCTGTTGCATGCGCTCGCCCTGTTTGCGTTGCTGCAATACGAACCGGCGCGCTCCGCGCTGTCGCAAGCGCTGCCCATCATGGTCAGTCTGATCACGCCGCAACCGGTGGTGGAAAAACCGCAGGTGGCGCCAAAACCCTTGCCGGTCAAACCGGTGCTGCAGCGCGCGCCGGAACCGCCGCCGATTATTTCCTCGAATACGCCGGCCGCGGTGCCTGCTCTCGCGCCGGCACCGGCGCCCCCCGCACCGGTCCCGGTGCAAGCCGCGCCGCCGCCTCAAGCCATTGCAGCAGTAGCGCCGCCTCCGCTGATCCCGCCGAATTTCAATGCCGATTATCTCGACAATCCGGCGCCGGTCTACCCCGCGCTGTCGCGTCGCCTCGGCGAACAGGGGAAAGTGATATTGCGCGTACTGGTCAATGCCGGCGGCAGCGCCGACAAAATTGAATTTAAAACCAGCAGCGGTTCGAACCGGCTTGATGACGCCGCAGCTGAGGCCGTGAAACGCTGGCGCTTTGTGCCCGCGCGGCAGGGCGATCAGGCGGTCGCCGCCTGGGTGCTGATTCCGATCACATTTACTCTGAAAGGCTGAACTTGGACACCGCTCAAAGCGCAGGCATCGCGACGTTTCTTTCCCAGACAGATGGCATCGGTAAAGCCATCGTAATCGCGTTGATCGTGATGTCCATTGCTACCTGGTACTTGATCATCACCAAAACATTGCAGACGCTGGCGACGCGCCGGCGCGCGGTGCGCTTTCTGCAAACGTTCTGGGACGCACCCTCACTGCAATCGGTTGCCACGCATCTCGAACAACAGCACCCGGACGAGCCGTTCTCGCATCTGACCTGGCACGCCATTGTCGCCACCCGCCACCATCAGCACCACGGCGCGAACAAACTCGACGTCGCCGGTAGCACTGCAGAATTTCTGACGCGCGCCATGCGCCGCGTCATCGACGAGGAAACCGCGCGCATCGAAGCCGGGCTTACCATCCTCGCCTCGGTCGGCAGCACCGCGCCGTTTGTCGGTCTGTTCGGCACTGTGTGGGGCGTCTACCACGCGCTGATCAACATCGGTCTGAGCGGACAGGGCACGCTCGACAAGGTTGCCGGTCCGGTCGGTGAAGCACTGATTATGACGGCGGCGGGCCTGGCAGTCGCGATCCCGGCAGTACTCGCGTACAACGCCTTCGTGCGCAGCAACCGGCTGATACTCGCGCAGCTCGATTCCTTTGCCCACGACTTGTTCTCGTTTTTGACCACCGGTTCGCATTTGAGCGAGGTTGCAGCGGTGACACCGCTGAAAACAGCGCCGGCAACCGCAGCAAAAGGCCTCTGAGATGGCCTTCGGCGGCTTCAGCAAAAGCGGCGACTCGGCGCCGATGGCGGAGATCAACATGATTCCGCTGATCGACGTGATGCTCGTGCTGCTGGTGATTTTTATCATCACCGCGCCGCTGCTAACGCACTCGGTCAAGATCGATCTGCCCAAAGCGGCCAGCCACCCCAATCTGACCAAACCCGATCACATTGCGCTCTCGATCAATGGTGCGGGTGAATTGTTCTGGAACGGCGAACTCATTAATAAATCCGTGCTGACGCAAAGACTGGCCACCGCGGCAAAAATCGATCCGCAGCCCGAATTGCATTTGCGCGCGGACAAAACCACGCAGTATCAGATCCTCGCCGAAGTAATGGCGGAGGCCGGCAAAGCCGGCGTCGCGCGCATCGGTTTCGTTTCAGATCCCAGCCACACTGCACAATGAAAACGATTTCGTCGTCGCCCGCCAGTCCGACAGCGGAGTCATCGGCGCAGGCAGTTGCCGGCGACGAACTGCACCGCCGCATACACAGCACCGATTTGCTCGGCACACGTCGCGAAGTACAGATCGAACACGCCGGCGAGCTTTATACGCTGCGGCAGACCAGCAAAGGCAAATTGATTCTGACCAAGTAACAGCGATCAACCAGTGCAGCCAGCCAACCCTTCAGGGATAGCCAGCCATTTTTACTATCCAAAAGGGAGTTTCAATGCGTTCTCACCATCGTTTTATGCTCAAGCCAATCACGATCGCAATCTTTGCGGCTCTCACCGCACCACTCGGCGCCCTTGCACAAAGCACGGCTCGCGATCAGCCCCTGCCCGAAGTCAAAGTGCAAGGCCAGACCGAACGCGCCGACGGGCCGGTGGACGGCTATCGTGCAACGCGTTCCGGCACCGCCACCAAGACCGACACACCGCTGAAAGAAATCCCCGCTTCGATCACGGTGGTGCCCGCACAGCTGATGAAAGACCAGGCAATGCAAAGCATGGGCGATGTATTTCGCTACGTGCCCGGTGTGTTGATGCATCAGGGCGAAGGCAACCGCGACCAGGCGGTGATCCGCGGCAACAGCACCACCGCCGACTTCTACGTCAACGGCGTGCGTGATGACGCGCAGGTGTTCCGCGATCTCTACAACCTCGAGCGCGTCGAAGTACTGAAAGGCCCGGCCGGCATGATCTTCGGTCGCGGCGGCGCCGGCGGCGTGATCAATCGTGTGACCAAAAAACCGGTGTTTGATCGCGTCGGCGAAGCCAGCATCACGCTCGGTACCGAAAATCAACGCCGCGGCACTTTCGACTACGGCAACAAACTCGGCGACTCGGCGGCATTCCGCCTGAACGGCATGGCCGAATCAGCCAATAATTTTGTCGACGGTGTGGACCTCCGCCGCTGGGCGCTCAATCCGACGGTGACGTATGCTTTCAGCGGAATGACCTCGCTGACGCTCGATTTCGAGCATCTGCATGACGGGCGCGTGCCGAATCGCGGTGTGCCTTCCTTGAGCGGCGCACCGTTCAATGCCAGCACCCACACCTTCTTCGGCAACGCTGCGCAAAGTTCGGCGCATTCCTATGTCGATGGTCTCGCCGCGGTGCTTGATCACGACTTCGGTAACGGCCAGCAACTGAAAAATACTTTCCGCTTCACGAAATACGACAAGTACTACCAGAACGTCTATCCGGGCAGTACCGTCTCGCCGACCGCCGGAACAATGACGCTGTCGGCCTACAACAACGACAATCAGCGTGCCAATACCTTCAACCAGACCGACCTGACGTCCAAATTTTCGGCCGGCGGATTCGAGCACACACTGCTCACCGGCATGGAACTCGGCCATCAGGACAGCGATAACAAACGCAACACCGGCTTCTTCGGCGCCGCCACTGCGATAACCGTATCTGCTTCCAATCCGTACGCCGTCGCCACCAGCTTCAGACCGAACGGCACCGACGCCAACAACAAGGTGGCTGCTGACGTCGCGGCGATCTACGCGCAGGATCAGATCGCCCTTTCGAAAGAATGGAAATTGCTGGCGGGGCTGCGTTACGACTACTTCAAGGTCAATCTCGAAGACCGCCGCACGTTGACGCCGGCAGTGAATCTGGCGCGCACCGACGTCGGCTACAGCCCGCGCACCGGCCTGATCTGGTCGCCGACTAATGGGCAGACTTATTACGTCAGCTACAGCTATGCGTTTCTGCCGTCAGCCGAACAACTGGGGCTGGCAACCACCAACGCCATCCTTGATCCGGAAAC
>JANYDY010000076.1 GCA_025363435.1 Betaproteobacteria bacterium
CTTGCCGCATTTGGGACAACTGCAATTCAGGAAATCGGCGCGCTTGTTGAGCGGATTGCCGGCGCCGTCGGGCACGCAGTCTTCGGGCAGCACCACCGGCAGCTGATCGTCGGGCACCGCCACGTCGCCGCAGCCGGCGCAATGGATCAGCGGGATCGGCGTGCCCCAATAACGCTGGCGCGAGATGCCCCAGTCTCTAAGGCGCCACATCACTTTCTTTTCACCGAGGCCTAGCGCATTGAGATCGGCGGCGATGGCGTCGATGGCGTGCGAATAGTCGAGGCCGTCATACTTTCCGGAGTTCACGCATATTCCGTGTGTGGCATGACGACTGTTCCACACGGCCCATCCTAAAACGTCGTTCTCGGTTTTGTTGACGTAAAGAGGAAATTTTCGCTTCAGTGGGTCGTCACTTCGTTCGTCGAAAAATCCCCCAAGATCAAGATCAGAGCCTCCCCAGCTTTCAGGAATGATCACGGGCTTGATGGGTATGTTGTTCTTAACGGCAAATACATGGTCACGCTCATCATGCGCCGGCACACCCATCACCGCGCCGTCGCCGTAGCTCATCAGCACGTAGTTGCCGACCCACACCGGAATTTTTTCGCCGGTCAGCGGATGCGTTACGGAAATTCCGGTCGGCATGCCTTTCTTTTCCATCGTCGCCATGTCGGCTTCGATGACGCTGCCGTGTTTGCATTCGTCGATGAAGGCGGCGAGCTTTGGATTGTTTTTCGCCGCGTGCGCGGCGAGCGGATGCTCGGCGGCGACTGCGCAGAAGGTCACGCCCATGATGGTGTCGGCGCGGGTCGTGAAGACCCACAGCAATCCTTTTTGCGCGCCTTCGGCGCGCTCGACGCTTCCCTCTCCCTTCGGGAGAGGGATTGAGGGTGAGGGTGCGCGACCATTTTCCGTAGCGCCCTCACCCCTAGCCCCTCTCCCGGAGGGAGAGGGGAACGTTGTGCCGCCGCTCGTCGCGGCGGGTAATTCGTAGGGAAACGCAAAACGCACGCCGTAACTCTTGCCGATCCAGTTCGCCTGCATGGTCTTCACGCGCTCGGGCCAGCCCGGCAGCGTATCGAGTGCGGCGAGCAGCTCGTCGGCATATTGGGTGATCGCCATGTAGTACATCGGAATCTCGCGCTTCTCGACCAGCGCGCCGGTGCGCCAGCCGCGGCCGTCGATCACCTGTTCGTTGGCGAGTACCGTCTGATCGACCGGATCCCAGTTGACCGTGCCGGTCTTTTTATAGACCAGACCTTTTTCCAGCATGCGCAGGAACAGCCACTGGTTCCAGCGGTAGTAGTCGGGCTTGCAGGTGGCGAGTTCGCGCTCCCAGTCGATGGCGAAACCGAGCGACTGCAACTGCTTTTTCATGTACGCGATGTTGTCGTACGTCCACTGCGCCGGCGGCACGCTGTTGGCCATCGCCGCGTTTTCGGCGGGCAGGCCGAAGGCGTCCCAGCCCATGGGCTGCAAAACGTTGTCGCCGCGCATGCGGTGGTAACGGGAGAGCGCGTCGCCTATGGTATAGTTTCGCACGTGCCCCATGTGCAATTTGCCCGAGGGGTACGGGAACATCGACAGGCAGTAATATTTGCGTTTGCCGGGAATTTCGACGGCACGAAAAGAATGGTTTTCGTTCCACCACGCACGCGCTTTGGGCTCGATGTCGTGGGCGTTGTATTTGGGTTGTATCGGGGCGGGTTGCATGATGGCCTGCTGTTGCGGCAAAAGCGCGATATAAGCACGGGAAGCGCGAATTATACCTGCAACGAATCCAAATTCTTGTTTCAGCCGTATCGCTTGCATCGGGTAAAAATCGGGAGTCTCCCCATGAAGATAAGAGCATTGTTCGTCTTGTTGTGCATGTTGCTGGCCGGCGCGGCTGGCGCAGCTGAGCGTGCGAAGGTTGTGCCGCTTGCGGCGCCGGTGATCGTCGTCGAGGGCGTGCAGATGCCGGCGTGGGTCGAACACGCCAGCGGCGCGCGCGATCCACTCGCCATCGGCATGCGTTTGGTAAACAGTGACCGCATTTACACCGGCCCGGGTTCGCGTGCCTTGCTGCGGCTGGTCGACGGCAGTTTGATCAAGCTTGGCGAAAACGGCATCCTTGCGCTCGAAGATCTCGGCAAGAAAAAAATCCAGATGAAGGACATCGTCACGGCGTCACTCGATGTCGTCAAGGGCGCCTTTCGTTTCACGACGCAGGCATTGACCAAATTCCGTGGTGAGCGCGACGTCAAGGTGCGTATCGTCACCATCACTGCCGGCATACGTGGTACCGACCTGTGGGGCAAGGCCGATGACACACGCGATATCGTCTGCCTGATCGAAGGCAATGTCACGGTGGTGCGCGAGCAGGAGGCGTTCACCATGAATGAGCCGATGTCGTTTTATATCGCGCCGAAAAATCAGAAAGGGCAACCGGTCGCCAAGGTGTCGCAGAAGCAGTTGGACGAATGGGCGATGGAGACCGATATTGCCGCCGGCAAGGGCGCTCTGCGCAAGGGCGGCAAGTGGCGTGTCTATCTTGCCGAGGCGCCGACGCAGGAAGAGGCGCTCAAGGTGTATGACGACGTGCGCAGCGCCGGTTACGCGGCCGAAATCCGGCCGATGAAAAAAGAAGAGGCGACAACCTTCCGCGTGCGCATTTCCAATTTGATGAGCAAGAAGGAAGCGGAAGTGCTCGGCGCGTCACTTAAGGGCAAGTTCGGCATTACCGAAACGCGCGCTTCACAGTAATTGCGTCAATAGCAGTAATCACAGCAACATCGCAATGTAATCTGTAGCGACGGCCGGCGTGCAGCCGGCCGTTGTTTTTTGGGTGAAAGTCTAACGCAATTCATGAATCCGGAATTTCTCACCGGCCTGAACGAACGCCAGCACGAGGCGGTGACATTGCCGCATCAATCGGCGCTGATACTCGCCGGCGCTGGCAGCGGTAAAACGCGCGTATTGACGACGCGCATTGCCTGGCTGATTCAGACGGGGCAAGTCAGCCCCGGCGGCCTGCTGGCGGTAACGTTTACCAACAAAGCGGCGAAGGAAATGCTCGTGCGCATCAGTTCGATGCTGCCGATCAATACGCGCGGCATGTGGGTCGGTACTTTTCACGGCCTGTGCAACCGCCTGCTGCGCGCGCATTACCGCGACGCCGGTTTGCCGCAGACCTTCCAGATACTCGACAGTCAGGATCAGCTGGCACTGGTCAAGCGCCTGCTGAAGGCCGCCAATGTCGATGAAGAGCGTTTCCCGCCGCGACAGGTCGCGTGGTACATCAACAACCACAAAGACCAGGGCCGGCGTGCCGCCGATGCCGATGCCTACGACGTCGACACGCGGCGCAAGCAGGAGCTCTATGCCGTTTACGACGAGCAATGCCAGCGCGAAGGGGTGGTCGATTTTGCTGAGTTACTGCTGCGTTGTTTCGAGCTGCTGTCGCGCAACGAAATTCTGCGTCAGCATTATCGTGAACGCTTCAAGCACATACTCGTCGACGAGTTTCAGGACACTAATCGCCTGCAGTACCAGTGGCTGCGCATGCTGGCTGGCAAGGAAAATGTGGTTTTTGCTGTTGGCGACGACGACCAGTCGATCTATGCGTTTCGCGGCGCCTCGGTGGCCAACATGCAGGAGCTACAAAAAGATTTTGCGATCGGGACGGTGATCAAGCTCGAGCAGAATTACCGCTCGCACGGCCACATACTCGACGCCGCCAATGCGCTGATCAAAAACAACGAGCGGCGGCTCGGCAAGGATTTATGGACGGCGGAAGCCAAAGGCGAACCGCTGCGCGTTTACGAAGCCGACAGCGATATCGACGAGGCGGGTTTTATCGTCGACGAAATCAAGTCGCTGGTTCGTGACGGCGTGAGTTTGTCGCAAATCGCGCTGCTGTATCGTTCGAACGCACAGTCGCGCGTGCTCGAACATGCGCTGTTCAATGCGGCGATGTCGTATCGCGTGTACGGCGGGCTGCGTTTTTTCGAACGACAGGAAATCAAGCACGCGCTGGCTTATCTGCGCCTCTTGGCGAGCGACGAGGACGATGGCGCATTGCTGCGCGTGATCAATTTTCCGGCGCGCGGCATCGGCAACCGCTCGCTCGAACAGTTGCAGGACGCCGCGCGCGCCGCCGGCAGCAGTCTGTGGGCGGCGGCCAGGGCAATGGCGGATGAGCGCGCGCCGAAAACGGCCGGCTCGGCCGATATCATTCCGCATCCCGCATCGTTGAAGGGTATCCCGGCGTTTGTCGCTTTGATCGTGCAAATGCGCAGCGCAACATCTGCGTTGCCGCTGCCCGAGATCATCGAGCATGTGATCGAGCACAGCGGTCTCAAACAGCATTATCAGGGCGAGCGCGAAGGCGCCGACCGCCTCTCCAACCTCGACGAATTGATCAATGCTGCCGCCGGTTTTATCGCCGATGATTCGATCGAGGATACGGGGCTGGCGGCGTTCCTCGCGCACGCCTCGCTCGAGGCCGGCGACAATCAGGCGCAGGCCGGCGCCGATGCACTGCAGTTGATGACGGTGCATTCGGCCAAGGGACTGGAGTTCCACAGCGTATTCATCAGCGGTCTGGAGGAGGGCCTCTTTCCGCATGAAAACAGTTTGTCCGAAGCAGACGGCAAAGAGGAAGAGCGGCGCCTGATGTACGTGGCGCTGACGCGCGCGCGGCGCCGGCTTTATCTGTCGATGGCGCAGAGCCGCATGCTGCACGGCCAGACGCGTTACAACATTGCCTCGAGTTTTTTTCGCGAAATTCCCGAGAAGCTCATGAAACCGGTGAATCGTGTGCGCTTGTTTTCTTCGTCTACACCGCGCGCCGCGTATTCGACCGCAACGGCGGGTCGCGGCGCGAAACCGGAGATTGTGCGCGAAGCGGGGTTGTCCGACACCGCCTCACCGTGGCGTGTAGGCCAGAATGTGACGCACCCGAAATTCGGCGCCGGCGTGATCATCAATGCCGAAGGCCGCGGCGCCGATGCGCGCGTGCAAGTGAATTTTCACCGCGATGGCACGAAGTGGCTGGCGCTGGAATTTGCGAAACTCGAACCGGCGTAAAACGCCGGCGTGCAGAAATTGCCGCCTGACCTATTCGACCGCCGGCGTTGGCACAAACAGATCGCGGTAGCTGACGTAGATCGACGGCACGATCAGCGGCGCCAGCAGCCACAAGCCGAGATCAACCTGACCCAGTGCTAGGCCGATGCGGGTAAAAACGAACAGCGGAATCATCAGCACGACGCCGTAAACCAGCAGCGGCAGCATGTTCCGGATGCAGGCAAGCAGGCTCAGATACAGCGCGACAGACGGTTTTAGATCGTCGAAAAATACCAGCAAGGGCGCATACCAGGTCGCCATCATCAGCGGCAGCGAAACCGTGAAGCCTGCCAGCACGGCGAGCATCATGCGGGGCGCCGCTGCCTGCAGGGCACTGATATTCTCCGGTGTGCCGGCGCCGGCGGCGACGTTTTTGGCGATGCCGCTGAAGGCTTCACCGCCGACCGAGAGGATCACCATCAAAGTGATGACCTGACCGATCAGCGAAATGCCGCCTATGGTCAGCAGTGCCGCCGGATTGCGCAAAAAACCGCTCAGCAGGTAACCGTTGCGCAGTGGCTTGTTCTGTTCGAGCGCCTGTGCACCGTGCGCCAGGCCGGCGAGCAGATGCGGCGCCACCAGCACCGCCAGCAGTGGTACCAGCGGAATCAGAAACAGCAGGCGGCTCGCGACAAAAAGCGCGCCGATCATCAACAGCCATTGCGCCGGGTCGCGCCGGAACAACTGTATGCCGGCGACAATCCAGCGCCAGCCGTAACGCGCGTTCACAATGCGGATGTTCATGGCGCCAGCAGCGCGGCAAGATCGCCGGCGCGCGCAATGCGCTGTTCAAGCACGCGCTGAAAGTGGTGCGGGTCTTTCGCATGCGTGAGTTCGCCCGGCCGCGGCAGATATTTGTCGTAAAGGCGCGACACCCAGAAACGCAGCGCGCCGGCGCGCAGCAGCGCCGGCCAGGCGGCGCGTTCGACGGCGTCGAGTGGCCGCACTTTCCGGTAGGCGTCGAGCAGGGCGCGCGCACGCGTCTCGTCCAGCGACTGATCGGCGCCATTGCACCAGTCGTTGACGGTGATTGCCACGTCATAGAGCAGGCAGTCGTTGCAGGCGAAATAAAAATCGATAATGCCGCCGACGCGCGCGCCGTCCCACAACACGTTGTCACGAAAGAGGTCGGCGTGTATGACGCCCTGCGGCAGCGTGTTGTAGCGCTGCGCAGACTGAAAGTGGATTTCGGCGTTCAGTAGCGCGGCCGCCCCGGCGTCGAGAAAAGGCAGCACGTTGGGTAGCGCCGCGGTCCACCACTGCGCGCCGCGCGGGTTGGGCATAGTCACCGTGTAACTTTGTCCGGCGATATGCATCTCGGCCAGCAGCGCACCGATGGCGGCGCATTGCGCAACATCGACTGTGGCGAGGTCGCGGCCCGGCACGCAGGTGACGATGGCCGCCGGTTTGCCGTTCAATGCGCCCAGATAGGCATTGCCGCTATCGGCGATCGGCTGCGGGCATGGAATGCCGTGATGCGCAAGGTGTGCCATCAGGCCGAGATAAAAAGGCAGTTCGACGGCGGTCAGTTTTTCGAACAGTGTCAGCACATAGCGTCCGCGCGAGGTGGTGACAAAATAGTTGGTGTTTTCGATGCCGGCGGCGATGCCCTCAAGGCTGACCAGCGTGCCTAACGCATATTGCCTGAGCCATGCCTGCAGTTGTTCGCTCGTGACGGTGGTGAATACAGACATGGGGTCGACGCGACGAACCGCGCTGGTAGGATTTACAAAAGCGGTTTTACAACAATAGCCGGCCGGTTTCTCCGGACTGCGCAGCTGTTACCAGGAATGGATGACCCACATCGGCGGACGGATACCGCTGTCCATGCTGTCCTGACGGGTCATTTTGCCGTCGCCTTTTTCGTCAACCAGGTAATACGGTGCACCGGTCGCCGGCGTGACTTTGAGCATGAAAATTTTGCCGCCGACGCGGTGTTCTTCAACGGTATCGGTGCCGCGCTTGATGATGGTGATTTGTTCCTGCAGTGCCGGGTCCAGGCTGAAATCCGGCGGCGGCGGCAGGTCGGGCACCGGCTGCAGGTTGCCCGGTCGCTCCGCGGCCGCTACGGGCAGGGCGACGGTGATCAGCAGTATGGCGAGAAGATTGCGCATATTCTTTCCTCGGTTCTCAGCTGCATATTATCTGCCTTCCAGCGAAAAATATAAAGCCGCTGCGGCGAACCGCTACGGCGGCTGGCGCCGCCCTACAGATTGAGCAGAACCTCGCGCTCGGCCTCGGAGGGCTCGAACCCGCGTTTTTCGTAGTGTTCGAAAATTGCGTCGACCACGCCCTGCGGGTCGTCGATGACGCGCAGGAGATCAAGGTCTTTTTTGTCTATCGTGCCGTTGGCGACCAGCACGCTTTTCAGCCACTCCAGCAGCCCTGCCCAGAACGGCGTATGCACGAGAATGATAGGCATGCTGCGCGTCTTGCCGGTTTGCACCAGCGTCAATGCTTCGAACAATTCGTCGAGCGTACCGAAACCGCCGGGCAGCACCACGTAAGCCATGGCGAATTTCACGAACATGACTTTGCGTGCAAAGAAATGATGAAAAGTGTGGCTGATATCCTGATAGGGATTGGCCGTTTGCTCGTGCGGCAGCACGATGTTCAAGCCGACGCTCGGTGATTTGCCGAAATAAGCGCCTTTGTTGGCCGCTTCCATCACGCCCGGCCCGCCGCCGGAAATCACGCTGAACCCTGCGTCCGACAAACGTCGCGAAATCTGTTCGGCCAGCATGTAGTAGGCGTGGTCAGACGGAATGCGCGCGCTGCCGAAAACGCTAACTGCCGGACGTATCTGGCTCAGGCGGTCGGTGGCCTCGACAAATTCTGACATAATGCCGAACATCCGCCACGACTCGCGCGCCGACACCTGGCGGTCGGGCGCCACGCAGCGCGGCAATTTATCTGAATGGCTCATTTGAACTCCTCCAATAATTCCGCGGCGAACGGTAAAACACTGCTGCTGGTTGATGGTTCGTCGTATTTGTACCGCGCGTTTCACGCGATGTCGCAATCCGATTTGCGCAACAGCCGCGGCGAACCCACCGGTGCAATCTACGGCGTGCTGAATATGCTGCGCCGTTTGCACAAGGATTACGCGGCTGATTATAGCGCCTGCGTTTTCGACGCGAAGGGCAAGACTTTTCGCGACGATGCTTATCCCGAATACAAAGCCAACCGGCCGCCGATGCCGGATGACCTCGTGCAGCAGATCGAACCGCTGCACGACGCGATACGCGCGATGGGCTGGCCGCTGCTGATGATAGACGGGGTCGAAGCCGACGATGTGATCGGCACGCTAGCCCGCGAAGCGGATCGGCGCGGCATGCGTACGATCATCTCTACCGGCGACAAGGACATCGCGCAACTCGTCAATTCGCAGGTCACGCTGGTCAACACGATGTCGAATGAAACACTGGATATTGCCGGCGTCGAGAAGAAATTCGGCGTGCTGCCCGAACGCATTGTCGATTATCTCGCGCTGATCGGCGACACCGTCGATAACGTGCCGGGTGTCCCCAAGGTCGGGCCGAAGACCGCGGTAAAGTGGTTGACGCAGTATCAAACGCTCGACAATGTGATGGCGCACGCCGGCGAAATCAGCGGTGTGGTCGGTGAAAACCTGCGCAATACACTGGCCTGGCTGCCGCAGGCGCGCGAACTGGTGACGATCAAATGCGATGTCGAGTTACCGGTGACGATTGAAGGTCTTTCGCACGACAAGCACGACGAAGCCAAACTGGCCGAGCTTTATGCGCGGTTCGAATTCAAGACCTGGCTGCGTGAGCTGACCGGGGAGGCGCCGGCAGCCGAGATGAAAAGCGCGCCGCATCGCGCGGAGGTGCAGACTGATGACGCTGTCGCTGCAACTGTGCCGCAGCATGTCGCCAACAACACGCGCGATTACGAAACCGTCTTGACCGAAGCGCAGCTTGAGCAGTGGTTACAGAAAATTTCAGCGGCGACGCTCACCGCAGTCGATACCGAGACCACCAGCCTCGAGCCGATGCGTGCGCAGCTGGTCGGCATTTCACTGGCCGTCGAGCCCGGGCACGCCGCGTATATTCCACTCGACCATCGTTATGCCGGCGCGCCGGAGCAACTCGGTATCAAACGGGTGCTGGAAAAACTCAAACCGTGGCTGGAAGATGCGAAAGCGGCCAAGCTTGGCCAGAATCTCAAATACGACACCCACGTGCTGGCCAATCACGGCGTTCATCTCGCCGGCATACAACACGACACGCTGTTGCAATCGTATGTGCTGGAGAGCCACCTCTCGCACAATATGGACAGCCTGGCCGCCCGCCATCTCGGCGTGAAGACGATTACGTTTGAAGAAGTCGCCGGCAAAGGCGCCAAGCAAATCGGTTTCGATCAGGTCTCGATCGAGACCGCTGCCGAATATTCAGCCGAAGACGCCGACATCACGCTGCAACTGCATCACGCGCTCTACCCGCAGATTGAAACCGACGCCAAACTCGCAAAAATTTATGGCGAGTTCGAAATGCCGGTCATGGTGGTGCTGCAGAAGATGGAGCGCCACGGTGTGTTGCTCGATGCGAAGCTGCTGGAAATACAAAGCCGCGAACTCGGCATCAAGATGCAGGAGCTCGAGACATCCGCGCACGCGCTGGCGGGGCAGCCGTTCAATCTCAATTCGCCGAAGCAGATCCAGGAAATCCTGTTCGTCAAACAGGGCATCAAGCCGGTGAAAAAAACGCCGACCGGCGCGCCGTCCACCGACGAAGACGCACTCGAACAACTGGCGCAGGATTATCCGCTGCCGAAATTGCTGCTCGAATACCGCGGTATCGCCAAGCTCAAATCAACCTACACCGACAAGCTGCCGCGCATGGTCAACCCCGACACCGGGCGCGTGCACACCAACTATGCGCAGGCGGTGGCGATTACGGGGCGGCTTGCCAGCAACGATCCGAATCTGCAAAACATTCCGGTGCGCAACGCCGAAGGCCGGCGTATCCGCGAAGCCTTCATTGCACCGCCCGGCAGCCACATCGTGTCGGCCGACTATTCGCAGATTGAATTGCGCATCATGGCGCATATTTCGCGCGATGCGAGTTTGCTGAAAGCATTTGCTGCGGGCGAAGACATTCACCGTGCTACCGCGGCGGAAATTTTCGGTGCCGAGCCGTCGGCAGTCGATTCAGAACAGCGCCGCTACGCCAAGGTCATCAACTTCGGTTTGATCTACGGCATGTCGGCCTTCGGTCTGGCCGGGCAACTCGGCATTGAGCGTTCGGCCGCTCAGCAGTACATGGATCGCTATTTCGCGCGTTATCCCGGTGTTGCCGAATACATGCGCATTACGCGCGAGCAGGCGCGCGAGCAGGGGTATGTCGAAACCGTATTCGGCCGGCGGTTGTGGCTCGCAGAAATTAAAAGCAGTAATGCGGCGCGCCGTCAGGGCGCCGAACGCGCCGCGATCAACGCGCCGATGCAGGGCACCGCCGCCGATCTGATCAAGATGGCGATGATTGCGGTGCAGGGCTGGCTCGAGCAGGGCAACTATCAGAGCAAACTCATCATGCAGGTGCATGACGAGCTGGTGCTCGAAGTGCCGGCGGCCGAGCTCGACGTAGTCAAGCGCGAACTGCCGGGACTGATGTGCGGTGTGGCGGAACTGGCGGTGCCGCTACTGGTTGAAGTTGGTGTTGGCGCCAACTGGGACAAGGCGCATTAATCGCGCAAAGCGGCGCCTTTGACTGCAGGATCAGGCGGCCGGAATAATTATTCCATCCAGTTCTTCGCGTAGAACTCGCACACCACGCGTTTCTCGGCGTCATACGCAAGGCCTTCGCCGGTTTTGAGTTCGGCGACCGTGAACGAGTGATGTTCGACGCCGAGATGATTGACCAGCGTCTGCATGACGTCGTTCAAGCGCGCATCGAGCGAAAACAGCCAGGAATATTTCGACAACTGCCGGCGGCTGGTAGCGTCGCGGTTCAGCGCCAGCATGGCCGCTTTGTAGCGTTCGGCCGGTTTGGCGTCCTGTCCCGAAAACGAAAGCTCTACCGTGACGACAAAGTTACCCTCGCTGGTGACGTTGCTCGCCTTCCAGAGTTCTTTTTCGCCGTCTTCGAGGCCGATGTAAAAGCGTGGCATGGTGGTTGTCGTCTATCTGGCTATTTTAGTGCGCCGAAAACTTTTTGCACGATGCTGCTGGCGGCGCCGACCGGGTCCTGGCGCAATGCCTTTTCCTCGTCGGCAATCATGATGAAAAGTCCGTCGAGCGCTTTTTTCGTCACGTATTGTTCGATCGTCGCCTGATCGGCGTCAAGCAGGCCGAGTTGCGCGCCTTTGCCGGCAATGGCGTTATATTTTTCGGCGAGCCCGACTTTGGCCGTGGTTTTTTTGACGATGGGCAGAAATTTTATCGCCAGCGGCGCGGCTGTTTTGCCGCGAAAATAATCGGTCGCTGCAGTGTCGCCGCCGCTGAGGATGCCCTTGGCATCCTGCACTGTCATGGCTTTCACGGCGTTAACGAGCAGCGGCTTTGCTTCGGATACCGCACTTTCGGCGGCACGGTTCATCGCCAGTTCGAGTTCATCGGCCTGGCGCTTCATGCCCATCGCGCGTAGCAGGCCTTCGACTTTTTGCAGCGATTCCGGCAGCGGAATTTTTACTTTGGCGTTGCTGAAAAATCCGTTCTCTGCGCCGAGTTTGCCGATCGCGGCCGCCGAGCCATCGGTCAGCGCCTGCTTCAAGCCGGCGATGGTGTCTTTGTTGGTAAGGTCGGCGATGCCCAGCGCAAACACCGGTGTCGTGACGAGCAGGGCAAGCAGCAAAAGCGGGTGCAGGCGCATGATTAATCCCATTGTAATTGTTATACGGCGCCGGCCAGATGGGCCTGCTCGTCGGCATGATAGCTGGAGCGTACCATCGGCCCGCTGGCAGCGTGTGAAAAGCCCATTGCATCGGCGTCTTTGGCGAATTGCTCGAACACCGCCGGCGCGACGTAACGTTCGACCGGCAGATGGTGGGCGCTCGGTTGCAGATACTGGCCGAGTGTCAGCATGTCGACGTCGTGCGCGCGCAGATCGCGCATCACCTCGATTATTTCCTCGTTGGTTTCGCCGAGGCCCAGCATCAACCCCGACTTGGTCGGCACTTTCGGTACGCGTGCTTTGAACTGTTTCAACAATTGCAGCGAGTTCGCATAATCGGCGCCGGGCCTTGCGTGTTTGTACAGTCGCGGTACGGTTTCGAGATTATGGTTCATGACGTCGGGTGGCATCGCGGCAAGAATGTCGAGCGCAGTCGCCAGCCGCCCGCGGAAATCCGGCACCAGCACTTCGATGCGCGTGTCCGGCGACAGTTCGCGTACGGCGCTGATGCAATCGGCAAAGTGTCTGGCGCCACCGTCACGCAGATCATCGCGATCGACGCTGGTAATCACGACGTAACGCAGTTTGAGTGCGGCGATGGTGCGCCCGAGATTGGTCGGCTCTTCGGTATCCGGCGCTTTCGGCCGGCCGTGGCCGACGTCGCAGAACGGGCAGCGCCGCGTGCACAGATCGCCGAGGATCATGAAGGTTGCGGTGCCCTTGCCGAAACATTCGCCGATGTTCGGGCACGAGGCTTCTTCACACACGGTGTGCAGCGAATGCTCGCGCAATATCTGCTTGATGTCGGCAAAGCGTTGCGAGTTGCCGGCCTTGACGCGGATCCAGTCGGGTTTTTTCAGGCGCTCGATCGGCACGATGGGTATCGCCGCCTTGCCGTGCGCACGCGCTGTCTTCGCCAGGCCTTTTTGTTTTTCCGTGATGTCGTTCATATGACGTTGGTTGTCGGCAAAAGTGCGGTGAGGTGTTGAATCAATTGTTCGCCCAGGACGCCGGCTGTATCGGCAATGCCGAGATCGCGTGTTTGCGTGATATCAAGGCCCGGATAACCGCAGGGGTTGATGTTGCGAAACGGGCCGAGGTCCATGTCCACATTCAGTGCAAGTCCATGATAGCAGCAGCCGCGGCGTATGCGCAGCCCGAGGGCGGCGATTTTAGCGTTGTCGACATAGACGCCCGGTGCATCGGCGCGATAAACCGCTTTAACGCCATGGTCGGCCAGCAGCTTGATCACCGCCTGCTCCATCAAGCGCACCAGCGGGCGCACGCTAAGCCCGCGCCGCTTCATGTCGAGCAGCAGATACACAACGATCTGACCGGGGCCGTGATACGTGATCTGTCCGCCACGATCAATGCGCACGACCGGTATGCCGTTGTCGACGCGCGGCAGGTGTTCGGGTTTGCCGGCCAGGCCCAGCGTGTAAACCGGCGGATGTTCAAGCAGCCACAGTTCGTCGGGGGCGTCCGATTGACGATGCGTCGTGAATTCCTGCATGGCATGCCAGGTCGGTTCGTAGTCGGCGCGGCCAAGACGCTTGATCAGCATTGAATAAGCCGGCGTCACAAAACCATTACCACCGTCGGGTGATCGCACAGTTCTCGATACAGCGTGTCGAGTTGCTCACGCGAGGTTGCATTGATTGTGCAGGTGATGCTCAGGTACTTGCCCTGCTTGCTGGCTTTCATTTCCATCGTCGCAGCGTCGAAGTCGGGCGCGTGGCGTTTGACGATTTCGAGCACGTTTTGTGCGAACCCCGCTTTGGTGTGCCCCATGATCTTGATGGGGAACTCGCTCGGATATTCGATCAGTGAGGCTGTTTCGGCCATGGGCACTGTGGTCTCAGGCGGCGCGCCGCATCACTGTCTGCTTGAATTCCTGATACAGCGCGTGCATGCGCTGAAACAGCGGGCCCGGCTTGCCGTTGCCGACCGGGCGGCCGTCGAGGCGGGTGACCGCGAGCACTTCCTTGGTCGAGGAGGTGATCCATATTTCGTCGGCATCGCGCGTCTCCGCCTCTGAAACCTCGCGCACTTCGAATTCGAATTCGCGCGCCCGCGCGATTTCCAGCACGACGTCGTAGGTGATGCCGGGCAGCACGAGGTTGTTTTTCGGCGGCGCCAGCAGCACGCCGTTCTTCACGACAAAGACGTTGCACGACGAGGCCTCTGTCAGTTTGCCGTCGCGGAACAGCAGTGTTTCGGCGACGCCGGCGTCCACGGCCATTTGCTTGAGCAGGCAGTTGCCGAGCAGCGACACCGATTTGACGTCGCATCTAAGCCAGCGGAAATCGCTCGCGCTGATCGTAGCGACGCCGTCGTTGATCTGCGCGGCCGGCGGTGTCGTCAGCGGGTTCGACATCAGGAACACCGTTTGCTTCGCATCTTTCGGGAACGCGTGGTCGCGTTTGGCGACTCCGCGCGTGACCTGCAGGTAGACCGATTGGTCGTCGCCGTCGTTGCGGGCGACGATCTCGCCGATCAGGCGCGTCCACTCGGCGTCGGATAGCGGATTGGCGATACGCACGCCGTCAAGGCTGTTCTGCAGGCGGCGCAGGTGCTCGGCGAGGCGGAAGGGATGGCGCGAGTAGACGGGTATCACTTCGTAGACGCCGTCGCCGAAAATGAAACCGCGGTCGAGCACAGGTACGCGCGCCTCATTGAGCGGCATGAATTCACCGTTGAGATAGACGATATCGCTGGTCATGACGATCTCCCGTGTGCGCCGGCGTTATTTGAACAGCAGGCGCAGCGAATCCCAGCCGCGCCCGAAAATTCCCGCCAGCGGCACGGCGTCGAGCGCGACGACCGGAATCTCCGCGTAAGGCTTGCCGTCAAGCAGCAGTTTCATCACGCCCAGTTTCTGGCCCGCCGCAATCGGCGCCACCAGCGGCTGCTGGGTTTCGAGTTGCGCCTTTAATTTGTCGATCTGCCCCTTCGGAATGCTCACGTACATTTCGTTGATGAAGCCAGCCTTGACGTTGTTGCCCGCACCCTTCCACACCGTCACGCTGGCCACTGCCTGACCAGCTTCGTAGAGTTTCACGCTATCATAAAACTGAAAACCGTAGTTGAGCAGCTTCTGGCTTTCGGTTGCGCGCGCGCTTTCCGAAGAAGTGCCGAGCACCACCGACAAGAGGCGCCGCTCGCCGCGTTTGGCCGAGGTGATCAGGCAATAGCCGGCATTTTCCGTATAACCGGTTTTCATGCCGTCGACCGTCGGGTCCGACCACAGCAGGCGGTTGCGGTTGGCCTGCGTGATGTTGTTGTAACGGTATTCCTTCATCGAATACAGCGGATGATATTCAGGGAAGTCGCGGATGATCGCCGAGGCCAGCAGCGCGAGGTCGAAGGCCGTCGAATAATGTTGTGGATTGGGCAGGCCGGTTGCGTTCATGAAGCTGGTGTTTTTCATGCCCAGACGCTGCGCTTCCTGCGTCATCATCTGCGCAAACGTTTCTTCGCTGCCGGCAATCAGTTCGGCGAGCGCGATGCAGGCGTCGTTGCCGGATTGCACGATCATGCCGCGGATCAGCTCATCGACGCTGACTGCTTTGCGCGGTTCGATGAACATGCGCGAGCCCTCGGCTTTCCACGCGCGGTCCGACACCGGCACGATCTGCGTAGCCTGGATTTTTTTCTGCTTGAGCGCGCTGAACGTCAGGTAGGCGGTCATCAGCTTGGTCAGTGATGCCGGCTCGAAACGTTCGTCGGCTTTCACACTCGCCAGCGTCTGCTGGCTGTGATAATCAAGCAACAGATACGACTTGGCGAGAACAGGGGGCGGCTGTGTGCCGGCGGACTGCGCGCAGCAGACGGCGGCAGCGCAACACAAAACAAAAGAAAGGAGGGCGCGCATGGGTTCGAAAAGCGCGAATTATAACAAAGCGCGGCGCCGTCCCCGGCGCCCGGCCGTATCGTATCAGTTGTCCTGATCGCGAACGCGGCGTATCGCTGCGCGCATCAATTCGAGCTGGCGGCTGAAATTCGTGCAACCGTGGCAGATCAGCAAATGCAGTTTCATCAGGATGCGCTCGCGCAGGCCGAGCGGCCGATCCTGGGCCTGTGACAGCAATACGCTGGCTTGTTTGCAGGTCAGCATGGTATCAGGCCGTAAAGGCGCCCCATTTGATTTCAATGCATTCACGCAGGGCCAGGCGAGCGCGGTGGAGTATTACCCACAGGTTGGTCGGCGTAATGCCGAGCTCCTTACAAATTTCCTCGGTTGTCATTTCCAGCACTTCGCGCATCATGAAGACGCGGGCGTTGCGCTCCGGCATTGCTTTAGCGCAAATTTCGAAGGCTTCGCGAAAGCGCTTGTCTTCGAGCGCCCGTGCCGGGCTGCCCCAGTCGGCCGGCTGCTGCTGCCAGTGTCCGTCGCCTTGAAACAGGGCGTCGATGGCGTCGGCTTCTGAACCGTCGTCATCGACCGTCAGCGACTGCTCGCGCGACTTGCGGCGTATGAGGTCGATGATCTTGTGTTTGAGTATGCCGGTCAGCCAGGTTTTCGCGGTCGATTTGCCTTCGAAGCGGGCGCGGCCTTCGAGTGCCGCCAGCATGGTTTCCTGCACCACGTCTTCGGCGCTATCGCGGTCGCGCAGCTGCAGCAGCGCGTAGCGCAGCAGGTAGGGCCGCAATTGTTCCAGTTCTTCGGTGCCGGGATGACTCATAGGGGGGCTTGAATTCTCGCGGAATGGCGCAATTTACGGTCTTTCGTGCCGGCATACAAGCAAACGGATTTGTTGCAGAGGCTGCTTGAAATCCGCACTGCTGCACCGATATAGCCTGCACAGGGCTGCACTGCACCCGGGCCCAAACGACAAAGGAGAATTCACATGGCAAATCTTGCGCGCATCAATGTACTGGACAACACGCTCGACGAAATGCTGCGCGGCTTTTTCGTGCGCCCGCTGAATGCTGAAGCGGCGGCACCTGCGCAATTGCGCATCGATGTCACCGAAACGGAAGCTGCTTATACCGTGCGTGCTGAAATTCCCGGCGTGAAAAAAGACGAGATCCAGGTCGCCATCGAAGGCAATCAGGTCGAAATCAGCGCCGAAGTGAAAAACGAGCGCGAAGTGAAGGAAGGCGAAAAAGTGTTGCGCACCGAGCGCTACTTCGGCAGGGTCTACCGCGCGTTTGCGCTTGGTCAGGACATCGACGATGCGGCGACCGAAGCGCGCTACGCCGACGGCATTCTCGAGCTGAAGCTGGTGAAAAAAGCCTCGGCCAGGGTCAAGCGCATCACCATCCAGTAATACCGCGCACAGCAGGCAGGGCGCGAACGGCGGCGGGCCTCACGGCCCGCTTTGCCGGCCTGCCGCTTACGGTCTGGCGCAGTGATGTAAAATGGGTGAACCCTCACACACGTGATGCAGACCCGACTCATGGCCCTGACCGCGACAACCGCCGAACTCAAAGCACAGGTGCTGGCTGAAGCGCTGCCCTACATCCAGCGCTTTCACGGCAAGACCGTCGTCATCAAGTACGGCGGCAATGCCATGACCGACGAGAAGCTCAAGCACAGCTTTGCCAGCGATGTCGTCATGCTGAAACTGGTCGGCATCAACACGGTGATCGTGCACGGTGGCGGGCCGCAGATCGACGATCAGTTGAACAAGATCGGCAAGAAGGGCGAGTTCGTGCAGGGCATGCGGGTAACCGATGCCGAAACCATGGACGTGGTTGAAATGGTGTTGGGCGGCCAGGTCAACACCGATATCGTCAATCTGATCAATCAGCACGGCGGCCGCGCAGTCGGCCTGTCGGGCACCGATGGCCCGCTGATCCGCGCGCGCAAGCTGATGATGCGCGACAAGGACGAAAAACCGATCGACATCGGGCAGGTCGGCGAGGTCGAATCGATCGATCCCGAAATCGTGCAACTGCTGACGGCGCAGAATTTCATTCCGGTGATTGCGCCGGTTGGTGTTGGCAAGGACGGCGAGTCGTACAACATCAACGCCGATCTGGTGGCCGGCAAGCTCGCCGAAATACTCAAGGCGGAAAAACTGGTGGTGTTGACCAACATACCCGGTGTGCTCGACAAGAATGGCAAATTGTTGACCGGGTTATCCGCACGCGAGATCGACGAGTTGTTCGCCGACGGCACCATCCACGGCGGCATGCTGCCGAAAATCGGCTCGGCGCTCGAGGCGGTGAAAAACGGCGTCAACTCCTGCCACATCATCGACGGCCGCGTTGAACACGCCTTGCTGCTCGAAGTGCTGACCAGCGAAGGCGTCGGCACGCTGATCAAGCGGCGCTGACAGGGCTCGTGAAATTCAATCGTGTCTGGGTGTTCGATCTCGATAACACTCTGCACAATGCCAGCCCGCATATTTTTCCGCATATCAATAGCGCGATGAACGCTTATCTGCAGCAGCATCTCGGGCTGGACGAGGTGGCCGCCGGCGAATTGCGGCGCCGTTACTGGCTGCGTTATGGCGCAACCCTGATTGGCCTGATGCGCAACCACGCCACCGACCCGCAGCATTTTCTGCGCGCAACGCATGATTTCCCCGACCTTGAAGCGAAAATCGTCGCCGAACCCGGCCTGCGTGCAACGCTGCGCCGCCTGCCCGGCCGCAAGCTGGTGTTTTCCAACGCGCCGGCGCATTATGCTGCGGCAGTGTTGAATGCATTGGGCATCGCCGATCTTTTCGACGATGTCTTTTCGATCGAGCATACCGGTTACCGGCCGAAGCCCGACAGTTTCGGTTTTTTGCGATTGTTTCAGCGCAATCGCGTGCGCGCTGATCGTTGCGTAATGGTTGAGGACACATTGGCGAATCTGAAAACCGCAAAGAAGCTCGGCATGTCTACGGTATGGGTGGCGCGCACCGCAAAAATACCCGGCTATGTCGACTTCAGTATACGCAATCTGATGCAGTTGCCGCGCCTGGCGTGGCATTTGAATTGACGGAGACCGCAATGATCAAACGCGGCGATCGCAAATTGCAGATTTTGCAGACACTGGCCGAGATGCTCGAGCAGCCGGCCGCCGAAAAGATTACGACCGCGGCGCTGGCGGCGAAAATCGACGTTTCGGAAGCGGCGCTCTACCGTCATTTCGCCAGCAAGGCGCAGATGTTCGAGGGGCTGATCGAATTTATCGAGGAAACGCTGTTCGGCCTGATCAACAAGGTTACCGCCGAGGAAAAAAGCGGCCTGCGCCAGCTTGAATCGATTACCACCATGCTGCTCGGTTTTGCGCAGAAGAACCGCGGCATGACGCGTGTGCTGATCGGCGATGCGCTGGTACACGAAAACGAACGTCTGCAGGCGCGCATCAACCAGCTGCATGACCGCGTCGAAGCCACACTCAAGCAGGCCATCCGTTTTGCCGCCGGCCAGAATGAGCTGCCTGCGGGCATCGACGCCGCGGCGCGCGCCAATCTGATCATGAGTTGCGTGTCGGGTCGCTGGCAGCAGTTTGCCAAAAGCGGATTCAAACGCGACCCGATGCAGTACTGGCCGGACCAATGGCGCACGTTGATTTCGCACTGAAACGGAATTTCCCGGAGGCACTATGAACATAACGACGCAGCAATTCGCCGAACTCCTGATCGGCATCGCGCGCTCGCAGCAGGCCATCATCGATGCGATTGAATCGCAGAAGGCCGGTTTCAAGGGCACCTATCTGTCGCCGGTACTCGACAGCGTGGCGAAAATCCGCACCACTAATCGCGCGCCGTCATTGCAGGAATTTCCGGCGCGCGTGCTGTCACAGTGTCAGAGCCGCGTCGGCCCCAATGTCGAACAGGTCGTGAAGGATCTTGAAGCCATGCTGTCAGGCCAGGTTGCCACACCCTCGGCTGTCGCACCTGCAGCAGCGCGTGCCGCGGCCGCAGCACCTGCAGCACCCGCCCCCGCTGCGGCACCGGCAGCCGCGGCGCCAGCTCCGGCGGCGACCGGCGGCGGTGATGACGATCTTGATATGACCAAGACTTAGGGGTTTTGGATAAACGTTTCTTGTCTGGAAATTTTCTGTTTCAGGATTTGCGCAGAATAAAGATGAATCCGTTGACGTCGCCGCGGATGTGTTGCGCGCAGCTTTCGACTTCGACCATGCCGCTGTGGCGGCACAAATCGCGAACGTAATTAACCGCGTGCGCATAGCGGCCGCTCGGTTGCAGCACGAAATTATCGTGATCCGTCAGTTCGATTGAAAACGCATAAAGGCCCCCGCTATCGAGGGCGCGCGCAATCGATTCGAATAGCGGCGCAAGTTCGCCGAAATAAACTAGTACATCGGCCGCCAGCACGAGGTCGAAAGTGGCGGGCTGCGATTGGGCCAGCCAGTCGGTGATGCTGCGTTCCGCCAGCGTTGTGTAGAGATTGCGCGCGCGTGCTTTGTCCAGCATTGCCGGCGACAGATCGACGCCAGTCAAACTGCTGAAGTGGCCGGCCAGTTGCACGCCGCACAGCCCGGTGCCGCAGCCAAGATCGAGTATCCGCAGATTGCGTCGCGGCTCGATTGCCTTGATGCGCGCGGCGAGTATTTCAGGAATGCAGTAGCCGAGTTCGTCGATCAACCGGCGGTCGAAATCGCCGGCGAAATTGTCGAACAGGCTGCGCGTGTAGTCGTCGGGCGCGTGCGCGGTTGTTTCACCCTTGAGCGCACTCAACAGATGGCGAAAAATTTCCACATCAATGCCACGCGCAATCGCCTGTTGAAACGTTGCCGTCGCATTGTCGCGGTCGCCGGCTGACGCGTAGAGGCGGCCCAGATTCAAATAGGGCGGCGCAAAGTCGGGCCCCAGCCCGACGGCGCGGCGGTACGCTGCCAGCGCTTCGTCTGCTTTGCCCTGCATCTGCAACACCGACCCTAGATTGTTGTGCGCCTCGATGTAGTCCGCGCGCAACGCGATGGCGCGCCGGTAGCATGCGGCGGCGTGTTCGAGTTGTTGCTGGTCGCGCGCGGCGAGCCCGAGACGGAAATGCGCTTCTGCGTTATGCGGCTCGAGTGCAAGCGCGCGTTCAAACGCGAGTGCCGCGCCGGTGTGATCGCCGGCGACACTTTGTTGTTTGCCGGCTTCGATTTCCGCGCCCGCGCCATGCAGGCGATTCGGTGCGCCGCCGCGATCCAGCAGCCGGCGGAAAAACTCACGCAAGGGCGCGGCGAACACCGCTTAACGCTGCGCGCACACTGCGCAGGCCGGATCGCGTTTAAGCCGCATGCTGCGCCATTCCATGCTCAACGCGTCAAGCAGCAACAGCCGCCCGGCGAGTGAAGCGCCGCTGCCGGTAATCAGCTTGAGCGCTTCGGCGGCCTGTGTCGATCCGACGATGCCGACAAGCGGCGCGAACACGCCCATCACCGCGCAGCGCATGTCGCTGTCGTCGTCGCCGCCGGCCGGAAACAGGCATTGATAACAAGGCGACTGCGCATCGCGCAGGTCGAACACCGCGATTTGCCCGTCGAAGCGTATGGCCGCACCTGACACCAGCGGCTTGCGATGTGCGACGCAGGCGGTGTTGATGGCATGGCGCGTGGTGAAGTTGTCGCTGCAATCGAGCACTACGTCGGCCGCGGCAACCAGCGCATCGAGTTGTGCACCGGCCACTCGCTCGCGCACGGCGTGCACTTGCACTTCCGGGTTGATCGAGGTGAGCGTGTTACGCGCCGATTCTGCTTTGGCGTTGCCGATCGATTCTTCGCGATGCACGATCTGGCGTTGCAGATTGGTCAGATCCACGCTGTCGCCGTCGCAGATGGTGAGCGTGCCGACGCCGGCCGAGGCGAGATAAAGCGCAACCGGCGAACCGAGGCCGCCGGCGCCTATCATCAGCGCGTGCGCGGCACGGATTTTTTCCTGCCCTTCGATGCCGATTTCCGGCAGCAGGATATGGCGGCTGTAGCGCAGCAGTTGTTGGTCGTTCATGGTGCGCTAGCTTACTGCAATGATCCGTAAAACAAAAACGCCCGGCACAGGCCGGGCGTTGCTGTCGAGCAGTAAAGCTTAGTTGGCGCTGGCGCGCGCGGCCGGCAGGCGGCTTTTAAGAAAGCCGATCGCCTGCGACAGTTCGTAATCGTATTTGGCGACGACTTCGCCGGGTTCCGGTTTGAGATCTTTTTCCGGCACATCTTTCTGCCGCGGCACCGGCACGAAGTTGTAGGTGTTGGCGGCGGGCGTAGCGGGTGCTGTTGAAGGCGCCGCTTTTGATTCCTTGTCGCCGTCGAGATGTTTGGTCAGATCCGCTTCGCGCAGTTTCAGGCTCGGCTCGCTGCGACCGGCGCTGCCGTCGTCGAGCTCGATATCCGGAACAATGCCTTTGGCCTGAATCGAGCGGCCATTCGGCGTGAAGTAACGCGCAGTGGTCAGTTTGATCGCCGTGTTGTTGCCGAGCGGCAGTATCGTCTGCACCGAACCTTTGCCGAAGGTTTGCGTGCCCATGATGACGGCGCGTTTGTGATCCTGCAGCGCGCCGGCGACGATTTCCGATGCCGATGCCGATCCGCCGTTGACCAGCACGACCATCGGCACGTTTCTGACGTCGGCCGGCAGCTTCGAAATGTAATCTTCCTTGATGCTGCGGCTGCGCAGATAATTCTCGGGGCTCGCGGTCAGGCGCATTTTCGCGTCTTCGGCACGGCCTTCGGTGTATACGACGAGCGCATTCTGCGGCAGGAAGGCAGCCGATACGGCCACCGCGCCGTTCAGGAGACCGCCCGGATCGTTGCGCAGATCAAGCACGATGCCGCGCATCTGGCCCTGATTCTGTTTATAAAGCGTCTGGATTGCAGTCGCCAGCGTTTCGCCCGTATGTTCCTGAAACTGCGTGACACGGAAATAGGCGTAGCCGGGTTCGATCAATTTGGATTTGACGCTTTGAATCTTGATCACGGCGCGCGTCAGCGTAAACACGAAGGGCTTGGGTTCGTTCTTGCGCACTACCGTCAGCGTAATCTGCGTGTTGGGTTTGCCGCGCATGCGCTTGACGGCATCATTGAGCGTCATGCCTTTAACCGAGGTTTCATCGAGCTTGACGATGAGGTCGCCGGCCTTGATGCCGGCGCGCGATGCCGGTGAATCGTCGATCGGTGAAACGACTTTGACAAAACCGTCTTCCATGCCGACTTCAATGCCGAGGCCGCCGAATTCGCCTTGCGTGCCGACCTGCAGTTCCTTGAACGCGTCCTGATCAAGATACGACGAATGCGGATCAAGCCCGGCCAGCATGCCGGTGATCGCTTCGGTAATCAGTTTCTTGTCTTCGACCGGTTCGACGTAATCTTTTTTGATGCGACCGAAGACTTCGGTGAACGAGCGCAGCTCTTCAATCGGCAGCGGGCTTAACGCTTCGCGCTGGGCGACCGCGGAGAAATTGAGCGAGATCATCACGCCCAGACAGGCGCCCAGCGCAATCAATCCGATTTGGTTCAGTTTTCCACGCATGGCCAATGGCTCCAAGGTCGCTTCAATTTATTGCAAAATTACTGCAGACTAATCTTTCAAATTCACTTCAGATTAACCCAGCTGAGCGGGTCAAACGCTTTTCCCTGATGCCGGATTTCAAAGTATAAACCGTAATCTGTGTTCCCGCCGCTGTTCCCGACGGCGGCAACCGTTTCACCGCCCCTGGTGGGCTGCCCGACCTGTTTGAACAGCGACTCGTTGTTGCCGTAAAGGCTCATATAGCCGCCGCCATGGTCGATGATCAGGAGATTGCCGAAGCCGCGCAGCCAATCAGCAAATACCACACGTCCGGCCGCCACTGCCCGCACCTCCTGGCGCGGCTGGGTGACGATAAAGACCCCTTTCCAGGAAAGGCCTCCATCTGCTCTTGGGCTGCCGAAGCGCCCCTTAAGTTCCCCGCGCACCGGCAAACTTAATTTGCCCCTGAGGTCGGCGAAAGCGCTGCCGTCTGTCGAAGCATCGGGCACGCGCTCATTGCGCAGCGTATCGGCGCGGGAACGCGCGATGACCTGGCCGATCTGCTCGACCAGGCGCGCCAGCCGCTGCTCGTCGCGTTGCAGCGTCGAGATTTCGCGCCGCTGGCTGTCGATCTGGCGCGAGACTTTTTGCAGCACATCGTGGCGTGCGCGCTTATCGCGTTCGAGTTTTTCGCGTTGCGCCTGCTGCTCGTTTTGCACGGCGGCGAGCTCGTCACTCTGCTGGCGTGTTTGTTGCGCCAGACTGTCGAGTTGTTTGATGTTGCTGCGCAGGCCGCGTATGAGGTCGGCGCGCAGCCGCGACAGATACGTCAGGTAATGCAGGTCGCGCGCGATCTGGTTGGGATCTTCGCGGTTCAGCAGCAGTTTCACGGCGTCGGGTTGATTGCCGACGTATTGTTGATAGAGCTGGCGCGCCAGCATCCGTTGCTGCGACTGGATATCGTTGCCGGCGCGGCGGCCCTGCTGCTGCAGATCGGTCAGACGACCCTGGATTTCGCGCTGTTTGCCGGTGAGTTCGCGCAGCGAGCGGTTCGACTCTGAAATCGCGTGCTCGGAGTCGCGCAACGCATCGGTGGCTTCGCTGCGCAGGCCTTCGGCGGCGCTCAGGCGTTTTTGCAGCGCCTCAATGCGGCCGCGCAATTGTGTCAGATCCTCCTTTGACGGCGGCGTGGCAGCCGCGGCGGCGGCGGCGCATAGCGCCCAGGCGATCAGCAGAACGTGAGTGCGTTTAGACAAATTCGATCAGCGATTTGCCGGTCATTTCAGGCGGCTGCGGCAGGCCCATCATTTTGAGCAGCGTGGGCGCCACGTCGCGCAGGGCGCCGCCGCCGGCGATTTTTGCCTTGCGCCCGATATACAGCGCCGGCACCAAATTCAGCGTGTGCGCAGTGTGCGGTTGATGATGGATTTCGTCGAGCATGGTTTCGCAATTGCCGTGATCGGCGGTGATCAACACTTCACCGCCGGTTTCCTGCATCGCCTTGATGACGCGGCCGAGACACTCATCGAGCACTTCAATTGCGCGGGTTGCCGCCGAAAGGATGCCGGTGTGCCCGACCATGTCGCCATTGGCGAAATTGCAGACGATGGCGTCGTAATTGCGCGCTGCAATCGCCGCCACCAGTTTGTCGGTGACTTCGTAGGCGCTCATTTCCGGATGCAAATCGTAGGTGGCGACTTTGGGCGACGGTACCATGATGCGGTCTTCGCCGGTGTTAGGTGTTTCGATGCCGCCGTTGAAAAAATAAGTGACATGCGCGTATTTTTCGGTCTCGGCGATGCGCAGCTGTTTGAGCCCCTGTTTTGCCAGATATTCGCCGAAGCCGTTGGCGACACTCTGCGGTGCGAAGGCGGCGGGCAGTTTGAATTCTTCGCCGTAACTGGTGAGCGTGCAGTAGTAAGCAAGTTTCGGCACGCGCGTGCGCGCGAAACCGCTGAACGCCGGATTGGTCAGCGCGCGCGTCATCTGGCGCGCGCGATCGGCGCGGAAATTCATGAACACGCAAACGTCGCCGTCGCGCATTTGCGTCGCTGCGCCGCCTGGCGGAACAATCGCGGTTGCCTTGACGAATTCGTCGTTTTCGCCGCGTGCATAGGCGTCGCGCAGGGCGTCGAGCGCGGTCGCAGTCTGAAATTCTGCGCGCCCGTCGGTCAGCAAATCGTAGGCCTGCTGCACGCGTTCCCAGCGCTGGTCGCGGTCCATCGCGTAGTAGCGGCCGACCACCGAGGCGATGCGTCCGCCTTTAAGTTGCGCGCATTTCTGTTGCAACAGCTTGAGTGAGGCTTCAGCGCTTCTCGGCGGCGTATCGCGGCCGTCGAGAAAAGCATGCACGCAGACATCGGTGACGCCGCCTTTGACCGCCATTTCGAGCATCGCCGCGATCTGCGCTTCGTGGCTGTGTACGCCGCCGGGCGAGACGAGGCCGAGTATGTGCAGCGTCGAGCAATTGTTGCGCGCGGTTTCAACCGCCTTCGACAACACCGCGTTCGACCGGAATTCGCCGCTCGCAATCGCCGCTTCGATACGCGTGTAGTCCTGATAAATCACGCGGCCGGAGCCGATATTGAGGTGGCCGACTTCGGAATTGCCCATCTGCGCGACCGGCAGGCCGACCCATTGTTCGGAGGCGTCGATAACCGTGTGCGGAAAACTGTTCCAGAAAAAATTCCAGTGCGGTTTGCGCGCCTGGCAGATGGCGTTGTTATCGCATTCTTCGCGGTAACCGAAGCCATCGAGTATGATCAGCAGCACGGGCATTACATGCATGATTAATAGACGTTCTTTGCAGTGTGACGGAGTTCTTCATTTTAAGCCAATTTGGTGATTTCAAGCATGCAGTTGTGTTGTAGTTTTGCTCGCGTCATGCGGTATTGCTAAAATCCGCGCTTCTGCACGCTTTGCGTGGCAAAGGAAAACCGTTGGATTCATCCTTTTTCGTGTTCTTGCAAAAAAATCCCTTCAACATGGTGTTGTTCGGCACCGCTGTTGTTACCGGCGGCATGCTGGTATGGCCGCTATTCGGCCGGCTTGCCGGCGGTGCTGCGCCGCAGGTTGGGGCGTTTGAAGCGGTTAGTCTGATCAACCGGCGCGACGCCGTTATCATCGACGTGCGCGACAAGGCCGATTACGCGGCCGGACATGTGCCGAATGCGCGCCATATGCCGCTGGCCGAACTGGCGGGTCGGCTGGCCGAACTCGAAAAATTCAAAGCGCGCCCGCTGCTCGTCAATTGCGCACCCGGTGCTGCGGCCGCCAAGGCCTGCACGATATTGAAGCAGGCCGGTTTCAAGGAAGTATTTGCACTGCGCGGCGGCATGAGCGGATGGGTGGAGGCTAGCCTGCCGGTGGAGAAATAAATGGCGGCGGTGCGTATGTACAGCACCGGCATGTGTCCATTCTGCGTGATGGCGGAGCGGCTGCTGGTAGCCAAGGGTGTTGCAATTGACAAAATTCGCGTCGATCTTGAGCCGGCAAAACGCGCCGAAATGATGGAGCGCACCGGCCGCCGGACGGTGCCGCAGATTTACATCGGCGAAACGCACGTCGGCGGTTACGACGATCTTGCAGCCCTCGATCAGGCCGGCAAGCTGGATGAACTGCTGCGCAACTGATCTCGCGCAAAAAATTCTGGAATTGACATGAGCGAAGCGCTGCAACCGACGTTTACGATCGAAAAAATCTATCTGAAGGATCTGTCGGTGGAAGCACCTAATACGCCCGAGGTTTTCACCGAGCGCGAAGCGCCGACGGTTGACGTTGACATCAACAGCGAAGCGCGTGAAGTGCAGCCGGGAATGTTCGAAGTGGTGTTGAAGGTGACGATTACCGCCAAGACCAAGGACAAAGCGATGTTTCTGGTTGAAGCCGCGCAGGCCGGGTTGTTTCAGATCCGCAACGTGCCGCCGCAGGATATGGGGCCGCTGCTCGGCATCGCCTGTCCGAATACGCTGTTCCCGTTTGCACGCGAAACCATTTCGATGGTGACTTCACGCGCCGGATTTCCGCCGGTGGTGCTGGCGCCGATGACCTTCGACGGCATTTACCAGCAGCAGGTCGAGCAGCAAATGCTGGCGGCACAGGCTGCGGGTGGCAAACCGAACTAACGCTGCGATGATGCGCAGCGCGCGCCTGTTGTTGTGCGCCGTATTCGTCGTGCTGACAGCCGCAGCGACGCCGGCGCCGGCCGTCGATTTTCGTTCGGTCGGCGAGAACGCCGCGGTGGTATTTGACGCGCCGTCGCTGAAAGCAAAAAAAACCCATGTCATCGGCCGCGGCTATCCGGTCGAAATCATCGTTGCGGTTGAAGGCTGGTACAAGGTGCGCGACGCCGACGGCGAACTCGCCTGGATCGAGGCAAAAAGCCTGAGCGAACGGCGCACCCTGATGATCAAGGTCAAACTCGCCGACGTGCGTCAGGCAGCCGCTGACAACGCACCGTTGTCGTTTCAGGCTGAGCAGAATGTGCTGCTCGATCTCGTTGAACTGACTGACACCGGCTGGGCGCGCGTCACCCATCGTGACGGCCAGGGCGGCTACATCAGGATCAATCAGGTCTGGGGCCTATGAAACTCGCGGTGCTAGGCGCCGGCGCGTGGGGCACGGCGGTCAGCATCAGTCTCGCCACACGCCATGACGTGACCTTGTGGGCGCGCGACCGCGCAGCGGTTGATGACATGCTGGCGACGCGCTTCAATTCGCGCTATTTGCCCGATACGCAAATTCCGGCGCAGGTCAAAATCTCCGCGCAGTTCGAAGAAACAATCGCCGCTTGCGATCTGATTCTGGTGGCGACGACGACCGCGGGTTTGCGTCCGGCACTGCAGCAACTGGCCGCAGCCGCGGTGGCGTCGCCGGTGGTCTGGTTATGCAAAGGTTTCGAAAGCGGCACCGCCCAACTGCCGCATGAAATTGCCGCTGCCGAATTGCCTTACGCATTGCCGCGTGCCGCATTGTCGGGGCCGAGCTTTGCGCAGGAAGTTGCGCGCGGCTTGCCAACGGCATTGACGCTGGCTAGCAGCGACGGCGATTTCGCCGCGCGCATCGCGCGCGAGCTGCACGCGCAATCGTTGCGTATTTATTCGAGCGACGATCTGCCGGGTGTCGAAGTCGCCGGCGCCGTCAAGAACGTGATGGCGATTGCTTCAGGCATCAGCGACGGCCTCGGTCTCGGCGCCAACGCGCGCGCAGCACTGGTGACGCGCGGACTTGCCGAAATCACGCGGCTGGGCTTGAAACTGGGCGGCCGCATCGAAACCTTCATGGGCCTTACCGGTGTCGGCGATTTGATCCTCACCTGCACCGGCGACCTCTCGCGCAATCGCCGTGTCGGACTCAAACTCGCGCAGGGACTCAAGCTCGATGCGGTTTTGCGCGACCTGGGCCACGTCGCCGAAGGCGTCTACACTGCGCGCGAAGTAAACCGGCTTGCCAGTACGCTCGCCATCGAAATGCCGATCACGCGTGCCGTGTGCCGCGTGATTGATGAAAATGTTTCTGCGCGTGATGCTGTGCAGGAGCTGTTGCGGCGCGACCCCAAAGCCGAATATTAGCGACGGGTTTTGCTGCAGCAAACGACGCCCTTTCGCCGCTGCATATCCTTGATTTAGAGTTGAGTGTGCGCTCACATTATGGCTTTTCTGCCGAATGTGAAATTTCCCTATCGGGAACGCCTCCTTAAATCATTGAAAACAATGTATTTTTAACCAGTGTGACTTATGTCTCACTTATATACTCATTTTATCGTTAAAATTCCGCCACTTGGCGCGAAGTTTGCGAGTGTAATCACATCATCGAAATAGAAACGATCAGGGACTCCGCTGGCGGAGTTAAATCCGCAACGCGCAGCGAACCGGATGACATGAGAAAACATAGACACAGCGCACTCCAGCGCAAGCTGGTGGCAGTGGCGGTTGCGGCGTGCTTCGCCGGCCGGTTCGCTTACGCGAATCCGGTCGGGCCGGCGGTCGTCAGCGGCCAGGCCACGATCACCAGCCGCGGTAATTTGCTGTCGGTCATCAATACACCTGGCGCGATCATCAACTGGCAGCAGTTTTCGATCGGCGCGGCGGAAACCACGCGCTTCATCCAGCAGTCCGCAGCGAGTACGGTGCTCAATCGTGTTGTCGGCGTCGATCCGTCGATCATTCTCGGCACGCTGCAATCGAACGGACGCGTTTTTCTCGTTAACCCGAACGGCATGTTGTTCGGCGCGAATGCGCGCGTCGATGTTGCCGGCCTGGTTGCCTCGACGCTGAATATCACAAATGAAGATTTTCTTGCCGGCCGCATGCGCTTTAGCGCCGACCCGTCGTTCGCAGCGCCGCTGATCAACAAAGGCAATATTTCCGCAGCACCCGGCGGTCGCGTTTTCCTGATCGGTTCCGCGGTCGATAACCAGGGCGTGATCAATGCGCCCGGCGGCGACATCGTGCTGGCGGCCGGCAATTCGGTGCGTGTCGCCGAAGAGGGTGCACCGCGCCTGCAAGTCGAAATCACCGCGCCTGCCGATCGTCCGCTCAACTTGAGCGAAGTGACCTACGGCAGCCGTGGCATTTATGCAGGCCTTGTGCGCAACAGCGGCATCATTACGGCAAACTCGGTGACGCAAACCGCCGACGGCCGCATCGTTCTCAAATCATCCGGTGACGTTGTTTTGGCTGCGGGCAGCAGCACGACTGCGAGCGGTGCCAAAGGCGGCAGCGTTGAAGTCGATGCCGGCGGCAGCGCAACGGTTGCCGGTACGATCGCGGCCAACGGCGATGTCAGCGCCGGCGGCACAATCAGTCTCAAAGCCATCATCGACACCACGCTCGCGTCGGGCAGTCGCGTCACCGCAAACGGCACGAGCGGCGGCAATGTTTCGATTGTCGCGGGGGGCACGGCGAGCACGGCGGGCACGGTAGAAGCCCAAGGCGACAGCGCCGCCGGTGGCCAGGTTGCAATTATCGGCGACATGACCGGTATTTTCGATGGCGCGCGCATCGATGTGTCGGGCGCAACCGGCGGCGGGTCGATACTCGCCGGCGGTGACAAGCAGGGAGCATTGATTTTCAGCGGCGGCACATTGCTGCCGAATTCGCGCCGCACTTTCATCGGTCGCGATACCGAGTTGCGTGCCGATGCGATCACCAGCGGCGACGGCGGCAAGGTCGTCGTCTGGTCGGAAGATTACTCGGCCTTCCTCGGGCTTATCAGCGCGCGCGGCGGCGCTACCGGCGGCAACGGCGGATTCGTCGAAACATCGAGCCACAACCTGCTCGCCGCAAGCGGCACGGTCACGACGGCGGCGCCCCTTGGCAAGAACGGCCTGTGGCTACTCGACCCGACCGACATGACGATCACGACGTCCACCGATGCGAACGTCACCGGCGTAAATCCATTTCATCCGACGGCGTCGGGTTCCGTGTTGACGTGGGCAACGATCGATGGCGCACTCGCCAATGGCAACGTCAGCGTGCAGACGACCAGCGGCTTCGACGCCGGACAAGCCGGCAATATCACGATTGCCAATGCCTTTGCCTATAACCGGGGCAACACGCTGACGCTCAACGCGGCGAACAACATCGTCGTCAACGGCGCGGTCAGCAATGCCGGCGCCGGCGGCCTGACCATGAACGCCGGCACGACGGGTTCGATCGCCGTTAATCAGAATCTCACCACCGCGGGCGGTACCATTGCGCTGAACGCCGGCAGCGGCGGCATCGGCCTCGCCGCCGGGCGCACCATCGACGCCGGCAGCGGCACCATTGCCATTGACGCGGGCACTGGCAGCGCGAATTTCACCACGGGCACTTTGCAAACGACCAACGCCACTTCGTCGGCAATCAGTGTCATGAATGCGTCCACGCTGACGCTCGGTAACGTGGCACTGACCGGCGGCGGCATGCTGTCGGTGAGCCACAGCGGTGCCGGCACGCAAAGCGCCCTCACCACGATCAGCGGTAGCGGCGGTCTGACCAAGGCTGGTGCTGGCACGCTGACGCTGTCGCAGGCGAATACCTACACCGGATTGACGACGGTCAGCGTTGGCACTTTGGCCGAAGGCGCGAGCAACGTCATCGCCACCGGCGCAGTGACGGTTGCCGGCGGCACGTTCGATCTCGGTACTTCGTCGGATACGGTCGGTGCCGTGACGCTGCAAAGCGGCAGTATCACCAGCACCACCGGTGTGCTAACGGGTTCGTCGTACACCGCGCAGAGCGGCACCATCGGCGCGATCCTCGGCGGCGCCGGTGCACTCACCAAAAACACCAGCGGCACCGTCACGCTGTCGGGCGTCAACACCTACTCCGGCGGCACCACGATCAATGCCGGCACATTGTCGATTGCGAACAACAATAATCTCGGCAACATTGCGGGCGGCATCACGTTCAACGGCGGCACGCTCCTCACCAGCGCCGCTGTTGCCTCGGCGCGCGCAGTTTCGCTCGGTGCTGCCGGCGGCATCATCGACGACGGCGGCAACAGTTCGAGTTTTTCCGGCGCAATTACCGGCGCGGGCGCGCTGACCAAGGCCGGCTCGGGCACCCTCACATTGTCTTCTGCCGGCAGTACCTATTCTGGCGGGACCACCGTCAAGGCGGGCACGCTTGCGGGGGCGACGAATGTAACGGCGTTTGGTGCCGGCGCCATTACGCTGGGCGACACGAGCGGTGCTGCAAACACGACATTGACCAGCAACGTCAATATCGGCAATTCGATCTTCGTTGCTGCGGGCAACAGCGGAACTGCGGCCATTACCGACAGCGCAGGCATTACCTTCAGCGGCGCAGTCGCACTGAACAATCACGACCTGACGGTGCAGTCCGGCGCCAGCACAATCGGACTGAGCGGTGGCGTAACCGGCACCGGCAATCTCACGTTGAATGCGACCGCGGCCAATGCGATTACGCTGTCGGCGAGTGCGGTCAACAACGCGGGCACGATTACGAATTCCGGCGCCGGCGGTGCGACCAATATCATTTCCGGCGGCATCGGCCCAAGCGTAACGACGATTACGCAGAACAGCACGACCTCCGCGCTGACGATCAGCACCAATTTGTTGAACGTCAATCCGAACGGTACCACGCTTGTCAATGCGGCTGGCACGCAGCTACTGACAGTGACGTCGGGGGTAGGGGGCGCGGGAAATCTGGTGCTCAACAACAACAGTTCAACCGCCAACGGCATCACAATCTCTGGCGCCGCCGTCAGTAACATTGGTACCGTCACGAACTCCGGTACGGGATCGGGCAACAGCCTGATCAGTAGTGTGATTGGCACGAGCGTCACCGGCGTCACCCAGAACAGTGCAAGTTCCGGTCTCACATTGTCGGGGGCGAACACCTACACCAGTGCCACCACAATCTCGTCAGGCACCCTGAAAACCGGCGCAGCCGCTGCATTGACGAATACCGCCGTGACAAACAGCGGCACGCTCGATCTGGGTGGCATCGCGGCCACCATCGGTTCGCTTGCGGGTGGTGGCACCGTCACCAATTCCGGCGCGGCTGCGACGCTTACCGCCGGTGCCAACAACACGTCGACTACTTTCTCGGGCGTGGTTCAGGATGGCGCCGGGGCGGTGGCGTTGACGAAAGCCGGCACCGGCACGTTGACGTTGAGCGGCGTGAATACCTATTCCGGATTGACAACGGTCAGTGCCGGCACCTTGGTTGCGTCGAACGCGGCGGCACTTGGTAGTACGGCGGGAGCAACGACGATTACCGCGGGCGCAACGCTCAACATCAACAACGTCGCAATCGGCAGCGAGGCGGTCACGGTGAGCGGTGTCGGCGTCGGTAGCGCCGGCGCACTGACCGCTACCGGCACGGCTTCGTTGTCGGGCAACGTGAGTATGGCGGCCGCATCAACCTTCGGTGCGGCAACCGGCGGCGACACGTTGGCGCTGTCGGGCGTGGTTAGCAGCGCCGGCAACTTTGCATTGACCAAGGTGGGCTCTGGAACGCTCAATCTTTCCGGCGCCAATACGTACAGTGGCGTCGCGGCAACGACGAATGTGAGTGGCGGCACGCTGATACTGAGCGGAGCAAGCGGAGCATTGGCATCGACGGCGGCGATCAATGTTGCGTCCGGTGCCACTTTCAAACTGGACAACACCGTTGCACACGCCACACTCAATCGTGTTCCGGATACGGCGCCGCTTACCTTGACGGGCGGTGAGTTCGTCGTAACCGGCAACGGGGCCAATACAACGGAGACTATCGGTGCGCTGAACTTCAGCAATGGTTATTCAACGGTTACGCTGTTGCCGAATGCGGCAGCCAATACGCAGGTCACATTCGCCTCGCTGACGCGCACAGCCTTGGCGGGCGGATTTTTCCGCGGCACCAATCTTGGCGCAAACACGGTGGTGTCGCAAACGGCGAACAGTTCGAACATCGTGTTCACCGGGGCGCCGGCACTGACCGGCGGCGGCGGCGCCACGGGGACCAACACGATCAGCATTATTGCGGGGGTGATCGGCGCCAGCAGCACCGGCAGCAGCGGAACCGATTTCGTGACGTGCGACACCGCGGTGCAGTGCGGGACGGGCGCGGGGAATTTCGGCCTGCGGCCGCTCGCCGCCAGCGAGTATTTACTGAACGCGAATCCGACCGTCGCCAACCAGAATCTGAAGTTGACGGCCAATCGCAGCTTCGACGAAACCTTCACCATCAATTCGCTGCTGCTCTCCGGCGGCGTGACCTACGATTACAACCCGACGGTCGGCGCGAATTCGCTGGCGCTCACGAGCGGTAATGTGCTCTCGCTCGGCGGCAGCAACGTGATCCAGCCGACGCAGAATTCCGGCGCGATTGCGTTCGGCGCGACGGATGCGAAAATTTTCGCCGTGTCGAATCTGACTTTCGGTTCGAACTCGCCGGTCACGGGCACCGGCGGCCTTGGTCTAGACGGCACCGGCGTGTTGCTGGAAAACGCAGCGACAACATTTACCGGCGGCCTGCGCATCAATTCCGGAACCGTGCGATCTGGCATCAATAGTGCGTTTACGTCGCAGGCGATATTGCTGCGTTCGCCCGGCACACTCGATCTGAACGGATTCAACAACGCGACCACCGCTTTGACGGTTGAAAGCGGTTCTGCCTCTGGCGCCAGCGTGACAACCGGAGCGGGCACGCTGACGCTCGCCGGCAACGTGACGCTGACGGCGAATGGCTCCGGCGCTATTGGTGCGACGATTGCCGGGAATCTCGCCAACGGTGGCGTGACGCGCACATTCAGCGTTGCCAACGGGCTTGCGACAGACGACCTGACGGTTTCCGCGGCGATCAGCGGTGCCGGCGGTCTGACCAAGACCATTGCGGGGCAATTGAAACTTACCGGTACCAATACGTATTCGGGCGTGACCACCATTACCACTGGCACGCTGAATGCTGCCTCCAGCGCGGCGCTCGGCGATGGCAGCGCAACCAATACGCTGACGCTCGGCGGCGGCACGTTACAGGCCGGTGGCACGATTACCTCGCCGGTTGCACGCAACGTGACGATGACGGCCGCGGGCGTGATCGATACCAATGGCAACGATGTCAGCATTGCCGGCATTGTCGGCGGCGGATTTGCATTTACAAAGAACGGCGCCGGCACGCTCACCCTTTCGAATACCAATGCCTACACGGGCGGAACAACAATTAATGCCGGCACCCTGATGGTCACCGCTGACGGTGCGCTCGGCACAGCGGCCGGCACGACCACCGTCGTCAGCGGTGCGACGCTGGGATTTTCGGGCGGATTCAACTACGCGACGCCTGAAACCATCACCTACAGCGGTACCGGTGATGCCGCCAACAGCCGAGCCGGGGCGATCGACAACATTGCTGGAACCAACATCTTCGCCGGCAACATCATACAGGGCGCGGCCGCGACGGTCGGCGTAACCGCCAGCGCTTTGACGCTGTCGGGAACTGTTACCAATGGCGGTTTCGCGGCGACCTTCAACACCGGCAGCGGTTCGATTGCCGCCAATGGTGTCATCGGCGGCGCCGGCGGTCTCGTCAAGAACGGCACGGGCACGCTGACGCTCGGCAATGCGGCCAATAGTTACACCGGCCAGACTTTCATTCGTAATGGCACGCTGAGCGTCGGCACGCTTGCCAATGGCGGTATCAACAGCTCGCTGGGTGCGACGGCTGCGACGACGCCGATTTTGCTCGGCAGTTCGACTGCCGCGACGCTCGTGTACACCGGAGGTGCGGTTTCGACCAATCGCCAGATTTACGTCGATGGCAGTGGCGGCGGTACGATTCAGTCGACGACGAACACGCTCACGTTGTCCGGCGCGGTCGGCAACACAGGCAATGCGCTCACGTTCGACACGAACACCGGCAATATCACAGTGTCCGGTGTGTTGAGTGGTCAGGGCAGCGTGACCAAGACCGGCGCCGGCACGTTGACACTGAGTGGTGCGAACAGTTACTCGGGCGCAACCAGCATCAACGCCGGCACAGTGCAACTCGGTGCAGCGAATTCAATCGGCACACTGAGCGCGGTGACGGTGGGCGCGAGTGGCACGTTAAACCTCGCCGGCTTCAACGATACGGTCGGTTCGCTCGCGGGCAGCGGGGCAGTTATCAACACCGCGGGATCGGCAACGCTGACCACGGGTGGCGACAATACTTCGACATCGTTCACCGGTAATGTGCAGGACAGCGGCGGCACGTTCGCGCTCGCTAAAGCCGGCACGGGCACGCTGACGCTCACCGGCAATAACACCTACTCCGGCGGCACGACGATCAAGGCCGGCACACTGTCAGGCACTACAAACGCCACCGCGTTCGGCACTGGCGCGATCACGATCGGTGACACGAGCGGATCCGCGAACGCGACGTTGAGCGGTGGACTTGCAGGAACGTTTGCGAACGCGATTTCAGTTGCGGCGGGTAACACGGGCACTGCGACGATCACGAGCAGCGCGGCGAGTACGTTCGGCGGTGCAGTTACGCTCAATAACCACGACCTCACGCTCACGGTCGCCGGCAGCACGTTGGGCTTGAGTGGTGGTGTGACGGGCACCGGCAATCTGACTTTGAACGCGACCAGCACCGGCGCGATCACGCTGTCGGGCGCCGCGATCAACCACACGGGCACGATCACCAACTCGGGAGCGGGCAGCGCGACCAGCGTGGTCAGTGCCGCGATTGGCACCAACGTCACGGGCGTGACGGAAAACAGTGCGACCTCTGCGCTGCGCCTGTCCGGTGCCAACACGTACAAGAGCGGCACCACGATTACGAGCGGCACGCTGCAACTCGGCGCGACCAATGCGATCGGATCAAGTAGCGACGTGACGATCGCCGCGGCTGGCACGCTCGATCTCAATGGTTTCAGCGACACGATCGCATCGTTGTCGGGCAGCGGCACCGTCACGAGTGGCAGTGCGGGCGCGGTGACGGTGACGACCGGCAGCACCGGCAGCACGACCTACAGCGGTCTGATTCAAAACGGCGCGGGCACGGTGGGCCTGACCAAGCAGGGTAGCGGCACGTTCACGCTGTCCAACGCCAACACGTACACCGGCGCGACGACCATCAACAACGGCACGCTGAGCGTGTCGTCGCTCGCCAACGGCAGTGTTGCGAGCAACATCGGCGCATCGACCAACGCCGCTGGCAATCTCGTGCTCGGTGGCGGCAGCCTGCGTTATACGGGCGGCACGACGACGATCGATCGCAATTTCACGCTGACCGCCGGCAAGGCGAGCGTAATCGACGTTACCATCGGCGCCACCAATCTGACGTTGAGCGGTGCGGGTGCTGCGACCACCGGCGCGCTGACCAAGATGGGCACCGGTACGCTGACGCTGACCGGCGCGAGCGCGTATTCGGGCGCGACCGCGGTGAATGAAGGCGCGCTGGCGATCAGCGGCGCCGGTGTCGCCGGCAGCGGCACCATCAAGGTTGCCGGCGCGACCACGCTCGACATCATCAACAGTGCGACGGTCACCAACGCAACGACAATCAACGGCGGCACCATCGACAACTCGGTGGGCGCGGGCACACTGTCGACCGGCGGTGTCACGCTGCTGGCGAATTCCAACGCCAGATCCACGGGCAGCGGGCTCGGCATCAGCGCCGTCATTAGCGATGGTGCGAGCAGCTTCAGCTTAACCAAGCAAGGCACGGGCACCGTTACCCTGTCGGGCAATAACGCGTATGACGGCGGCAGCACGATCGAGGCCGGCACCTTGAGCGGCGCCACTAGCGCAAACGCCTTCGGCACCGGCACCATCACCATCGGCAAATCGAGCGGTGCCGCAGATGCGTCGCTGAATGGCGGGTTGGCGGGGACTTTTGCCAATGCCATTTCCGTTGCCTCGGGCAACACGGGTGTCGCAACGATCAGCAGCAGTGCAAACAGCACCTTCAGCGGTGCAGTGACGCTCAATAGCCACGATCTGAAACTGACGGCGGCGGCAAACACGCTGACTTTGAGCGGCGGCGTGACTGGAACAGGCGACCTGGCACTCAACGCCACCGGCGCCGGCGTGACTACGCTGTCAACCACCGCAGTTAATAACACCGGCATCATCACCAACTCTGGCGCGGGCAGCGCGACCAATGTGATCAGTGCGGCGGTCGGCTCGAACGTCACCGGCATCACGGAGAACAGCGCGACCTCGGCGCTGAATGTGACTGGTGCATTGACCGTGAACGGCAGCGGCACCACGCTGACCAACAGCAACACGGCTGCATTGACCTTGTCCGGCAGCGTTGGCGGTAGCGGCAACCTGGTGTTGAACAACAACAGCAGCACGGTCGGCGGCATTACGTTGTCGACGACCGCGGTTAACAATGCCGGCACGATTGCGAATTCGGGGTCCGGCGCCGGTAGCTCGGTCATCAGCGCAGCGATCGGTTCCAGCGTCACGGCCATTACGGAAAACAGCGTAAATTCAGCGTTGGATATATCAGGCGCATTGACCGTCAACAGCAGCGCTACCACGCTGACCAATAGCAACACAGCGGCATTAACTTTGTCGGGCGGTGTCGGCGGCAGCGGTAACCTGGTGCTCAATAACAACAGCACGACTCCGGGCGGCATCAGCTTGTCGACGGCCGCGGTCAACAACGCTGGCACGATCACCAATTCCGGTTCGGGCAGCGGCAATGCGACGGTTAGCGCGAATATCGGCAGCAGCGTGACGGGTGTTACACAGAACAGCGCGAACTCTGCGCTGAACCTGTCCGGTTCGAACACCTACACATCGACGACGAATGTAACCGCCGGCACGCTCAATCTATCGGGCGGTAATGCCATCGACAACACGGCTGCGGTTACGCTCGCCAATACGGCCGGCGTTACGCTCAATCTGCTGAACAGCGAGACCATCGGCAAGCTGTCCGGCGGCGGCGCAACCGGCGGCAACCTGACGCTCAACGCCAATACGTTGACGACGGGGGATGCCAGCAACACGTCGTACGGCGGCGTCATCAGCGGCAGCGGCGGCCTTGTCAAGCAGGGCAGCGGTATCTTTACGCTGACCGGCAACAATAGCTACAGCGGCTCGACGACCATCAGCGCCGGCACCATCAACGCCAATGCCAGCGCGGCGCTGGGTGATGGCAGCGCGACGAACACGCTGATCTTCAACGGCGGCACCTTGCGGGCAGCCGCGACGATTAATTCACCGGGCACGCGCAGTGTGTCATTGACCGGCGCCGGCACCATCGATACCAATGGGTTTGCGGTGACGCTTGGCGGCACGGTCGACGGCGCCGGCGCGCTAGGCTTGACCGGTGCCGGCAGCGTGACCTTCAGCAACACGGTCGGCGCAAGCACTGCGCTGACTTCACTGACGTCGGGTGCATCGACGGCGCTGAATATCAACGGCGGCTTGGTGCGCAGCAGCGGCAATCAGACTTACAACGGTACGGTGTCGACCAGCGGTGCGACTACGCTGACAAGTACCGGTGGCGGCACTATTGCCGCCAACAACACAGGCAATAATTTCAGCGGCAATCTTTCATTCAACACGAGCGGCGGCGCAAGTGTAGCGAATTCAGGCGCGCTGTCGCTGGGCGCATCGTCGGTTGGCACGCTGAGCGCGCAGTCACAATCCGGCGATCTTACGTTAAATGGTGTTATTGCGGCGACCAGCACCAGCGCCAACGCGGTTACGCTGATTGCAGATGTTGCGGCGACGCCAAATGCGACCGGCACCGGCGGCAACTTCATTAACAATGCCGGTGCGGCCGCGATTACAACTGGAGTTGGCGGCGCGTGGCGCATTTACAGCGGCAACCCCACCGGCACTACGCGTGGCGGACTCGTCGAGTCGGGCAAGCGCTACAACGTCGATGACGGCAGCGACCCGATCGCCTCCGGTAACCGCATTTACTTCCGCGTGCAGCCAACGCTCACGTTGACCGCCGACGACCAGACCAAGACCTATGCCAGCGCGAATCCTGTCTTTACTTTCAGCACTGTTGGCCTCATCGACGGTGATACGCAAGGTACTGCTGTCAGTAGCGGGCCGAGTTTTGCGGTAGATGGTTCTCTATCGACATCCGGTCAATTGACGGCAGGCACACTGCACAACATAACGCCCAGCGCTGCGGCTTCCAACCTCGGTTATTCAATCGGCTACGCAAGCGGCACGCTGACGGTCAGCAAGCTGGCGTTGGCGGGTGCGGCGATTGGATCTGGGAGCACGGTGTATGCGTCGGCGTTGACGCCTGGGTCGGTGAGCTTTACGAATATCAGTGGCGCGGACGTGGTGAGTAGCACGGCGAGTGTG
>JANYDY010000054.1 GCA_025363435.1 Betaproteobacteria bacterium
GTGCCGCGCGAACTGCGGCGCATGCTCGAAGACCAGATCATTCCGCGCCTGCTCGCCAAGGCCGGTAAGCAGTCGGCGATTTATCTGAAACGTTTTCATTCCTACGGCATCGGCGAATCGCATGCCGACACGCTGCTGGCCGGCGTCGAAGCGCTCGCCCCCGACGGCAGCGTCAAGCTCGGTTTCCGTGCGCATTACCCGCAGCTCGAAACCAAGCTGACGGTGCGCGGCACCGACATGGACGACGTCAAACGCAAGTTGGCGCCGGTCGAAGCGGAAGTGCGCAAACGTTTCGGCAATTTCATCATGGCCGAAAACGACGCCACGCTCGAAGGCGTGGTAATGGAAGCACTAACGAAGAACAACGCAACGCTGGCAATCGTCGAAAACTTCACCGGCGGCCAGATTGCCGGCCGCATCGCGCACCTGCCGGGCGCGGAAAACATCCTGCGCCGCGGCGTGGTCGCGCGGCAGAACGCGGATATCTGCGCCGCGGTCGGCCTCGAGCGCGATGCACTCAAAGGCGGCATCGACAAGGAAGCTGCGGAAATGGTCGCGCGCGCCGCGCAAAAACAAAGCGGCGCCACGCACGCGCTGGCGGTGCTGATCGATATCGATGAAGGCGGCGACCGCATCGAATTCGCCGGCACCACCTGCCTGGCGATTGCAACCGCCAACGATGTCGCTTCGCGCCGCAGCCGCATTGTCGGCGGCCGCGACTGGGTGCGCCTGGGCGCGGTCGAAATGGGGCTCGACTGCCTGCGTCGTTATCTGCAGGGGCTACCGGTCAACGAGCGCATCGATTTCGAGAAGGTCGAGTAAGCATGGTGAGAATCGGCTTCGCGTTCGCCTGCACCGCGCTGCTCGCGGCCTGCGCCAGCCTGCCTGACGTTTCACCGGCGGTGCGCACCGATCTCGCGCCCACCGGCAAACTGCGCGCCGGCATCAATTACGGCAACGGCGTGCTGGCGACGCGCGATCCGGCCACCGGCCAACCCGTCGGCATCGCCGTCAATCTCGCGCACGAACTCGGCAAACGTCTTGGCGTGCCGGTTGAACTCGTCGCCTACGATCAGGCGCGGCTGATGGTCGAAGGATTGAAGGTCGGCGCCTGGGACGTCGCGTTTCTCGCCATCGATCCGCTGCGCGCCGATGTCATCGACTTCACCGCGCCGTACGCCGAGATCGAAGGCACGTATCTGGTGCCGGCGGGTTCAAACATAAAAAGCAATGCGGATGTCGACCGACCCGGCGTGCGCGTGGCGGTTACTGCAGGCAGCAACTACGCACTGTTTCTCGCGCGTAATCTGAAAAACGCACAGCTCGTGCCGATCGCGACAACGACAGGTGCAGCCGACGCATTCGCCGCCGGCAATGCCGACGTACTGGCGGGCGTCAAACAGCGCGTCGCCGACGCCGCGGCACGCATTCCCGGTTCGCGCCGGCTCGACGGCGCATTCATGTCAATACGACAGGCGATCGGCATCGTCAAAGGCCGCAGCGCGGGTCTGCAATACCTCAACGCATTCGTCGATGACATCAAAGCATCAGGATTGGTCGCGCGCGAAATCGAGAAGGCAGGCGTCGGCGACGCAACAGTCGCGCCGGCGGCCAAGCTCAAATAATTCGATCTGCGGGAATGATTGAATTTCCCGCGCCACCGTGCGCAACACGGTGCGCACGCGGGAAATTTATTGAAACGGTAATCGACTGCTGCGCGACTACTGCGCCGGTTTATCGCCGCCTTCCGGTGGCGTGACGCTTTCAGGTGTCGCTTCTGCAGATGCGGCATCAGCCGCCTCCGGTTCGCCGCTTTCCATCTTGCGCAATTTCTTTTCTTCTTTTTTCTGCTTCTTGGCGATTTCGCGCTGGCGCTTCTGGAACGAGTAGTTTGGCTTTGCCAATTGGTTGATCCTTTCCGTTATGAGCGTGCGACTTTATGCTATTTCGGCGTTTCGCGCTCTAACAATGAAACAACGCTGATGGCGGCGGCTATTTCCGCTTGATCGCCGCGGCGCTTTTCTGCTTCGCCATGCCGTCTGTAAAACAATCGAGACAGACGAAGCGCACACCGCTCTGTACGGTACGCGAGAGCGGCCGCATCGTCGCGGTACTCGACAGACGTTTGCATGCCGGGCAGCGTTTGATCTTGGATGGATCCTTGGTCATAACCCGCAACCGCTCCGTGCCATTGGACAGGCATCCATCATAGCCCTTATCCGCAGTTGTGCGCAGCCGTTTCAAGAGTGACAATACGCGGCAAACAGGGGGAGATGGCCATGACCATCGCAAGACGCGAATTTCTCGCCGCGCTGGCGGCTGCCGGCGGCGCACTGCTCGGCGGTTGTGCCGGCGCTCCGGCGCAACGCACGGGCCCCCGCGTAATAGACGCGCATTCGCACTGGTATCCGCAGGAATTCATCGACTTGGTGCTACGCGAAGGCGCTGCCCACGGCGGCAAACCCGGCCGCGATGCCAACGGCAATCCGACCTTCACTCTGCCCGGCATGAATACCGTGTTCGCCCCCGTCTACACCGATCTCGAAAGCCGCATCAGGATGATGGACGATGCGGGCATCGCCACTCAAGTGCTCTCGCTGATGCAGCCGATGGTCTACTGGGCGCCGCCCGCGCTGGGCCTCGAACTGTCGCAATTATTTAACGACGCCTGCTCGGCGGCGCATCGCAAATATCCGCAGCGTTTTGTCGGTCTCGCGATGGCGCCGCTGCAGGCGCCGGAACTGGCGGTGCGCGAAATCGAGCGCGCCGGCAAACTGCCCGGACTGCGCGGCCTCATGCTGGCGACCGCAGTCGGCGGACGCAATCTCGACGACAAGGCGCTGTTTCCCGTTTATGCGAAATGCGAGGAACTTGGCTGGCCGATTTTTCCGCATCCGATCGCGCCGCTCGGTGGCGAGCGCATGCGCAGTTACAACATGAGCAATCTACTCGGCAATCCGGTTGAAATCGGCATCGCTGCCGCCGCACTGATTTACGGCGGCGTGCTCGATGCCTTCCCTGCGCTCGCAGTGATGCTGCCGCGCGCCGGCGGCAATCTGCCCTTCGGCATCGGCCGCTACGACCGCAATGCCGAGACCACGCCTGCGCTGCAGAATATGAAGCAGCCGCCGAGCGCCTACCTGCGCCGCTTCTACTGCGACACCATTATCGAAAATGCACAGGTGCTGACCGCACTGGTGCGCATCATGGGGGCGGACCGCGTGGTCTTCGGCACCGACTATGCATCAGCCAATCGCGATAAACGTCCGGTCGAGTTCATCGAGGGCCTGACTGAACTGTCGCCGCAGGAACGCGAGCAGATCCTCGGTGGCAACGCCGCCAGGCTGTTCCGGATTTAAGCCGGTCAGCATTCGCCACGGCAAGGCTGCAGCTGCGGCCGCGACAGCCGCAGTGTGCATTTGTTCTCTTGACACTTTATTACCCGTAGGAATACCGTAGATCATAAAAATATTTACCCTCGTCATTACCTCGCGGATCGACAAGGATAATCTCATGGAATCCAATAGGCAGGTCATCAGACTCGTCGCGCAAAACGACAATCCGGCGCCAATCGGCCCGCGCATCAAACGCGCCGGCGGCAAAAACCCGCTCGACATTCTCGATTGCGAAGAACGCTTTCAAACGCTCGTCGATAGCGTTGTCGATTACGCCATCTTCATGCTCGATCAGGCCGGCGTCGTCAGAAGCTGGAACGCCGGCGCCGAACGCATCAAGGGTTATACCGCCGCCGAAATTCTCGGCGAACACATATCGCGCTTTTATCCGCCTGCCGACGTCGAACGCGGCAAACCCAAGTACCTGCTTGAGGTCGCCGCCGGGGTCGGCCGCTGCGAAGACGAAGGCTATCGCGTGCGCAAGGACGGCAGCCGGTTCTGGGCCAACGTCGTGCTGACAGCGGTGCGCAACACCGACGGCGATCTGATCGGCTTCGCCAAAGTGACGCGCGACCTCACCGAGCGGCGCGCCATGGAACAGACGCTGCGCGAAAGCGAAGAGCGCTTCCGCATACTCGTTGACGGCATTGTCGATTACGGCATTTTCATGCTCAACCCGGTCGGCGTGGTGACGAGCTGGAACACCGGCGCGGAGCGCCTGACCGGCTACACCGCCGCCGAAATCATCGGCCAGCATTTCGCGCGCTTTTTCCTGCCGGAAGATGTCGCGGCCGGTCATCCCGCGCGCGAGCTCGACGTCGCCGCGGCACTCGGCAGCGTCGCCGAACAGGGCTGGCGTCTGCGCAAGGACGGTTCGCGTTTCTGGGCCGACATCACGGTTGCCGCCCTGCGCGACAACGACGGCCGGCTGATCGGTTATGCCAAGGTCAATCGCGACATGACGACGCGCAAAGCCACCGAAGACCTGATTGAAAAACTGCGCCAGGAACTGTACGCGCAAAACGAAACGCTGGCGGCGGCAAACGCCGATCTCGAGGCATTTTCACGCTCGATGGCGCACGATCTCAGGGCGCCGGTGCGGCATATCAATGCCTATGCCGACATTCTGCTGCGCGATTGCAAGACCGGCATCCCCGCGGAAGCGCTCGAACATGTCGAGCACATCAAGAAAAGCGCCGGCCGCATGTCCGATCTGATTAGCGATCTGCTGAGTTGGTTTACCATTTCGCGCCGCTCGGTCAAGACCGGCGCGGTTGCGCTACAGCCGCTGGTCAAATCGATCATTGCCGAGTTCGAAGCCGAAACCCTGCACCGCAACGTCGAATGGCGCGTCAGCAACCTGTTCGAACTGGAATGCGATCGCGGCCTCGTGCAGATCGTGCTGCAAAATCTGATTGGCAACGCGCTCAAGTTTACGCGCACGCGCGTACACACCGTAATCGAAATCGGCCACGTCGTCACCGACAGCGGCCGAGTGATTTTCGTGCGTGACAACGGCATCGGTTTTCGCATGGAGTACGCCGGCAAGCTGTTCCAGGCCTTCGAGCGCCTGCATCCCTACTCGGCATACGAGGGCACCGGCATCGGCCTCACCATCGTCGCGCGCATCGTGCAAAAACACGGCGGCAAGATCTGGGCGGATGCCGCCCCCGATCAGGGCGCGACGTTTTCTTTCACGCTCGAAGAATCCCCCAGATAACCGGCGCAAAGTACGGCGCAGCGCCATGACCGGCCAGATCCTGCCCGGCATTCCGATGTTTGTACGGTCAGGTTCCGGCGCATCCCGCCGGTTTGACCGCGCACTAAGTCATCGCTAAGCTTGCCCCTCGCCGCAAACCATCCCGGGACAAGCAATGAAAATCTCCGTCATTCACGACTATGCCGATGCATTGCGTAAAACGCGCGCGTTTCCGAAGCTGCAGGGCCATGAAGTCATCATTTACAACGACCCCTATACCGACCCGGTGCGCGTTGTCGAACAGGTCAAAGGCTCCGATGCGCTGCTGCTAACGCAACAGCGCGTCGTCATCACGCGCGACATACTCAAGCAATTGCCCGGCCTCAAATTCATCAGCCAGACCGGCCGCAACGTCAGCCACCTCGATGTAAAAGCCTGCACCGATCTCGGCATACTCGTCTCCGCCGGCGGACATGAAGGCAAAAGTCCTTACACCGTCACCGGCGAACTGGCATGGGCGCTGATCCTCGCGTCAATGCGAAATTTGCCCTATGAAGCGGAGCAACTGAAAAACGGCCACTGGCACACCACCGCCGGCACTCGCCTCAACGGCCGCACGCTCGGCATATATGCCTTCGGCCGCATCGGCAGCGGTGTCGCGCGTGTCGGCCGCGCCTTCGGCATGAACGTCGTTTGCTGGGGCCGCGAGGGTTCGCTGGCCAATGCGAAGGCCGAAGGCTTTGAAATCGCCGCCAGCCGCGAAGCGTTCTTTGGAAATTCCGACATCATCAGCCTGCATCTCATGTCAAACGATGCCACACGCGGCATCGTCACCTCTGCCGATCTCGCGCGCATGAAGCCGACGGCGCTGCTCGTCAATACCAGCCGCGCACCGATTATCGAAGAAGGCGCGCTGGTCGCCGCACTGAAAAAAGGCCGGCCGGGTTTTGCCGCGGTAGACGTGTTCGAAGATGAACCCGTGATAAACGCCAATCATCCACTGCTGAAAATGAAAAACGCGCTATGCACGCCGCATCTCGGCTACAACGTGAAAGACAGCTACGAAGGCATTTATGCCGGCGGCGTCGAGCAGCTGCTCGCCTACGCGGCAGGCAAACCGGTCAATGTGCTCAATCCGGAATTGCTGGAGAAAAAATAATCTTAGTCGGGAACACTTAGCGTACCGCGCAAACCGTTCTTCTCGACCAGCGCCTTGATGAGACCGCTGCTTCGTGCATTGAGCACAAAGGCCTCGACAAAATTTTTGCCGGCATCGCGCCCCTTCGGTATCGCCATGGCGTGGTCTTCGGAGGCAAAGTAACCGTCGAGCAGGCGCGAGCCGGGCAATTGCCTGGCCATTTCAGAGAGCGTTGTTTTCTGCGTGCCGAATGCCTGGATCTGTTGCGTGCGCAACAGGTCGACACCGCCGGGGATGCTCGTGGCGTCCACAACCGTCGCGTTCTTGAGCCGCTGTTTAAGCACGATGCTGGAAGTGCCGCCCGCCAGGGTGGCAACACGCGTGCCTGAGCGGTCGAGATCGGCCAGGGTTTGCGCATTTGAATTCGCGGGAACGAGAAAAGTCTGGTCGATCCGCACGTGAGGTATCGAAAAATCGAGTTCCCGCATGCGCGCCGGTGTCAGCGTCAAAAATCCGAGATCGATGCTGCCGGCCTTGAGCGCATCGATAATTTCGGCGCTGCGCTTGAGCAGCACCGGTTCGAACGGCACGCCCAGGCGCCGCGCAAACTCTTTGCCGAGATCGTATTCCAGACCGGACAACTCACCGGTATTGGCATCACGCACCACCGATGAAGGCGCGCCGAAATTAAAGCCGACGCGCAGTTTTCCGCTTGGCGCGAGCGTGCGCTGCACCTCTGCCGATGGCACGGGCGCAAGGCTCGCGCAAGCGCCGGCAAACAAACAAAAAATGGCACAGCACGCGGTGTACCGCAAACCCTTTGTGCTTACTGACATGATGCGTCCTCCCCCACTCTCTTGCCGGTGCGTGCAGCGTTCGAGACCCGGATTCTGGCGCCGGCACCGGTGCGTGGCAAGGTGTAAATCGTGTGAATCGCAGGCTTCGCATACAGCCACTATGCTGGCGCCGGAAATCCATTTACCATTCGACCTCGCAGTCAAAACCATAAGAGGAGACCGATCATGGAACGCCTGAAAGCCAGCGACTTTCCGCAGGAAGTGTTGAAACTGTTCGACGGTTACGTGCACGGCATGCTCGATCGCCGCGAATTTATCGACGGCGCGGCCAAATATGCGGTGGGCGGCTTTACCGCGGCCGCCATGCTCGAAGCGCTGCGCCCAAATTACGCGCTGGCGCAGCAGGTTGCGAAAAACGATGCCCGCATCAAAACCGAAAGCGTGAGCTATTCTTCACCGCTCGGCAGCGGCACCATGAAAGGCTATCTCGCGCGGCCGGCCAATGCCAAAGGCAAACTGCCCGCGATCGTCGTCATTCACGAGAACCGCGGCATGAATCCCTACACCGAAGACGTGGTGCGCCGTCTCGCCGTGGCCGGCTACCTCGCCTTTTCGCCTGATGCGCTGACGCCGCTCGGCGGTTATCCCGGCGAAGAGGAAAAAGCGCTCAAGCTTTTCGCCACGCTCGACCCGGTCGCGCGCCTGAACGACCTCGTCGCCGGCGCCTACTGGGTCAAGGATCACGCCGAATCAAACGGGCGCCTCGGTGCGGTCGGCTTTTGCTTCGGCGGTGGCATCTGCAACATCTTCGCCACGCGCATGCCTGAGCTGCGCGCCTCGGTGCCGTACTACGGCGCGCAGCCGTCGGCGGCCGACATCGCCAACATCAAGGCGCCGCTGCAGATTCACTACGCCGGGCTGGACGAACGCATCAATGCCGGCTGGCCCGCGTTCGAAAAAGCGCTGAAAGCAAATAACAAGCAATTCGAAATGCACATGTACGACAAAACCAACCACGGCTTCCACAACGACACTACGCCGCGCTACGACGAAGCCGCAGCCAAACTGTCGTGGCAGCGCACGCTCGACTTTTTCGCCAAGCACGTGCGCGGATAATTCAAGATCCGGCAGTTGAGATTTAAATACGCCCGTCAGTTTTCTGACGGGCGTATTTTTTTTGTCGTCGGCAAAGTATGTCCGCCCTCGAGCACCATGATGCGGTTGCGGTTCGGATCGCCGCAAACGACGATGTGCAGAATATCCGGGCTGGATAAAACACGCACGATGTCGTCGGGTTTGCCGAGAAACTCCGGCGGCAGCGCGCCTTCTTCGACGCGTTCTTTTAACGACATGCGCATCACCGCGGTGTATTTGAACACCCATTCGAAATCTGCCAGTCGCATGGTGGTGTGCTCGAATATCGCCTGACGCAGACTTGCTTTGGTGTACCCGGCATCGGCGAGCGACCTCGCCACCGACGGCGAGATCAGCAGCGTGATCATCACCTCTTCCGATTTCGGCCCGCGACCCGGAAAGTTGAACAGGCGCGTCTTCTTGGTGATTTCTTTCGCCAGCAATTCAATCGCCGTCTGCGCACCGGGTTTGTCGACGGTGTCATACGGCGCCGGCGCCGGCCCGAAGTTGTTGGTGACACCTATGGTCACCGCACTCTCACTGCGCTCGAAACCCTGGCCGATATGGAACGGTTCCCACGGACTCAGCTCTTCGTTCTCGGCAAGCGCAAACGCCAGCGGATAACCGAAGCTGCCCATGTAAGTTGCGCCGGGGCGAAAGCCGCCGATATTGCGCACGATCAAGCCGACCGCACGGCCGATCGCCGGGTTGGGGCCGCGCGAGACGAGCTGCGCGCCGCTGTCTATGCCGAGTTGTTTGGCGATCGGTCCGTTGATCAGCACGTACGGAAAAATGCCCGACGAACTGCCAATGCTGGCGAGTTTGCAACGCTCGTCGGCAAGCGCTTCAGCGGCAGCAATCAGAATCGGCATGTGCGCAGGTTCACAACCGGCCATGACAGCATTCACCGCGATGGCCCACGGCGTCACGCGCAAATTCGCGCCCGGCATGATGGCGATTTCACGGTCTGCCGCAAGATCGGTATGGACGAGAAAACGTTCGACGCGTTCCAGCGTCGGCGCCACCACCGGCAGGCCGTCGCTCCATTCCTTCTCGATGAAGTAACGGTTGATTTCTTCCGCACTGCCGCTGAATACGGTAGCACGTGGATCATGCACGCCCGACTGTGCCGCGACTGCACTCGCACCGGCCTGCGTGAGACCTTCGACAATGCGATCGATCAGTGTCGCCTCGATATTGCGTTCGATTTTCTCTCCGCTATGGATACCGAGCGGGCCCGGATATTCGGCAATGCGCAGGTCGTCGATGCCGCCGGCTTTGCCGGTCAGTTTCGCCTGCAATGAAAAACCGGTCGTCGTCACCACCACGCAGGGGATGCCGGCTTTTTCCACTTCCGTTGCCGGCCGCGCCGCGGCCGGAGCGCAATTGCCTCAGGCGCCGTTGCCCGAGATGACGGCCTGCGCGCCCTTCTCTTTGGCGAGCTGCGCAACCAGCCTGGCGCGCTCGCGCTGCTCGGACGGGTTGTCGCCGCCTGCGTAATGCGGAAACTCGGTGAACGGAATGATCTTGAGCGTCGGAAATCTCTGCTGCAACAGCTTGCGGATCACCGGAAAGGTCTGGTTGCCCTTGAACACGCCGTTCCAGACCTCGGCGACGGTTTTTCCGTCGAGATCGGCAAGCCGCGGCGATACGCCGCGGCGTTTGACGACCTCCACGCCCTGCGGGCTCACCACATCGTAATATTCCATTCGCGAACCCTTCAAAATATTAAACACAGCATCTCAAGCGACTGTCACCTCAAACAAGCGCCTTACAAATTTTTACATCCAATCCCCCCAACAAATTCTTTGATCCGCAACACTGCAATATTTATCCCCTTAGCATCGATCACAAATTGCCCGTCATTACTCACAAAAGCAGAAGTTCCGACACGCAATTTTTTTCTACTTTTCTCACTTTCGTGAACTGCGTGGTTTCTCGCAGAAAGCACATCATTTATTTCCTCATCCATCTTTATATCATCCGGCGGATCCTGCTCAACGACGCTTAGCCACAACCTATATATTGCCGCCATTCCATTGCTAGAAATTTCTTTTGGAACCTCTCTTAAATTTGAATCAACAAAATCCGCTAATTTGACCTCATCGCCAAGCGAAACTACATCTCTTGCACTATTCCGGAGCTTTCCCCAAAACCTCTCACAGTGGTCAGGAGTCTCGAGCAAACAATCCACAACTTCTTGTCGCACAGTTAATTCAAACGCACTACAAATCGAAATCAATAAAGCTCGTCGAAGGTAAAAAAAATCAGCATTTTCCTCGACTCGCGCCTGCTTAATTGTCCGCTGCACTCGTGTACGGACATTTTCTCCTTTACCGAGTTCGAATCTATGGAACTCATGAAGCGCGACAGCCAACTGATCCACCATCGCGTCTGCATGACTAATAACGCGAATAGCCTCTATTGCCGCCAAATGAGAAGCAACTAATTGCTCGATAAGGTCAAGACCAACGGACTTCTTATTCATCATCTCGCTCTTATAAAAATTACTTTCTCATTAGCAATGCTATGCCTCAGCTCGCCAAAAAATTTAACTCCAAATTCCAGAATTCTTATCACATCGTCAAACTCAGGTCGCGCGTGAGCTTCGTCCATTTATCCATGTCGCTGCGGATGAACTGCGCGAACTCCGCCGGCGTGTCGCCGACCGGGTCGAGCCCCAGCGTCAGGCATTGCTCGACGATCTTCGGCTGCTTCAAGAGCTTCACTACTTCGACATGCAAACGCGCAATCGCCTCATTCGGCGTGCCGGCGGGCGCAACCAGACCGGCCAATCCGCTTGCCGAAAATCCCGGGTAGCCCTGTTCGGCGATGGTCGGCACGTCCGGCACGCTGATCGAGCGCGTGAGGCTCGACACCCCGATCGCGCGCAAGCGCCCTGCCTTTACATACTGCAACGCCGATGGAATTGTATTAAAGGATACCGCAACTTCGCCGGCGAGCAGCGCGGTGGCCGAGACGCCGCCGCTTTTATACGGCACGTGCACAAGATCGGTTTTGGTGGTTTTTTTCAAGAGTTCCATCGCCAGATGCGAGCTCGCGCCATGTCCGCCGGAGCCGTAGTTGATGGCGCCGGGTCGGGCGCGCGCCAGGCGCACGAATTCCGGCAGCGTTTTCACCGGCAGCGACGGGTGGATCACCAGCAGGTTCGAAATCGTCATCACCAGACTGACCGGCGCGAAATCGCGCACGGTGTCGTAGGGCAGCTTCTGATACATGCCGGGGTTCACCGTATGACCCGAATTGACCATCAGGATGGTGTAACCGTCGGCCGGCGCTTTGGCAGTCAGTTCGGTGCCGAGCACGCCGTTGGCGCCCGGCCGGTTGTCGATGATCACACGCTGGCCGAGCCCGTCGGACAAAGCCTGCACAATCACGCGCGCGGTGACGTCGGTGCCGCCACCCGGCGCAAAACCGACAATCATGCGCAGCGGTTTCACCGGGTAAGACTGCGCATGCACCGCGCCGGAAAACGCGAGTGCGCCCAGGCACAACCATGTCGGTAATTTTTTCTTCATGGCCGAATGATAAACCGTCGCGGCGGCGCTCGCGAGGCGGCTGAGCGCGTGCCATAATCCGACGTCGTCGCCGGCAGCCGCAATTCCACAAACTAGAACCGCGCCGGGCGGCAAAAAATTCAATCCGGAGGAGAACCGCATGACCAGCCGCAGAGAATTTCTCAAAAAAACCGCGAACGCCACCGCCGGCGTCCTGTTCACCGGCTGCCCGCTGCTCGATGCCGCGCATGCGCAGCAGAAACCACCGGTCAAGCGCCGCGAGGTCTCGGTCGGCGGCCGCCGCGTCAAGACGATCGACGTGCACTCGCACTGCGTGATTCCCGAGGCGATGGATCTGATGAAACAGACGCCGAACGGCGAAGTCCGCGGCCAGATGCAGAACGTGATCGTGTTCGAAGAGCGTCTCGCCTCGATGAATGAACAGGGTATCGACATTGAAGCACTGAGCATCAACCCGTCGTGGTACCGGTTCGACCGCGACATGGTCGCGAAGATCATCCAGATACAGAACGAGAAACTCGCGGAGCTGTGCGCCGTGCACCCCGATCGCTTCGTTGCATTTGCTTCGCTCGCGCTGCAATTTCCCGACCTCGCCGTGCAGCAACTTGAGACGGCGGTGAAGAAATACAACCTGCGCGGCGCCGCCATCGGGGGCAGCGTCGCCGGCGAAGAGTTCGCGGATGCGAAATTCCACCCGGTGTGGGCCAAGGCCGAGGAACTCGGCGTGCTGCTGTTCATCCACCCGCAGAGCACGCCCGAGCTCAACAAGCGCTTCAAAGGCAACGGCTGGCTGTCCAACACGATCGGCAATCCGCTCGACACCACGCTCGCGCTGTCGCACCTGATCATGGAAGGCACGCTCGACAAGTTCCCGGGCCTGAAAATCTGCGCGGCCCACGGCGGCGGCTTCCTGCCGTCATACGCGCCGCGCTGGGACCATGCGTGCGCGGTATCGCCGCCGAACTGCGATCCGAACATCAAGTTGAAGAAAAAGCCGACCGAGTACCTGCGCCAACTGTATTTCGACACGCTGGTTTTCACGCCGGAAATGCTGCGCCACCTGATCGCGCACGTCGGCGTCAGCCAGCTCGTGATCGGCACCGACCATCCGATCCCGTGGGCCGAGCACGCGATCGACCATGTGCTCAATACGCCGGGCCTGAGCGACGCCGACAAGGTTTCCATCCTTCAGGGCACCGCGGCAAAGCTGCTCGGGATTAAACTCTAACGCTGCGTTTCTGGAATATGTCGTGCGTTATAGATGCGTCATCCCCGCGAAAGCGGGGATCCAGAATTTCATACCGCTTACGGTGCGCCTCCTGGACTCCCGCTTTCGCGGGAGTGACGAATATTTTTTCTCACCCCGGTAGTTGTTGAATGCCTATGAAAGATCACACGCTCGGCGCCTACAACATCGCCGACCTGCGCGAGCTCGCGCGTAAACGCCTGCCGAAAGGTCTGTTCGAGTTCATGGACCGCGGCTGCGAAGACGAGGTGTCGCTGCGCAACAACCGCGCGATATTCGAGCGCATCAAGCTCAAGCCGCGTGTGCTCGAAGACGTTTCGG
>JANYDY010000062.1 GCA_025363435.1 Betaproteobacteria bacterium
GAACGTTTGACGGTGGTGACGCCAAGCGCACGCAAACGCCCGCTCTTGACGTGCTGGCCGACCGAACTCCAGGTGACGAACGAAAGGTGAATCTGCCCGGCGATCAAATCGGGCAACTGCGCACCGGCACCCTTGTAGGGAATGTGCAGGAGATTGACGCGCGCCATGGTCTTCAGCATTTCTCCCGACAGGTGCGCGCCGCTGCCGTTGCCCGATGACGAAAACGTCAGTTCGCCGGCGCGCGCTTTCGCCAGCGTGATAAGTTCTTTCACCGATTTCGCCGGCAGCGTCGGATGCACCACCAGCACATAGGGGTTGCGCGCCACCAGCATGATGGGCGCGTAGTCTTTGACCGGATCGTACGGCAGCTTTGGATAGAGCGCCGGATTCACTGCGTACTGCGCGGTCAGGGCGAGTGCAATCGTGTAGCCGTCGGCCGGGCTGCGCGCGACGAATTCCATGCCGAGATTGCCGCCGGCGCCGGCGCGATTGTCGACGATGATCGATTGCCCCATGCTTTCGCTCATGCGCTGCGCCAGCGCGCGCGCCATCAGGTCGGTGCCGCCGCCCGGCACGTAGGGAACCACAAAGCGCACCGGCTTGACCGGATAGACCGCGCTCGATTGCGCAAGCGCCGCGGCGCAGAACAAAAGCGGCAGCGCCGCGCCGCACACCACCCCTGCCGCACCACGCAACGTCGTCATGCGCTTATTTCTCCGGCGGCCAGATGCGGCGCGCGACGTTGGGCGAACCCGGCGCGTGCACCAGTTTGCGCACGACATTGTCGGTCCACGCTTCTTTGACCGGGTCGAAAGCCTCGTGATCAACAAACTTCTGGTTGCGCGCGTCGACCGAGACAAATTCATAAAACACCGCGTGTTTGGCCCAGCCCGACACCGAGACCAGTTTGCGTATGCGCACGCAGCCCGGCAGTTTCTCCATGCACGGCAGCCGCCACGTTGCATACCAATCCATCAATTCGTCTTCGTCTTCAATCGCGCCGGCGTTGAAGCTGCCCATCTGCATGCCCGGCATGAAGGCCATGTCGTCATTGCTGGTCTTTGCTTCCGGCCCATAAGCCATGCCTTCGAGCGCCATCACATTGGAGCGCTCGCCCAGCCGCATCGCCAGCATCTTACGGTCAACGGCTGACAGTCCGGCGTGATAAATCGATGGCGCCGGATTGGCAAATGCATAAGGATCTTTGCCGCCGAAGACCAGAATATAACGGTCGCCGACCGGCACCTTGCGATCAGGGGTCCCGCGCAGACGCCCGGCTTCGCCGGAAATCGGCGGATTGGATTCCGACGCGTAATGCGCTGCGCCGAGCACGCCGGGGCGTTTGAGTACCGCAGGAATATAGGAGCCGTGCAGCCAGGCGAGATATTCATCACGGCTCTTGTCGGGCAGATTGTACCAACTGATCCAGAAACCTGAATTCAAACTATTCTCCTCACTGATTTTTATGGCGCTGCGCTGCGTTTTGCCGCGTTTTGTCGTGTTGCCGCGCGCGCGCGGAAAGAATTGATCATAACATTTGCCGCCGCCGCGCCGCATGCGCGCACGGGTGTAAACTTCGCGCTCGATCGACCCGTGCGGAAAGAAGCCATGAAATACCCGATACGCGATGCAATCACTGCAGCAGCGCTGCTGGCGCTGGCAGGCGCTGCCGCCGCGCAAAACTATCCGGTGAAACCGATCCGCCTGATCGTGCCCTCGGCGCCGGGCGGTGGCACTGATATTGCCGCGCGGCTGATTGCGCAGGGCCTTACCGAAAGCCTCGGCCAGGCGGTGGTGGTCGATAATCGCGGCGGCGCCGGCGGCATTGCCGGTGTGACGGTGGCGGCAAAACACTCCGCACCTGACGGCTACACACTGGTGCTCGGCAGCAACGGGCATCTGTCATTCGCGTCCGCGATCAACCCTAATCTTCCGTACGATCCGCAGAAGGATCTGGCGCCGGTATCGCTGGTGGCCAATCAACCTTTCGTGCTCGCAATCAGCAACGCTGTGCCGGCAAACTCACTACGCGATCTGGTTGCATTGGCGAAGAGCAAACCCGGCACTGTCACCTATGGTTCGGGCGGCACCGGTTCGGCGTCGCATCTGGGCGTGGCTTTATTTGAAATCAAATCGGGCATCAAGTTGATGCACATTCCGTACAAAGGCACCGGCCCCGGCATGACGGCGCTGATGTCGGGCGAATTGCAGGTTTTGATGGCCGGCCTGGCGACCGTTTTGCCGCAGGCAAAAAGCGGCAAGATCAAAGTGCTGGCGGTGAGCGGTTCGCAGCGTTCGCGCATGGCGCCCGAGGTGCCGACGGTGGCCGAAGCCGGTGTGCCCGGTTACGAATTCAACGTCTGGTACGGCATGATGGCGACCGGCGGCACGCCGCGCCCGATTGTGCTGAAACTGTCCGGCGAAATCGCGCGCCTGCTGAAAGCGCCGGTGGTGCTCGAACGCTTTGCCATCGCCGGCCTCGAACCCGTCAGCAATACGCCGGACGAATTTGCCGCGCTGCTCAAGCGCGAAATCCCCGAATGGAACAAAGTGGCGAAAGAAGCGAATATCCGTATTGAATAACGCAGCCGGCGTCTGGCAATGGGCTATGCACCGGCGTAAACTGGCTTTCCCCTGCGATCGGCATTTTCGAATCGCCTCTTGCAATTCCCGCATCAAGGAGACATGTCATGGCGGAACGTGAAGTCGTAGTACTCAGCGGCGTGCGCACTGCAATCGGTGATTATGGCGGCGCGCTGAAAGATCTGGCGCCGTCGGAACTGGCGGCACAGGTCATCCGTGAAGCCGTCAAGCGCGCCGGCATCGACGCCAAACAGGTCGGCGCGATGGCGCTCGGCAACGTGATTCATACCGAAGCCAAAGACATGTACATCTCGCGCCTCGCCGCCATCAAGGGCGGTCTGCCGCAGGAATCCACCGCACTCACCGTCAACCGCCTGTGCGGCAGCGGTTTGCAGGCTATCGTCAGCGCCGCACAAATGATCCGGCTTGGCGACACCGATGTTGCCATCGGTGGCGGCGCCGAATCGATGAGCCGTGCCGGCTACCTCATGCCGACGCTGCGCTGGGGCCAGCGCATGGGCGACGGCGGCGTGGTCGACATGATGGTCGGCGCGCTGACCGACCCGTTCGAGACGGTGCACATGGGCATCACCGCCGAAAACATCGCCGCGCAATGGAAAATTTCGCGCGAAGAGCAGGACGCATTCGCGGTGGAAAGCCATCGCCGCGCCGTCAGCGCGATCGAAAAAGGTTATTTCAAGGATCAGATCCTGCCGATCGAATTGAAAACGCGCAAAGGCGTTACGCTGTTCGACAAGGACGAACATCCGCGCGCCGACGCCACGCTTGAAGGCATGGCTAAACTGCGTGCCGCTTTCAAGAAAGACGGTTCGGTCACCGCCGGCAATGCGTCGGGAATCAATGACGGTGCGGCTGCCGTGGTGCTGATGGAAAAATCCGCCGCCGAGAAACAGGGCTTGAAGCCGATGGCGCGCATGGTGTCGTACGGGTTGGCCGGTGTTGATCCGAAAATCATGGGCATAGGCCCGGTACCGGCGTGCACCATCGCGCTCGAACGCGCCGGCCTCAAGATCGGCGACATCGACGTCGTCGAGGCCAACGAAGCGTTTGCGGTGCAGGCGATGGCAGTCGCCTGCGATCTCAAGTTCGATTCAAAGAAAACCAACCCGAACGGCGGCGCCGTCGGCCTCGGTCATCCGATCGGCGCCACCGGTGCGCTGCTGACGGTCAAAGCAATTTATGAATTGCATCGCAGCGGCGGCAAGTACGCGCTGGTCACCATGTGCATCGGCGGCGGTCAGGGCATCGCGGCAGTGTTTGAGCGAATGTAATAGTTGCAGGATTGAGTAGTAATTTGCGGGGCGCCTTGTGCGCCCCGTGTTTTTTCTCAATCCTCAATCCTGCCGTTCAATCCTGTTTTTCGCAACACCGCCAGCCGCGCCAGCGAGAAATGCGTAAAGACCAGCCCGCCCGCCACCGGCGCGAACAGGTTTGCGAACGGCACGGTGTAGAGCAAGGCAACCAGCAGGCCGAGCAGAAAAAACCTGCCGCGACAAGACCTGACGATGGCGCGATATTCCGCCGCGTCGGCGTGTTCTGCCAGCGCATCGTAACGGAACAAACGCTGTATCAGCCATGCCGTCAGCAGCAGCGCCAGCGGCGGCCCCAGCACACCAGTGAGCCACAGCGGCAGTGTGACGATCCACAACACGGCGAACACGACAACCGCAATCAGGCCATAAATAAAACTGCCGGCAAAACTGCCACCGCGGCGGCGTTCGAGCGCGGGGTAGCCGCGCGATGCGACGAAACCGACAATCAGCGGCATCGCCAGTGCGGCGGCCAGCATACCCGCGGTTGCCAGCACCAGCGGTATCAGCAAGAGTGAAAGCAGGATCCAGGCGGCAACCCGCGCCAGTTCCAGCACGCCGCCTGCCGGCAACCAGTCAACGAGTATCGAACCGGTTATCCAGCCATCGACCAGACGCGCCCACTCGGCCCAATAAAACCACGCCAGCGCCAGCCATAAAACGAGTGCGGCGAACATCGGCCATAGCGCGAGCGCGAGCATGCGCGGCGACCAGATGTCGCGTAGCGCGCGGCCAAACGCTTTCAGCAGATCGGTCATGATTCGGGAAGAGAGCATTTCTGTTGCAGTACGGCCATTCTAATCGGGTTGGGCAGCGCCGGATAAAGTCGCTACAATCGCCGCGATAATTGAGAGCAATCCAAATGTCCACGCTCACCGATTCCGCCGCCTGGCTGGCGCTCAAGTCGCACCAGCAGACGATGGCGCACGCCGGCATTACGCAGTTGTTCGAAGCGGACCCGCAACGCTTTGCGAATTTTTCACTGCGTGTAGACGGCATGCTGCTCGATTACTCGAAAAATCTGGTTAATCACGACAGCATGCAGCTGCTGGCGCAGCTGGCGCGCGAACGCGGCCTCGGCGAACGCATGCGCGAGCTCTTCCGCGGCGGCAAGGTCAATGCCACGGAAAACCGCGCCGCGCTGCACACCGCCCTGCGCGGCGAACAGCCGGTGCTGGTCGATGGTGTCGACGTCATGCCGCAGGTACGTGCCACGCTGGAACGCATGCAGATCTTCAGCGATGGCGTGCGCGCCGGCAGCATCAGCGGCCACGGCGGCCGCCGTTACAGCGACGTCATTCACATCGGCATCGGCGGCTCGAACCTGGGGCCGCTGCTGGCGACACAGGCGCTCGCCCCCTACGCTGCGGGCGGCCCACGCGTGCATTTCGTCTCCAACATCGACATGGCGGCAGTGCAACGCACCCTGGCGCCGCTCGATGCCGCCGGCACACTGGTGATCGTCGTCTCGAAAACATTTTCGACCATCGAAACGCTGGCCAATGCGCGCACTGTGCGCGACTGGCTGACGCGTGCGGTAGGCGACACGGCCGGCCGGCAGTTCGTCGCCATCACCGCCAATACGCAGCGCGCAGTCGAATTCGGCATCAGCGAGGAAAACATTTTTCCGTTCTGGGACTGGGTCGGCGGTCGCTATTCGCTGTGGTCGGCAGTCGGGCTGCCGGTGGCGCTGGCCTGCGGCATGCCGGCGTTTCGCGATCTGCTGCGCGGCGCGCACGAGATGGACGAGCACTTTCGTAATTCTGCATCCGAAAAAAGCATGCCGGTGCTGCTCGCCATGCTGGGCATCTGGTACAACAATTTTTTCGGCGCCGCGACACAAGCGATACTGCCCTACGACGAATCGCTCGCACTGCTGCCGGCCTACCTGCAGCAACTCGACATGGAGTCGAGCGGCAAACGCGTCGGCACCGACGGTGCCGACATCGATTGCGACAGCGGCATGATCATCTGGGGCGCGGCCGGCACCGATGCGCAGCACTCGTTTTTTCAATTGCTGCATCAGGGCACGCGGCTGGTGCCGGCCGACTTCATTGCGGTGTGCCAGCCGCATCATACCGGCGAAGAACATCACGCCATCCTGATGGCGAATTTTTTCGCGCAAACCGCCGCGCTGATGAACGGTGCTGCAATCGCCGCCACCGCGCAAGAGTGTTTCCCCGGCAACCGGCCGAGCAATTCCCTGCTGATTGACCGCCTGACGCCGCGCTCGCTCGGTTTGCTGCTGGCACTCTACGAACACAAGGTATTTGTGCAGAATGTGATCTGGGGCATCAACCCCTTCGACCAGCCGGGCGTTGAACTCGGCAAGAAACTCGCCACCCGCATCCTGCCAGACCTCGACAACAACGCGCCGGCCAATGGTTATGATGATTCAACCAACGGCCTGATCGATTTTTACAAAGCCAACCGCGACACCCGGTATCGCGAAAGGGGACCACAGTGAACGACGAAGCATTCAACATGAGCATCCGCAGGTTTCTCAAAGTGGTCGGCATCCGTTCGCAGGCGGAAATCGAGCGCGCGGTGGGCAAAGCGCTTGCCGAGAGCAAAATTAAAGGCGATGCGGTGCTGCCCGTCAGCATGCGCCTGACCATCAACGGCGTCGACCTCGACATCACGCTGGACGGCGAAATCCGCCTCGGCTAGAACCGCCGCCGCGCCGGCGTTTGTGCCGGCGTTTGTGCCGGCGCCATTGCATTCACGCAAATTCCGCTCAAGCCCGGCCGTCCGGCCGCCGTTACTGGTTTACCGCGCAGTGTAGCGGCCGGTCTTTACCTGTCCGGCCGCAAGGGGTGCGGCCTTTTTTGCGGACGGCGACGATGAGCGAAATCCCGGATCTGACTGCGCCTTTTGGCGCCGCACCACCAGGCCTGCGGCCGGCAGCGGCACGCAAATTCAGGCTGAGCCGTTATTTCTCCGCGGTCAGCGTCGTCGGCATGAGCGTAGTGCTCGCCGTCATGTTCGCACTCTCCAATCAGTCGATAACGGGCAACCTGCTGCGCCAGGAGTCCAGCCAGAGCATTGCCATGGCGCGCACCATGCTCAATGCACTCTGGCCGCATTACGCCCCGCTCGCCTTGCGCGCGGCAAAAGTCCCGCCGGCTGAACTGGTCGACCAGATCGAAAACGTGCAGCTGCGGCAGGAAGTCTACAGTCTTACGCGCGCGCTCAATATTGCCAAAATCCGCATTTACGCGCTGAACCGCCAGATTGTGTTTTCAAACTGGGACAACGAAATCGGCGCTACGCGCACGGACGACCGGGCGCTCGAACAGGCACTCAGCGGCGGCATCCATTCGGAGATCGTGTTCAAGCCGCGCTTCGAAGCCATCGACGGCACCGTGCGTGACCGCCATCTCGTCGAGACTTATATGCCGATCGACCATCCTGGCAACGGTGAGCGCCAGGGCGCCATAGAAATTTATACCGACGTTTCAAATGAAATCAACGCGGCGCAAAGCGAACAGTTGCGTATTATCGGCGTGCTTGCGCTGTGTATGCTCGCCCTCTACGTATTCCTGATGCTCGCGGTAAAGCGCGCCGAACGCATCATGAGCGAACAGCAACAGGCGCTCTCCGACAGCGAACACCGCGCACGCATGCTGGCGCGCGTGGTCGAACAATCGCGCGACTCCATCGTCACCCGCGATCTCGACGGCACGATTACGACATGGAACCGCGGCGCCGAGACGATCTTCGGATACAGCCGGGAAGAGGCGGTGGGCCTGTCGATGCGCGACCTCATGTTCCGCGACTTCAACGACAAGGAATGGGCGGCAAGACTGGCCAAACTGCGTGCCGGCGAAAACATCACCATACGCGGCTGGCGGATGACGAAAAGCGGCAGCCGTGTCCATGTTGTCGGTTCAAGCGGGCCGCTGACCGACGATACCGGCAAACTGGTTGGCGATATTGCGGTGACGCATGACACCACCTGGCTCGAACGCGCGCAGGAGGAATTGCGCCGCGCCAAAGAGGCCGCCGAGGCGGCCGCGCGCTCGAAAAGCGAGTTCCTCGCCAATATGAGCCACGAAATCCGCACGCCGATGAACGGCATTATCGGCATGACCAATCTTGCGCTCGACACGCGGCTCAACGCCGAGCAACGCGACTATCTCACCACCGTCAAATCGTCGGCTGACGCGCTGCTGCAGATCATCAACGACATTCTCGACCTCTCCAAGATCGAAGCCGGAAAACTGAGCATTGAAACAATCGAATTCAGCCTGCGCGACAGTCTGCAGCAAACCGTGCGCGTACTCGCAGTGCGCGCGCATGAAAAGCGACTTGAACTGATCTGGTCGGTCGATGCCGCAGTGCCGGACGCATTGATCGGCGACCCGCTGCGCATCCGCCAGATCGTACTCAACCTCGTCGGCAACGCGATCAAATTTACCGCCGCGGGCGAAGTCGAAATCCAGGTGCAGCTTGACGACGTGCGCGACGGCGAAGTGCAGTTGCGTTTCCGCGTGCGCGACACCGGCATCGGCATACCGGAAAACAAGCGCGAGGCGATTTTCGAAGCTTTCGAACAGGCCGATTCATCGACCACCCGCCAGTTCGGCGGCACCGGGCTCGGCCTGTCGATCTGCCGCCGGCTGGTGAATATGATGGGTGGCGCCATTTCGGTTCACAGCATTCCAGACGCCGGCAGCACTTTTGAGTTTTCACTTTGCCTGGCGCTGCAAAATGTCTGCCAACCTGATTCTGCGGGTGCGCTGTTCTCGCCGGCCAACGCTTTTGTCGAGCATTCGGTGCTGGTGGTTGATGACAACGCGCGCTGCCGCGAGCTGCTCTGCGCCTACCTTGAATCATGGGGCATGACTGCGGTGGCCTGCGCATCCGCGACGGCGGCGCTGGCGCAACTCGCGACCGCGCGTGCGGCCGGCAAACCGTACCGGCTGGCGCTGATCGACGGCACCCTGCCCGACGCCGATGCGTTTGCCCTTGCCGGCGCAGCAACAACCGGCGAAACATCGGTGATCGTGCTGGCCGACACCACGCAGGGTCCGGCCATCGCACAGGCGCGCGAACTGGGCCGCATGCACGCGCTGGTCAAACCGGTGTCGCAATCGACGCTACATGACGGCATCGCCATCGTGCTCGATCCGGCGCTGACCCAGCTGGCGCATGCGGATATCAAGGCAGCCGCAATAGCGATGCCGGCGCCGATGGCGCGCCGCCTTGATGTGCTGCTGGTTGAAGACAATGCCGTCAACCGCAAGCTCGCCACCCGCCTGCTCGAAAAATTCGGCCATCGCGTCGCCGAAGCGCACGATGGCGCGGCGGCAGTGTCAATGACTGCCGGTCATGACTACGATGTGATTCTGATGGACATGCAGATGCCGGTAATGGACGGGCTCACCGCAACGCGCGCCATCCGCGCGCGCGAAGGCGGCGACCGCCGCGTTCCGATCATCGCGCTGACCGCCAACGCCATGAGCGGCGACCGCGATCGCTGCATCGAAGCGGGCATGGACGATTACGTCTCGAAACCGATTGAAGCCGCCGCCCTCGTTGACGCGTTAAAGCGCGTCACCGGCGGCAGCGCCGATGCCGGCGCGCCCGCGACGATCGCCGCGCGCGGCGCCAAAGCGGCCGGCGCGCTGCCTGCCGTCACGCCCTACAACCACGCTGAAGCGCTGGCGCGCGCCGCCGATGACGAAGAGTTGCTGGCGCAGATCATCGACATCTTTATCGCTGAAACACCTTCACTGCTCGCGCAACTCGGCGGCTTCCTCGACAGCGGCGATTGCGGGCACGCGTTCCGCGCCGCGCACACCGTCAAAGGCAGCAGTTCGAACCTGTCGGCAAACGCGGTAGTCGCCGCCGCCCATGCCGTCGAACTGCCGTCGCGCAACAATGACATTGCGGCGGCGCGCGCCGCCTATCCGGCCTTGCAGGAAGCCGCGGCGGCGCTGCTTGCCGGTCTTGCGACGGCGCGCGCCACGGACGGCGCAGCACTGCTGTGCGGAGCGCCGTCATGAAAATTGCCATCGTCGACGATACACTTGCCAACCTGCTGCTGGTGCGAAAACACGTTGAATTGCTCGGCCACACGGCGGTCATCGCCCACGACGGCGCTGAGGCGCTGGCCGTATTCGAACGCGAAAAACCGGATCTGGTCCTGATGGATGTGGTGATGCCGGAAATGGACGGTTATGAAGCAGCGCGGCGCATTCGCGCGCTCGAAAGCGGTGCGCACTGGACGCCGATCATTTTTCTCAGCGGCATGGGCGCGGAAGACGATCTCAAATGCGGCATCGAGGCCGGCGGCGACGACTACCTGATCAAGCCGGTCAGCCCCGTCGTGCTGGCGGCAAAAATCAAGGCAATGCAGCGTCTGCACGACATGCGCAACACGCTGGTGGAAACCACGCGCAAACTCGACAGCGCCAATCAGGAACTGCAGCGCCTGTCGGCACTCGACGGCCTGACCGGCATACCCAACCGCCGCTGTTTCGATGACACGGTGCAGATCGAATGGCGGCGCAATGCGCGCGCCGCCAGCGCGATATCGCTGGCGATGATAGACGTCGATTATTTCAAGCAGTACAACGACCACTACGGCCATCTTGCCGGCGACGACTGCCTGCGCCGCATCGCCGCCGCGTTGCAGGGCACGCTCAGACGGCCGGGCGACATGCTGGCGCGCTATGGCGGCGAGGAGTTCGTCGCCATACTGCCGGCAACCCCCCTGTCCGGCGGACTCGCTATCGCACAACAATTGCGCGACACAGTCAAAAATCTGCAACTGCCGCACGGGTTTTCAGAGAGCGAAAAAATCGTCACAGTCAGCATCGGCGTTGCCGCCTCCGTACCCGATTTTGCCGGCACCCCGGCAATGCTGATCGAGGCCGCCGACGAAATGCTCTACAAGGCAAAACATATGGGCCGCAATCAGGTGCTGGGTACGCGCTGCGGCGTCAGCCCCCTCATCACGGCGCTGCCGCGCGAAGCGGCCTAGAAACGTCGCGCCGTTGTGCTGTAGTACGGCCGCCTCAGCGCGCCGCCGCCGGCCGCAGTATCAGGCGGTCATCGCGCTGGGTGAATTCAACACGCTTCAGAAAACTCATGCCAAGCAGCACGGTATCCGGCTCCATTTCACCGGCGACGATGGCGGCGACCTCACGCATTTCGATCGGCCCGATGCGCACGCTGTCGAGGCGCGTTTCGAAGCCGGCCGCCGCGCCGTTAGCCGTTTGCACCGTCACCGCAGCGCCGCGTTTGACACCGAGTTCGCGCGCCAGCGCGGCCGGCAGCGCCACCGCGGTCGCCCCGGTATCGAGCAGAAAAGTCACGCGGCGGCCGTTGATTTCGCCGTCGGCAACATAATGCCCGGCGCGGTTGCGGATCAGCGTCAATTCACCCTGCTGAGCGCTCAATACCCTGGCGCTATTCGGATTGTTCTGGCGCGCCGCCCAGTCACCGAAGTACCAGTAGAAGCCGCCGATGATGAACAGCCACGACAACACCAGCATCCAGGTGCCGCCGCGGCGGTGTGGATTTGGCGTGTCGTCACTCATGGCCGGCCGCCGGCGCGCACATGCCGCCCGAGTGCAGTGACCGCGACAGCGTCAGACCTTGAGAAAATGCTCGCGGTAATATTTGAGCTCGTCGATAGATTCGTAAATGTCGGCGAGCGCTTCGTGTTTGCCGTGTTTGACGAAACCGGCAGCGAGATCGGGACGCCAGCGCTTCATCAATTCCTTCAGCGTGCTGACGTCGAGATTGCGGTAATGAAAAAAAGTTTCCAGCGCGGGCAGATGGCGCGCCATGAAGCGGCGATCCTGATGCACGGTGTTACCGCACATCGGCGATATGCCGGTGGGCACATAGGCGCCGAGAAATTCAACCAGTTGCTTTTCGACCGCGGCCTCGTTCAATGTCGCCGCCTTGACGCGCTCGATCAGGCCGGATTTTGCGTGCGTGCTCTTGTTCCATGAATCCATCGCGTCGAGCACCGCATCGGGCTGGTGCACCACCAGCACCGGCGCTTCGGCTACGGTATTGAGTTGCGAATCGGTGATCACGATCGCCACTTCAAGCACGCGATCCGTATCCGGATTGAGGCCGCTCATTTCCATGTCGACCCACAGCAGATTGTCTGGATTCGCAGCCATTATGTCGTCATCGCACCGGTTAGCCGTAAAGAGTGGCATATTTTGTCATATCTGCACGGAGATAGGATAATCTTCGCCCCATGCAAACATTCACCCTGATATTCCTTGCCGCCCTCGCACTCGCCACCAGCGTCAAGCTGTGGCTGGGCTTGCGCCACATCAACCACGTACGCGCCCATCGCGAAGCCGTGCCGGCCGAATTCGCCGCCGAAATCACGCTGGAGGCGCACCGCAAAGCCGCCGATTACAGCAATACGAAAACACGGCTGGGCCTGCTCAGCACCCTGTTCGAAGCGGCGGTCGTGCTGATACTGACCTTCGGCGGCGTACTGCAGCTTCTGCACACGGTCAGCGCGGGCTGGTTCGATGCCGGCGTCGCGCGCGGCGTTGCATTGATCGTTCTGCTCGGCGTATTGATGGCGGTGATCGAAATTCCCTTCGATCTCTACCGCACCTTCGTGATCGAGCAACGTTACGGCTTTAACAAAATGACCCTGCGCATGTTCGTCATCGACGGGGTGAAACACGCACTGCTGGGTGCGGCGCTCGGCATGCCGCTGGTCGCCTGCATACTGTGGGTAATGGATGGCATGGGTGCCGCTTGGTGGATTTATGCCTGGCTCATCTGGGTTGCGTTCAATCTGCTGGTACTGGCGATATTTCCGACCTGGATAGCGCCGCTGTTTAACAAATTCTCGCCGCTCGAAGACGCGCAGTTGAAGGAACGCATCGAACGCCTGCTCGAGCGTTGCGGCTTCAAGGTGCGCGGGCTGATGGTGATGGATGGCTCGAAACGTTCGAGCCACGGCAACGCCTACTTCACCGGTTTCGGCAAAACCAAACGCATCGTCTTCTTCGACACCCTGCTCGCGCGCCTGTCGCCGCCCGAGGTCGAAGCCGTGCTAGCGCATGAGCTCGGCCACTTCAAGTTGAAACACGTGATCAAGCGCATGCTGTGGACTTTTGCGGCGAGCCTGGCTTTTTTATGGCTGCTCGCGCAATTGATGACGCAGGCGTGGTTCTACAGCGGCCTCGGTGTTGCGACACAATCAACCGCGATGGCGCTTCTGCTGTTTTTCATCGTCGTGCCGCAATTCACCTTTCTGCTCTCGCCGCTGACCAGCTATTACTCACGTAAACACGAATTCGAAGCCGACCACTACGCAACCGCTTACGCAGCTGCCGCCGATCTGATTACCGCGCTGGTCAAACTCTACAAGGACAATGCCGCAACACTGACACCGGACCCGCTGCATTCGCTGTTCTACGATTCGCACCCGCCGGCGACCGCGCGCATTGCGCGCTTGAAAGGAGCTTCCGCATGACCACCGCCGATCTTGCGCACAAGAAATGCAAATCTTGCGAGGGCGGCGTCTCACCGTTAAATCCCGATGAAGTCACTCTGCTGCTGGGCCAGCTCAAAGACTGGCACCACCAGGGCGACGTCATCACCAAGAATTACGAATTCAAAAATTATTATCAGACCATGGCTTTCGTCAACGCCGTGGCGTGGATGGCGCACCGCGAAGATCACCACCCGGACATGACGGTCGGTTACAGAAAATGCCGCGTCGATTACTCGACTCACGCGGTTGGTGGCCTGTCGGAGAATGATTTTATCTGCGCGGCCAAGGTCGACGCGTTGTTCGAACTTTGAGCGGTCACACCAAAAAAGGCTCCACACCGACCTACGAAGGTTGTGTCGTTGCAAGCTTCGGCCGCAGCTTCATGGTTGAACTCGCCGACGGTTCACTCACCACCTGCACCACCCGCGGCAAACGCACCGACATCGCCTGCGGCGACCGCGTCGCCATTGCGATGACCGCGCCCGAACAAGGCGTGATCGAATCGATCGCAGCGCGCGCCTCGCTGTTCTACCGCTCCGACATCCAGCGGCAGAAACTGATTGCCGCCAACGTCACGCGCATCGTGGTTGTGCTGGCAGTGCCGGCAATCCATCGCCATCTGCTCGACCGCTGTCTGGCTGCCGCCGAATACGCAGAAATTCCGATTTTGCTGGCACTCAACAAAATGGATCTGCCGCAGGCCGAAGCAACACTCGCCTCACTCGAACCGTACCGCGCACTGGGCTACGAAATCCTGCCGCTAGCCGCCAAGATCGATATCGCGCCGCTATGCGCCGCTCTCGCAGGGCACACCAGCGTGCTGGTCGGGCAATCCGGCATGGGCAAATCGACCATCATCAATCGCCTGCTGCCGGACGCAGCAGCACGGGTCGGTGAATTGTCCGAAGCGCTCGGCAGCGGCCGGCATACCACCACGCATGCGCGGCTCTACCATCTTGATGCAGCGAGTTCGATCATCGATTCACCGGGCCTGCAGGAATTCGGCCTGCAGCATGTCGACCCCGTCGAGCTGGCGCGCTGTTACGTCGAATTCCGGCCGCAGCTCGGGCGCTGCAAGTTCAACGACTGCAGGCATATGGCCGAACCGGGTTGCGCGATCATCGCGCTGATGGAGAACGGCACGATAGACGCCGAACGGGTTGCGTCGTATCGCGAGCTGCTGCTGCAGATTGAAAAAAAGGCGCAGCGCTGGAATTAGCAGCTAACGTACAGGAATGGATATGAAAAAATTCTTTGCAGCACTGATGATCGCCGCTGCCGCAATACCGCCGGCCATCGTGCAGGCGCAAGCGTGGCCGGCGAAACCGCTTCGCATCATCGCCGCACAAAGCCCCGGCGGCGTTACCGATATGCTGGCGCGCGTGCTAGCGCAAAAATTCAACGAGGCGTGGAAACAGCCGGTAGTCGTGGAAAACCGCGCCGGCGCCGCCGGCGCCATCGGCACCGAGTTCGCGGCCAAATCGGCGGCCGACGGTTACACGCTGTTGCTGTCGTCAGCCGGGCCTATCGTCATCAACCCGGCCCTCTTTCCAAAGCTCGGCTACGAACCGCTGCGTGATTTTGCGCCGATTGCTTTCGTCGCCGCCTCGCCACTGATGCTGGTGGTGCATCCGTCGGTACCCGCCGGCTCGGTGAAAGCGCTGATCGCGCTGGCGCGCGCGCAGCCCGAGCGTTTGAGTTACGGTTCCGGCGGCAACGGTTCGCCGGCGCACTTGACGGCGGAACTGTTCAAATCGATGACCAAAACGAACATCGTGCACGTGCCGTTCAAAGGCTCAGCACCCAGCGTGCTCGCACTGGTTGGCGGCCAGATCGACCTGTCGTTTACAACCATCGTGATCTCGATCCCGCACGTCAAGACCGGCCGCCTGCGCGCGCTGGCGGTAACCTCACCGCGGCGCGCGAACGCAGTGCCGGCGCTGTCGACCATGATAGAAGCCGGCGTGCCCGGCTTCGAATCGCAGCAATGGTTCGGTCTGTTCGGGCCGGCGGCGCTGCCGAAAGATATTGTTGCGCGTTTGCACGACGAAACCGTGCGCATCATGGAAAACGCCGACATCCGTGAGCGCCTCGCTGCCGACGGCGGCGAACCGGTCGCCATGACGGTGGAACAATTCGCCGCCTTCATACGCGCCGACGCGGCGCGCTGGGCGCAGGTGATTAAAACGTCGGGGGCGACTGCAGACTAGACTGCGCGCGCCAGCGTCACCAGCAACACCAGAAACAGCCAAAGCACGAGGGCGCGCCAGATCAGTCCGGCGGCCGCCTCCATGCTGTCAACGTCTACGTCGTCGCCGTCACCGAGCTGCGGACGGTATTCGATGCCGCTATCCTGATGCAGCACGCCGCCGAGTTTGACGCCGAGCGCGCCGGCGGCCGCAGCGAGCAGTATGCCCTGCGCGCGTGAGCGCCAGGTCGCCGCCTGGGTGCGCCAGCATTCGACCGCGCCCATGAAGTCACCGGCCACAGCAAAACTGAATGCGCTCATGCGCAGAGGCAGCCAATCCATGATTTCAAATGCGCGTGCGGCGAACCGACCGAAGGCGCCGGTGTCGCCGTCGCGCGCGCTACCCCAGCGGTCGCTCAATAATGCCGCCAGCCGGTAAATGATCGCACCGGCGGCGCCGAGCAGCACGAACCAGACGATCACGCCGAAGACGTGGCGATGCGAACGCAGCAGGCCGAGTTCAATTGCGACTCGCGCCACCTCGCCGGCGGTCAGCTCATTGGCGGTGTCGCCGCGCCAGCGCGCAATCACCGCGCGCGCGCGCGGCAGATCGCCGGCGCGCAATGCCGCCGCAACGTCGGTATAAAAATGACTGAACTGGCGGAAACCCAGCGCCAGATAAAGCACCACAATATTCCAGCCCAGCACCGCGATCCAGCTCAACTGGCGCGACAGCAGATAGACGATGAACGTGATCAGCGCCGCCGGCAGTACCGCCAGCGTCCAGGCAATCGCGCCATCGCGGTACTGGCCGGCATTGAGCGATTGCGCCAGCCGGTTGACGTAGCGCGCAAACGCCATATAAAGCACATTGCCGGTACGCAGGGGCCGCCACTGTTCAAGCAGCAAGGCGAGGATAAGGGCGAGAAAGGTCATGACAAAACTGCAATCGACACGGTCGGAAAACTGCGCTCAGGCGTCCACTATATGTCAGGCGGCGCTTACACTCAATCGCCGCCATAACAATGTGCGGTTATTGGCAGGCATGGCAACGTCCCTTTCGAGTTCGAAGCCATGTGACCGCGCGAGCGCGCAAACGTTCTCGAAATCGCGGATGCCGCTTGCCGCATCGCGCGCTTTCAGCCAGCGGTCGAACTGCGCGTTACTGTCGGCGGTAAAAGCGCCGGCGTAGTTGAACGGCCCGTAGACGGCGAGCCTGCCACCTGCCGCCAGTACGCGCGCGGCCCCGGCAAAAAATTGCTCGACGTGCGGCCACGACATGATGTGCAGGGTGTTGGCGGTGAAAACGCCGTCAAACGGGCCCGCCGGCCACACGCCGCCGACATCGAGTGCAACGGGTGGCAGCAGATTGGGCAGTTGCGCTTCGTTGACCCAGGCGAGTATGCCCGCACGCAATGCCGGTAATTCGCTGGTCTGCCAGCTGAGCTGCGGCAGTTGCGCGGCGAAATAAACCGCATGCTGGCCGCTGCCCGAACCGACTTCCAGCACCGCGCGGCAACCGGTAAAAGCGTCCGTCAATACCGCCAGCAGCGGGCCGCGGTTGCGCTCGCAGGCTTCGGAAAACGGCTTTTCCATCAAGACGCGCGATGGCGCGCCGTCGCGTGCCTCACAGCCAGCACGCCTCGTAACCGAGAAAGCGCATCAATTCATCGCGACGCTGCATGCTGTCCTGATAACCGAGCTTGATCAGAGCGCGGCAATAACCGCGCTCGAACAGCAGGTAGCTGATCAGGTTGGAGCCGCCTTTCTTTAGCGCACCTACCGTGTAGAGCAGCGTGCGTATGGTCAGCGGCAGTTCTTTCACGTGCGAAACAGCGATCTTTTCGAGCGCTTCGCTCGGTGAAATGACGCGGAAATCGACTTCGTGCAGCGGCATGTTGTTGGCCGCGCGAATTTCCGGCGGCATTTGCGCCAGCGTGCGGTTGATGCGCTGCAAGCGCTCGAGATCGACCTCAAGACTATCGAGAAATATGCTGTTCAGGCAATGGCCGGCGATTTGCGCAAGCGACGGATAGGCATCAGTCTTGATGCGTTCCTGCTGCGGTTGCAACTGGCGGCCGACGCCAATCACAAACAGACGCTCCGCGCCCAGATGCAGCGCTGGACTGACCGGCGCGATCTGGCGCATCGAACCATCGCCGAAATATTCGCGGTTGATATGCACCGCCGGAAAAATAAACGGCAGCGCCGACGACGCCAGCAGATGGTCGGGGCGTATCTGCCCCGGGATGCCGATGCGGCGCGCGCGCTGCCACGACTCGATGCCCGGCGTGCCCTGAAAAAACGTCACCGACTGTCCGGAGGTATACCCCGAGCAGGTGATGCTGAAGGCATAGAGATGGCCGTTATCGATATTTTGCTGGATGGTCGAATAATCGAGCCGCGTGCTGAGCAGATGCGCCAGCGGCGCATTGTCGAGCAGCGAGATTGGCGTTTCCTTGCCAAGACCGCCGGTGAGTGCCGCGGCTATCCACTTGCCGCTGTTATGAATGACGCCCAGCGGATCGGCGCGGTAGACATGATGCACGTGAAAATTTTTCCACACGGTCATCAACTGGCGCACGGCCTGGCGGAAATTGCCCGCATTGGCAGCCAGCACGGTCGCGTTAATGGCGCCTGCGGAAGTGCCGCAGATTATTTTGAACGGCACCGGCGAATCGGCCGGCAGCATTTCGGAAATTGCGCGCAGCACGCCAACCTGATAGGCCGCGCGCGCGCCGCCGCCGCTTAAAACAAGACCGACCCTGGGCTGTCCGGAACGCTCTCCACTGTCCATCGAATTCTGATATCCACGGGAATCGAATGCATCCATATTGCCACAGCGGCGATCAAGATTGGCGGTATATGCATTAACGGATGCAAGCGCTGCAGGCTTGAGTGTGCACGGCGCGCGCTGTCTCAGCTTTCTGTGAGGTGCCGGTACAGGCTATAGAGCATGCCTGCAGTAGCGCCCCAGATATAGTGGCCCTCATAGGGCATGGCGAGATAATGGCGGTCGCGGCCGTTGAAGTGGTAATGGCGCTGCAGATGGTTGGCGGAATCGAGAAAATGCGCCAGCGGCACTTCGAATGCAGATGCCACCTCGAACGGATCGAGTGTCAGCTCGAACGGCGCTTCGACCCAGCCGATAACCGGGCTGATGCGAAATCCCGACGACATTTCATGCACCGGCAGCATGCCGAGCACCGCGACGTGCGCGGGCGCGAGGCCGATCTCTTCCTGCGCTTCGCGCAACGCGGTGTCAATGCGGTCCTGATCGCCGCCCTCGACACGGCCGCCGGGAAAACTGATCTGGTTCGGATGCGCACGCAGATGCGAGCTGCGCTGCGTCAGCAGGACATGAATTTGATCGTCGCGGTGCACCAGCGGCACCAGCACGGCAGCCGCCGTGATACGCGTGCCCGGCGGCGCCGCATCAGAATGAAACGCGTCGGCGCGCGGCGCCGGCGGCCCGCGCTGCAGGCGTTCGGCGATCTGCGCGCGCGTCGGCATTGCGGGTGGTAAGCCGGCAGCGATCGGATTTTTGTCGGCGCGCATTGCAATCTCACCACGTAATCGGCGCGCGCTCGTAAAAAAAACCGCCGCTGGGCCCGCCGTCGGGCAGCGTCGCCAGCCACACCGCGGTGTCGGCGCCCTGCTCCAGCGTGCGCGGCGCGTAAGGCCCGCCCATATCCGACTTGACCCAGCCCGGCGACATCGCATTAACCAGAATATTGCTGCCGCGCACTTCAGCCGCAACGATGCGCGTCAACGCATTGAGCGCGGTCTTCGACATGCGGTAGGCCGGCGTGCCACTGGACATTTCCGACAACTGGCCGAGCCCGCTCGACACATTGACGATGCGGCCGTTTTTTTTCATCAACGGCAACAGCGCCTGGATCAGGGCCAGCGGCGCCAGCACATTGGTCTCGAAAGTATCGCGATAGATTTGCAGGTCGGCGCCCAGCGCGCGCGATCCTTTCGGATCAATCTGGATGCCGGCGTTGTTCACCAGCACGTCAAGGCGGCCGAACTTTGCGGCGATATGCGCGGCCAGCGCCTTGATATCGTCCGCGCTGGTCACTTCGAGTTTGAAGGTAGTCAGCCTGGCGACGTCTGCGCCGGCTTCTTCGCCGATACGGCGGCAAGCCGCCTCGCCTTTGGCGGCATCGCGGCTGGTCAGCACCACCTGCATGCCCAAGCGCGCAAGCTGGCGGCCGATTTCGCTGCCGATACCGCGGTTGCCGCCGGTAACAACGGCAACGGCGTCACTCATGGACGCAGCCACTTCGCGCAATCGCTCAGACGACCTTGACCGGAATCTTGCCGATCCTGCTGCGCCATTCGCGCGGCCCGCTGTCGTGAACAGCATTACCGGTCGGATCGACAGCAACCGTCACCGGCATATCCTTGACGTCGAATTCGTAAATCGCCTCCATGCCGAGGTCGGCAAACGCCAGCACTTTGGAACCGCGTATCGCCTTCGAGACCAGATAGGCCGCGCCGCCGACTGCGATCAGATGCGCGCCACCGTGTTTTTTAATCGTTTCGACGGTCTGCGCACCGCGTTCGCTTTTGCCGACGGAACCGATTAGTCCGGTCTTGCCGAGCATGGTTTCCATGAACTTGTCCATGCGCCGCGACGTTGTAGGCCCGGCCGGACCAACCACTTCGTCGCGCACCGGATCGACCGGCCCAACGTAGTAGATCAGCTTGTTGGTGAAATCGACCGGCAGTTTCTCGCCTTTGGCCACCATATCGACAATGCGTTTATGCGCCGCGTCGCGCCCGGTCAGCAATTTGCCGTTGAGCAGCAGACGGTCGCCGGCTTTCCAGTTCGCCATTTCCGTCTTGGTCAATTTGTCGAGATCGACGCGGCGCGCGCCGGCTGCCATGTCGATGTTGAGTTTGGGCCAGTTGTCGAGGCTGGGCGGTTCGAACTTCGCCGGCCCCGAACCGTCGAGCGTGAATTCGAGATGGCGCGTCGCCGCGCAATTCGGCACGATTGCCACCGGCTTCATCACTGCGTGCGTCGGGTAATCCAGTACTTTGACGTCGAGCACCGTAGTCAGGCCGCCAAGACCCTGCGCGCCCATACCCAGCGCATTCACTTTTTCGAACAATTCGAGACGCAATTCCTCGGCATGCGTTTTCGGCCCGCGCGCTTTCAGTTCGTGCATGCTCAAATGATCGAGAATCGATTCTTTTGCCAGCACCATTGCTTTTTCAGGCGTGCCGCCGATGCCGACGCCGAGCATGCCGGGCGGACACCAGTCGCCGCCCATGGTCGGTATTTGCTCCAACACCCAATCGACCACGCTGTCGCTCGGGTTGAGTACGGCGAATTTTGTTTTGCTCTCGGAGCCGCCGCCTTTGGCGGCCAGTTTGACTTCGATCTTGTCGCCCTGCACCAACTCCATGTGCACCACCGCCGGCGAATTGTCGCGCGTGTTTTTGCGCGCACCATCGGGGTCGGCGACGATCGAGCCGCGCAAGGGGTTTTCCTTGTTGGTGTAGGCGCGGCGCACGCCTTCGCTCACCATGTCGGTCACCGACAGCGTCGCCTCCCAGCGCACGTTCATGCCGACTTTCAGATAGACCACCGCAATACCGGTGTCCTGGCAGATCGGGCGATGGCCTTCGGCCGCCATGCGCGCGTTGATCAGAATCTGCGCGATTGCGTTTTTTGCCGCCGGCGATTCTTCGTGCTCATACGCTTCGGCCATTGCCTTGATGAAATCTACCGGATGGTAGTACGAGATGAACTGAAAGGCGTCGGCAATGCTTTGAATGAAATCTTCCTGTTTAACGGTACTCATCGATAAGTCCTGTCGATAAACAATATTTGATAGGCGCGATGAACCGCGCTCAGAACGGCAAGGCCAGATTGCCGCGCGCAGCACCGGCATCAACAACCGTCAATGCCGTCATATTGACGATGCGGCGCACCGTCGCCGTCGGCGTGATGATGTGCACGGCTTTGGCCGCGCCGAGCAGGATGGGCCCGACGGTGATGCCGTCGCCGGCCGCCGTCTTCAGCAGATTGAAGCCGATGTTGGCCGCATCGAGGGTCGGCATGATCAGCAGATTGGCGTCGCCCTTCAGCCGCGAGCGCGGCATCGCCTCGCGCCGCACCACCGCCGACAAAGCGGCATCGCCGTGCATCTCGCCGTCGATTTCGAGCTCGGGTGCGATTTTTTCAATCAAGGCCAGCGCCGCGCGCATTTTCTTCGCAGTCGGCGTGTCGTCCGAACCGAAACTCGAATGCGACAACAGCGCGATTTTCGGCGTGATGCCGAAGCGCCGGATTTCCTCGGCGGCCAGCACCGTCATTTCCGCTATCTGTTCGGCGCTCGGATCGAAATTGACGTAGGTGTCGCAAATAAACACGGTGCGCCGCGGCAGCATCAGCACGTTCATCGCATAGTAGTTGTTGACGCCCTGGCGGCGGCCGATCACCTGATCGATGTAATGCAGATGCGTGTCGTGGGTGCCGAAAGTGCCGCACAACATGCCGTCGGCTTCGCCGCGCCGTACCGTCATCGCGCCGATCAGCGTGTTGCGGCGGCGCATTTCGATCTTGGCGTATTCCTGCGAAACGCCTTTGCGTTCGGTCAGGCGGTAGTATTCCTGCCAGAATTCGCGGTAGCGTTCGTCGAATTCCGGATTGATCAATTCGAAATCGACGCCGGGCTTGATGCGCAGGCCGTAACGCTCGATACGGCGTTCGATCACCGCCGGCCGGCCGACCAGTATCGGCGACGCAAGATTTTCGTCGACCACCACCTGAGTGGCACGCAGCACGCGCTCGTCCTCGCCTTCGGCGTAGACGATGCGCTTCGCGCGCGCCTGCTTGGCGGACGCGAACAACGGCTTCATGATCATGCCGGAGTGATACACAAACTGCTGCAGCGAATCGCGATAGGCGTCGAAATCGAGTATCGGCCGCGTCGCAACGCCGCTGTCCATCGCCGCTTTGGCAACGGCAGGTGCGACCTGTGCGATCAGGCGCGGGTCGAACGGCCTCGGAATCAGATAGTCGGGACCAAACGAAATATTCTGCTCGCCGTAGGCCATGGCGACGACATCGGACTGCTCGGCCCGCGCCAGCTCTGCAATCGCGTGCACCGCCGCGAGTTCCATTTCGGTATTGATGGTCGTCGCACCAACGTCTAGCGCGCCGCGAAACACGAACGGAAAACACAAAACGTTATTGACCTGATTCGGATAGTCAGAGCGGCCGGTCGCCATCACCACATCGGGTTTGGCCAGCTTGGCGAGTTCGGGCAGAATTTCCGGCTCTGGATTTGCCAGCGCCAGGATCAGCGGCCGGTCAGACATCTGCTTGACCAGGTCGGGCGAGAGTACTTTGCCGGCCGAAAGTCCGAGAAACACGTCGGCGCCGGCCATGACCTCGGCAAGCTTGCGCGCCTTGGTCTCGACGGCGTAACGCTGCTTGTCCGGATCCATCAGCACAGTGCGGCCCTTGAAGACTACGCCCTCAATGTCTGTGACAACGATATTCTCTTTGCGCAAACCCAGCTTGCACAGCAGATCGAGGCAGGTCAGCGCGGCGGCGCCAGCGCCCGACACCACCAGCTTTATTTTTGCAATATCCTTGCCGACGACTTTGAGGCCGTTGAGAAAGGCAGCGCCCACCGTAATCGCGGTGCCGTGCTGATCGTCGTGAAACACCGGGATGCGGCAGCGCTCGCGCAACTTGCGCTCGACGATAAAACACTCGGGCGCCTTGATGTCTTCCAGATTGATGCCTCCGAAGGTCGGCTCGAGGCTGGCGATGATGTCGACCAGCTTGTCCGGATCGGTTTCGTTGATTTCGATGTCGAACACATCGATGCCGGCGAACTTCTTGAACAATACCGCCTTGCCTTCCATCACCGGCTTGGCGGCCAGCGGGCCGATCGCGCCAAGACCGAGCACTGCCGTGCCGTTGGTAATCACCGCGACCAGATTGCCGCGCGAAGTCAGATTACGCGCTTCTGCAGGGTCTGCAACGATCGCCTCGCAGGCCGCGGCAACACCCGGCGTATAGGCCAGTGCAAGGTCGCGCTGATTGAGCAAGCCCTTGGTCGGCGTGACCGAAATCTTGCCCGGGGTTGGAAACCGGTGATAGTCGAGTGCGCTTTTGCGCAGCGTATCGTCCATGCAGATGCCTGATTCAACGGGGCAGGCATTATAACGCACCGCGCGTTTTGCCCTGAACCGCCGCCGTGCGCGTTCCGCGGCGATTGCCCTTTGTGATATGTTCTCGCCTCTGCGTCAGATAAGCAATTTATGGACACCACGCCTGCGTTCCGCCAGGAACTCTACCCGCCGCTCGAACCGTTTCGCAGCGGCATGCTGGCGCTTGATGGCATCCACACCATGTACTGGGAGCAGTCTGGCAATCCGCGCGGCGTTCCGGTCGTCTTTCTCCACGGCGGTCCCGGCGCCGGCAGCGCGCCCAATCACCGCCGCTTTTTCGATCCGGCACATTACAACATCGTGGTCTTCGACCAGCGCGGCGCCGGCCGTTCGACGCCGCTGGGCGAACTGCGCGACAACACCACACCGCTGCTGATTGCAGACATCGAAACACTGCGCCGTCATCTCGGCATCGAACGCTGGCTGGTATTCGGCGGCTCCTGGGGTTCGACACTCGCGCTGGCCTACGGCGAGGCGCACCCGCAGCGCTGCCTCGGCTTCGTATTGCGCGGCATTTTTCTCTGCCGGCAAAGCGAAATCGACTGGTTTCTCTACGGTTTGAAAAACATTTTTCCCGAAGCCTGGCAGGCCTTCACCGGCATGATTCCCGCAGACGAGCGCGCCGATCTCCTGACCGCCTATCACAAGCGTTTAATCGATCCGGATCCCGCCGTGCACATGCCGGCCGCGCGCGCCTGGAGCAGCTATGAAGGTTCGTGCTCAACCCTGCTGCCAAGCCCGGATACGGTGGCCTATTTCGCCAGCGATGTGGTCGCGCTCGGGCTCGCGCGCATGGAAGCGCATTACTTCAAACACGACATTTTTCTGCCGGTGAATTCGCTGCTTGATAACGTGGCGCGCATCCGCAACCTGCCGACGGTCATCGTGCAGGGCCGCTACGACGCAGTCTGCCCGGCGGTCAGCGCACATGATCTGCATTGCGCCTGGCCGGAGGCGGAATACATCGTCGTGCCGGCAGCCGGACACGCGGCGTGGGAGCCCGGCATTTGCGCCGAACTGGTGCGCGCCACCGAACGATTCAAGTCACTTTCTGCAAACTGAAAAAGGATTTCTCATGCGGTTGATCACTTTCAAACCCAAACGCGGCGGCGCCGTGCGTGTCGGCGTCCTGCTTGACGCAGAACGCGCGGTTGATATCGGCGACGTTGCAAAACGCGCGCGCAAAAAACTGCCGTTCGACGCGACCGACATGGTGTCGTTAATCGCATCGGGAAAACCCGGTCTGGCAGCCATCGCCGCGCTGCTCAAGAAATACAAGGGCACCGGCATCAAACTGTCGGCGCTCAAACTGCTGTCGCCGATTCCGAGGCCGCGCAAGAACATCTTCTGCGTCGGCTGGAACTATCTGGACCATTTCGAGGAAGGCGCCAAGGCGCGTCCGCACGTGCAGGAAATGCCATTGCACCCGGCGTTTTTCAGCAAGGCCGCAACCACCATGAACGGCCCGTTCGACAACGTGCCGGCACACACGGGCGTCACCGAAAAGCTCGATTGGGAAGTCGAACTCGGCATGATCATCGGCAAGCCGGGACGCAACATCAGCGAAGCCAATGCGATGAAACACGTCTTCGGCTATACCGTGCTCAATGACGTTTCGGCGCGCGAAATCCAGCGCCGGCACGGCCAGCAATGGTTCAAGGGCAAGAGCCTCGACGGTCACTGCCCGATGGGGCCGTGGATCGCCACTGCCGACGAGGTTGCGGATCCGAACAATCTCGACATCCGCTGCAGCGTCAACGGCGTGATCAAGCAAAACTCGAACACGCGCCATCTCTACTTCAAGCTGCCGCGCATCATCGCCGAATTGTCTGCCGGCCTGACGTTGGATGCAGGCGACATCATTGCCACAGGCACGCCCTCAGGTGTTGGACATGCGCGCACGCCACCGGAATTCATGCAATCGGGCGATATCATGGAGACCGAGGTCGTCGGCCTCGGCAAGCTGCGCAACCGTATCGGCAAATAGCAGCACTCCAATCCAGACGTGCCATTAGACGAGAGTGAAGACCTGCTAACCAGGCGGTGGGCGCACTCAGATCAAGGGCGGCAGGCCGTTTCGATCCGGCGACGGCAAGCTGAATTAAAACGCGGTCGCGGTTACTGTCGCCGGACGATCAGGTTGCGGGCGGCTTGTTAGCCGCTTCGCCGGCCGCGCGCAGGCTTTCGAGGGCGGCGGCCTGCATCTCCAGCGTCTTGATGGTCATCTGCACGAAACCGGTGTTGACGGTAAGCCAGGTTTCGACTGCCTTCAATTCAGCAATTTTTTTCTTGATTTCGTCGACATCCACCGTCGGCGTCATCATGCCGGGCAGCGGGAAGGACATCGGGTTCCACGCTTTTTGCATGAACTCGAACCAGTCTTTGGGGATCTCCTGCTGCGACATGTGGACGGATCGGGCGCGTTAAATCGCCGCCGGCAGCAGTCTGGCCTCGGCCTGCTGCTGGGTCACGGCGCGGCTCTGCAACTGCCGCACTACGGCGCCCAAGCGTTCACGCTCGGCGATAACCTTGCTGGAATAGCCGTTTTCATTTTCCTCGGTGGTGGCGCCAACATACAGTTGCAGCGCGTCGTTGAGGTCACCGGTACGGCCCAGGTATTCCTTGAGAATTTTCGCGCCGACCGTAATGTTTGCGGCGGGCTCAAATGCGACCTGTTCGCCGCCCAGCGGTCCAAACTTCTCCGGATGAAACCGCGGAATAACCTGCATTAAGCCCTTCGCCCCCATCACGCTTTCCGCGATCGGATTGAAGCGTGATTCGACAGCAATCACCGCCAGGATCAGGATCGGATCGAGTTTGAGCTCACGCCCGACCGCGTGCGCTTTGGCCACCACGCTGGTGGTCATTTCAGCAGAGACGCGAAAACGCCGCGCCAGATGTTCGCCGATGGCGCGGTATTTGGCTTCGTTCGGATCGACTTCGGCCGGTTTGGCCTGAAACCGGCCGAGCGGCAACTGCGGCAATTCCAGCGCGCCGAACGATTGCGCAAACATGCCCGCCAGCGTGCTGCCAACCGGTGAATTAAACATGATTGCGAGGGATGCGATGCTGACCAGCACAGCGATGCTGGAAACTAAATTGCGCGCCCAGAACGTGGGCCGCGATACGGCATGATCGTATGAGAGTGCGGGGTGTGATTTTGCCATGACGCAAAACCTCCTTTCGTTAATCGCCGGCTGAATGGCCGCCGACGGTTGATTGCCTTGCTAGGGCAACGGTGCTCCTTGATGCTTCAGTGTTAGCGTCGGTAACCACTATATGTTGTGGTTACCCCCAAAAATCTCGGCAATTCTAGTGGTACAGCCCCGCCTCTGCAACCGAAATTATTGCGCTTTAATTAAGGTGGAATTGAGCCAAATACCGACAATGTTGCGATGCAGCAGGGGCGGCATTATATGTGGTTTCTGCAGCTTGTCAAATCAGCAAGCCGGATACCCGATGCCGTATGGTGCGGCGCTTTGGGCGCCAACTGCAATTACCGGGCGGTTGGACGGAGAATCTTGGCCGGCAGTTCAAAAAAATGCCGGAATTTATTTTTAATCGTTATTTTTCATAATGTTATATTAAGACTTCCGCATCAAGAATGCGCCGTTGGCTGCTGCCGCGCCTGCCATTCGGCCAATTTTTGCTCATAGCACGTAACAGCCTCCCAATAACGATCATAAACACAGGGATCGCAACCGTTCTGACAGCACTCCCAAGCCTCCGGCTCACGCGGCGGCTGCGGCGGCACATCATCCGGCCGGTCGGCGCTCATGGCTGCGCCCAGCCGCGCAGTGCCGGCGGCAGTATGTAATCGGGGTAGCGTTTGCGAAATTCCGCCAAGCCGGCACGCGCCTCATCGATGCGGCCCTGGGTGCGCAGTTCTTCAATACGCGTGAGCCACTTTTCGGGCGGCAGCTGCGCCATCAGCGCCAGCGCGTCCGCCGATTCTTTGGCCGATTTTTCCGGCGCGCGCACGGCTTCCGCCGGCACGGCCTTTTTCTGTATTGCCGACGCCACCGCCGGCGCCACCGGTGCCGGTGCCGGCACGGCTTGCGCCATCGGTTCAACGCGCATGACCGCCGGCGGCGCGGCCGGCTTCGCCGCGGGCGGCGCTTCGAGCATTGCCGCGCGTCCGGCATCGCGCTCAACACGATCCGCAGTCGCGGCCTGCTGACGGGCCACCTGGCCGCGCGCATCGGCGACCGTGCCGACCGGTGCGGGCTCAGCTGGTGGCGCCGCATCGCGACGCGCATTGTCCCGCGCAACATTCGCCGCCGCTCCGGCAACTTCAGTTTTTTCCAGGAAAGCAGACGGCGCGGCGCGGCGTGCCGGCATATCGACCATGGCCGGTGCGGCGGCGGGTCCGGCTTCCTGCAACCGGTCCGCTGACGGGCTGCGGATTCCGCTTGAAGCGACCGGCGGCACCAGCTTGTAGGCGTCCGCGCCGGATGCCGGCGCGTCCGACCGCACGGCCGGCGGTTTAAAGCCGAGATTTTTCGAACGCGACGCATCTGCAGCGAGCTCGACTTTGGGCACGGCGCTTTCATTCGCCGCGCTCTGCCGCTCCGATGCCACCGGCGCCGGCACATCTGCGCGCGGCACTTGCGTCAATTCACTGCCTTCGTCATGCATTACCGTAATCAGGCTTACACACAACACCAGCACCGCTGCGATCGACAGCGGCATCTGCCACTTGCGCATAAACGACGCGCCGGCAAGCTGCGGACGCGCGCCGACCGCACGCCGTGCTGCGGCACGGATCGCCTCGTCAATAACCAAGGGCGGCGTCTCCGGCAACGCCGCGCGGTAAAGCGATGACAACTGCTCATCGCCCTCGCGGTCGGTGCGTGGTGTTTCGCTCATTTATCTGCTTCCTGCATGCCCGCGCGCAAGCGCGCCAGCGCATAACGTAAACGGCTTTTCGCCGTCTCGCGGTTGACACCGGTGGCCTGCGCAATGTCCTCGATGCTCATGTCCGATTCCTGCTGCAAAAGGAATGCCTCGCGCTGCGCCTCCGGCAGTTCGCCCAGCAATTGCAATAATCTGACGGCCTGCTGCTTGACCTCCACACTCACGGCCGGGTCGTCGCCACGCGCCGCCGGAATATTATCCAGCACCGGCCCGTCTTCCGCATCAAAGGAAACCGGCACGCCGCCGGCGCGCGTGCGGTAGTGATCGATCAGCCGGTTATGCGCAAGCCGGTAAAGCCAGGTCGTGAATTTGGCGGTCACCTTATAGGTCGTCCGGGTGCGGATCAGATTCATCCAGACGTCCTGGAACAACTCTTCGGCAATGCCGCGGTCGCTGCACTGGCGCAGCATGAAGCGATAGACGCCCCCTTTATGGCGGCCATAAAGAATATCGAATGCGCCCGCATCGCCATCCCGATAGCGCTCCATCAATTCTTCGTCGCAGGTAATGCTGTCCGCAGGCATCGCGACGAGAGTATGCGCAAGGCGCCGCGCCGCGGCAACCCTTGTCGCGGCACAGACACCGGCAACAGCTAGCGCCACCGACAGCCCCGCCGGTAAAACAAAATCAGCGCGGATCCGGCACGAACTGCCCCGGAAACGGCACCGGTCGCGCGATGATCGGCGCCTTGATGACACCCTGCGCCAGCAGATTACGGTAGCTGTCGTAATAAAGGGTGATGACTTCGTCCGGCGACGCCGACGCCCGCTCGAAATTCGTATAGCGCACCGGCGCCGCCTCGCTGGCACCATGGCCGGTGCCGAGATTTTTCTCCGTGACTTGCGGCGCCGGCGCAGTGGCGGGCTGGCGGCTCATGGCATCTGCCGCACTTTTTACCGAAGATTCGGCGGCTACGCTCTGCGCTTCGCTGCGCGGCGCATCGGCACGATCGGCCTCGCGCTTGTTTTCCAGCATGCGGCCGAGGCTGATGGCGGGATCGGCTTTTTTGCGAAAAACCGCAACCCCGATGACGCCGACGTTGTCGGACCGGCCGGTGCGCGCCGCATAACTGTTATCGAGTTCGGTGAAAAAGAAACGCGCCACCCGCTGCAGGCTCTTGCGCCAGCCCTTGATGCTGTAGTTCGCGTTCACAGGAAAGACATAACCGGTCTGGCTCCAGCTGGCGGTTTCGCCGGATACCGCATTGACGCCATCAACGGCCACCACCGCCATGATTTCGCCGGCTTGCTGATTGCGTATGGCGATTTGGTACTCATTGCCGGGCTTGCCGGCGACGTAATAGCGGCCTTCGTGGAAATAAACCGGCAACACGCGGTTTTCGGCGCGGTCGTATACCGTCACGTCAGCCAGAGTACCGATCGCGACGGCGTTACAGGATAAAACCGCCAGTGCAGCGGCGGCGATGGCAATCTTGAGCTTCATGCTGGGTTCTCCCGGTTCGACATCAGGCTGATGCCGATGCTATGAACGCGAGAGAACCCGCAAAGGGGTTAAATGCCCCTGAAAAAAAGCGCGGCGCTTGCCGCCGCGCCCGGCGCGGCCTATTTTTTCAGCACTTCCGGATTCAGCACATTGACCGGCTTGCCCGCCGCGTAGCCGAGGATGCTGTCGACGACGGTGCCGAAATAGCTTTCGTAGGTGCCCATTTCAACGTAGCCGAGATGCGGCGTGCAGACTACATTCGCCATTTTCAGCAGCGGGTGATTGCCGCCGACCACCGGTTCGTCCTCGTAAACGTCGATCGCGCCGAAGCCCGGCCGGCCCTTTTTCAGCGCATCGACGAGGGCGCCATCGGCAATCAAACCGGCACGACTGGTATTCACCAGCAGCGCGGTCGGTTTCATTTGCGCGAGGTCCGCTGCGGTAACGATGCCGCGCGTCTCCTTGTTCAGCGGGATATGCAGGCACAACACGTCGGCGCCGGCGAAAAATGCTTCGCGGCTGGCCGGCACGTCGTAACCGAGTTCTTTGGCTTTCGCTTTCGAGGCGTCACGACCCCAGCAGGTGACTTTCATGCCGAAGGCCTTGCCGACCTGCGCGGTGACGCTGCCGATTTTGCCCAGCGCGTAAATGCCCAGCGTCTTGCCGTGGATGCCGGTGCCGACCGTGGTCTGCCAGACGCCCTGCTTTAACTGCTGCACTTCATGCGGAATGCTGCGCAAGCTCGCCAGTATCAAGCCCCAGGTCAGCTCCGCGGTTGCATTCGGCAGGCCGCCGCCGGCGGCGGCGACGATCATGCCCCTGTCCGTACAGGCGGCAAGATCGATATGGCCGACGTTGCGGCCCGTGTTGCACAAGAGCTTCAGGCTCGCCGGCAGTTTCTCAACCAGCGCGCGCGGCAGCGGTGAGCGCTGTTGCGTCATGATGAGAGCTTCATAGCCGTCGAGCCGGGCGGCGAATTTCGCCGCGTCTTTTTCCGTATCGCGGAAAACCTTGATCTCGTGCCCCTGCAGTTTGGTCGCGCAGGCGAGTTTGCGAAATGCATCCTGATAATCGTCGATTACAGCAATCTTCATGAGTTCATCTCCCCGAAAACCATATTATGCACCGACGCAGCAGTACGCCGCAGGCCGGAGACGTACTGGCATGGCAGCGTCGTTGCCGATCCAATACAATGCGGCGACGGCAATCCTGAAAGACTGCGCGTGAAAAAAATCCTCGTCACCGGCGGCGCCGGCTTTCTCGGCTCGCACCTCTGCGAAAAACTGCTCGCACTCGGCAACGACGTGCTGTGTGCCGACAATTTTTTTACCGGTAACAAGCAAAACATCGCGCATCTCGCCGGCAAACCGTACTTCGAGCTGATGCGCCATGACATCACTTTTCCGCTCTACATTGAAGTCGACCGGATCTATAACCTCGCCTGCCCGGCCTCGCCGGTGCATTATCAGTTCGACCCGGTGCAAACCACCAAAACGTCGGTGCACGGCGCGATCAACATGCTGGGCCTGGCGAAACGCGTCAAGGCGCGGATTCTGCAGGCGTCAACATCAGAGGTCTATGGCGACCCTGAAGTGCATCCGCAAAAAGAAGACTACGTCGGTCACGTCAACCCGATCGGGCTGCGCAGCTGTTATGACGAAGGCAAACGCTGTGCCGAAACCCTATTTTTCGATTACCACCGCCAGCATGGCGTCGATATCAAAGTCGCGCGGATTTTCAATACCTACGGCCCCAACATGCATCCGAACGACGGCCGCGTGGTGAGCAATTTCATTGTGCAGGCCTTGCGCGGCGAAAACATCACCATCTACGGCGACGGCACGCAGTCACGATCGTTCTGCTACGTTGATGACCTGATTGACGGCATGGTGCGCCTGATGGATGGCGACGACGGCTTCACCGGCCCGGTCAACCTCGGCAATCCGCAGGAAATTTCGATCGCTGCGCTGGCGGAGAAAATTCTGTCACTGACTGCATCGCGCTCGAAACTCGCCTTCAAGCCGGCAGTGGCCGACGATCCGAAACAGCGCTGCCCCGATATCAGCCTGGCGCGCAAACATCTCGACTGGCAGCCGCACACCGCGCTCGACGATGGTTTGCGCATCACCATCGATTATTTCCGGCGCCTGCTGGCGTAGGCTGAAGCGGCGCCGTCACGCGCCGGTGGCGGCGTATTTGCGGTAGCGCGGATCCTGCAACAGGTGTTCGTAAGCATGGCCGATGTGCCACAGGCGATTCTTCGCAACATCGGGCGCCAGCCAGGCAATCGCCGGTTTGCGGGCAAAACGCCGCATCATCACCGGCACGCAATAAAGCGCGGTCTGATCAACCAGCCACGATTCAGGCTCGCGTTCGATCATGGCGAGCGTGTAGTTGCGCACCGCCAACAGGTATTGGATCGCCGCCGGCGTCGGATTGGCAACGATGATATTGGCGATGATGTCGAGCCAGGGCGAATCGATCGTCAGGCGCGGATTCAAGGCGAGATCGGCGCCGCCTGCCGCCGCAACGATATTTTCAAGACCGTCTTCAACAATGAAATCAACGTCGAGGCTGAGCACCGGCCGCGCGTACTGCTTTAACCAGTAGCCCATGTGCACGAGGCGCCCGCAGGCGTAATAGGCTTTGCGCTGGCGCGGCCGCTCCTGCGGAAACGGACTCACTTCAGTTGTTGCAATGAAATTCGCCAGCCCGCAGCTGGCGACCAGGCTGCGCACTTCATCGACAATGGATTCGTCCGGATCGTAAATGTGCAGATGCAGGCTGCCGGCGCCCTGCGCACACTCGGCATAAGAACGCATGAAAGCAAATCCGTACTTGCGCACGTACGGCGGATTGCAGGAGATCAGCGTCACGTGGCCGCCGACATCGGCCGCTTTTACCGTTGCAAACGCGAGCTGCGGCGCCGGCAGGGTTCTGCCATCGGCGCGAACCGCGTCCCAGCTTGCGCGATCGAAAGCAGGCAGGCGCGGATAAGTAAATTTGCCGGCTATCTCTGCTGAACGCCGGAATGCGGCCTGCGCCTCGTCAAACCGGTCAAGACGGGCCAGCGTACTGCCGCGCCGGCTGTCGATCTGCACATCGCCCGGAGCAGTGCGTGCCGCCTCATCCAGTTCGATCAACGCATCATCAAAACGCCGGCGCGCGTGCAGCACGCTGGCGATGCCGATTTTTGCCGCCGTAAACCCCGGCGCCAGCTCCAGCGTACCGCGCAAACAGTACTCGGCCTGATCGAGATCGCCGGTTTTCAAATAACAATTACCGAGATTGACCAGCGTCCACGGATCGACGCGGCTGCGCAATGCCTGATCAAAAAATGCGATGGCGTCCTGCCAGCGGTATTGCAACATCGCGATGCGGCCAAGTGTGGCCAGCGCATCAACGTCGCCGGGCAGGCCCGCAATGACCTGCTCGCACAGTTCGCGCGCACACAGGTATTCGCCGCGGCCGAGTTGCTGTTCCGCCTCGGCCAGCAATTGTTCCGGGCTCGAGTTTTTAATGCCTATATTCATGCGCGCGATTATGACAGACTGGCCGCACCACCCGCTGCGGCATAGCCACACCAGTATCATTGCCCTAAAATCACGCTGCCATGCCGTCACCCCTGCGCGCCCTGCGCCACCGCAATTTCGCTTGTTTCGTCGCCGGCCAGTCTTGCGCACTCGTCGGTTACTGGATACAGCAGATCGCAGTCGGCTGGCTGGTCTACCGCTTGACCGGCTCGGCAACGCTGCTGGGCGTGTTGAGTTTTGCCGCCAATGTGCCGATTCTGTTGCTGGCGCCGGTCGCCGGCATCTGGTCGGACCGCTTCAACCGCCATCGCATGATGCTCGCCACGCAAGTGCTCGAGATGCTGCAGGCGATTGCGCTTGCGGTGCTTGCCTTCGGCGGCTGGATCGAGGTCTGGCACATCGTCGCGCTGACCGTCATGCTCGGGCTCTGCGTGGCGGTCGAATTGCCGGTGCGCCACGCCTATCTGCTCGAACTGATCGACGACAAGCAGGATCTGCCGAACGCAGTTGCCACCAATTCGCTGGTCGCCAATTGCGGCCGCCTGATCGGCCCTTCGGTGGCCGGCCTGTTGATTGCCAATTTTAGCGAGGCGGTCTGCTTTTTGATTAATGCGCTGAGCTACGTCGCCGTGCTGGTGAGTTTTGCTTTTATCCGCGTAAGCCCGCAGCCCGTCGCTGCGTCACACCCGCCGGCGCTGCACGGCCTGAAGGAAGGCATCGTCTACGCGTGGCGCACGCTACCGATACGTCTGTTGCTGACGCTGCTGGCGCTGATCGCATTAACTGCAGCGCCGTACAGCACGCTGATGCCGGCGGTGGTGCACGAAGCGTTCGACGGCAGCGCGCAAACGCTGGGCTTCCTCGTCGGTGCGGCCGGCTGCGGCGCCGTCTGCGCGACGCTGATGCTGGCGTCGCGCAGTAACGTGCGCGGGCTGCTGCGTTTCATCATCGCCGCAGCGCTGATTGCCGCGTGCGCGCTGATCGGGCTATCGCAATCGCGCTGGCTCGGGCTCTCGCTGGTACTGATGGCGGCGATCGGCGCCAGCATTCTGGTCACCTCGGTTTCGATCAACATGATCCTGCAGACCATCGTAGATGACGACAAACGCGGCCGCGTGATGAGCCTCTATACCGTGGCATTTCTCGGCGTGGTGCCGCTGGGCGCACTGATCGCCGGCGTGCTTGCAGACTATATAGGCGCAACTCAAACATTTCTGGTCGGCGGCATTGTCTGTTTAAGCGGCGCGTTGTATCTTGCCCGCCAGTTGCCGCAGCTGCGCCGGCACATGCGCGAGACTTATGCGCGTCTCGGCATTGAAACCGCTTCGTGATTGACCAGACCCGACCCGACCCATGCCAAAACAAACGAACCTTCATCCCGACAACGACGCGATTCGCGCGCAACTGCTGCGCGGCATCGCCGGCAACCGCATTCCGGGCCTGCACTTTCCCGGTTATTTTCTCGACATCGCGCTGCCGCGCATCGACGGCGAAAGCGTCGCCATGTCGGTGGCGTGCACACCGTACACGCGCGACGCCGGCGGCATGGTCGATCTCACCGCACTGTGCCTGCTCGCCGACAGCTCGCTGGCAACCTCGACGCGCAACCTGGTCGCTGCCGGCGCGCGGCTGGCGACGCTGCATTTGCAAATGCAATTTACGGGTTTGCCGATATCGGCCGATGTGCATTCGCTGGCGCGCTCAGGCGGCGTCTGTCACGACACCGCGGTGCGCCAGTTACACGCCACCGCCACCTTGAGCACTGCACAAGGCGTCGTCTGTCATGCCAGCGGCGAGTTCGCCGCGCTCGATCCGCCGCCCGGCGTCGAACTCGCACCGCTGCCGTGGCAACTCGCGACACCGCCGCAAGCGGTCGCGCTGAAGTCGCGCGAGCTGACCGCCGATGAAAAACCGTTGCTCAATGCCTGCAACAGCGCACTGCGCAAAGCCGCCGCACAGCCGGCCTTCATCCAGCACTTCTGGGGCAGTCTGCCGGTGAAAACCGCAGACGGCGCGCGCGCGCGTTTTGCCGTCGGCCCGCATCTGACTAATCGCGTCGGCCATGTGCAGGGCGGAATTTCCGTCGGCGTCGCGGCGCGCTGCGGTTGCGCCGCCGCACCGGAGGGGATGATGTTGTCGAACATCGCGGCCTGGTACATCAGCCCCGGCCGCGGCAAAATGCTGACGGTCAGGTCACGCGTCGTGCATGCCGGTAAAACCATCGCTGTAGTGCGGACCGAAGTAAAAAACGACAGCGGTGCGCGCGTGCTTGAAGTCGTCACCCACCACGTGGCGCGCCGGCGCGCCTGACCGTGCAGTTGCGCGTCAGTCCGCGCGCGCGCCCGAGGCCTTGATGATTTTCGCCAGCTTGGCGTATTCCGCCTTGATGTAATCGTCAAAGGCCGCCGGCGTGCTGTAGATCGCTTCGACACCGAGATTGGCGAAACGCTCCTTGACGTCGGCGGTTTGCATCGCCTTGACGATTTCCGCATTGATCTTTCCGATCACCGGTTTCAGCGTACCCGCCGGCACCAGAATGCCCCACCAGTTGTCGAGCGCAAATCCTGCAACACCCGCTTCGGCAACCGTCGGCAGTTCGGGCAATAAAGGTGTGCGCTTCGCACCGGTGACCGCCAGCGCGCGCAACTTGCCGCTCTTCACATGCGGCACCGCCGGCGGCGCGTCCGAAAATACCAGTTGCACCTGCCCGGCAATCAGATCGTTGACCGACAGCACGGTGCCTTTGTACGGCACATGCGTCATCGCCACACCGGTCAAGGTCTTGAACATCTCGCCGGCGAGATGTGCCGGCGAACCCGCGCCACCCGAACCAAAATTGAGTTTGCCCGGATTCGCTTTTGCGTAAGCAATCAGTTCCTGCACCGACTTTACCGGCAATGAAGGATTGACCACCAGCACATTCGGCCCCGCCGCCACCAGAGTGACACCGGCGAAATCGCGCAGCGAGTCGTAACCGAGTTTCGAATAAAGCGAAGGGTTGGCTGCGATCGGCGTCATGTTGCCGACCAGCAAGGTGTAACCGTCGGCAGGCGATTTGGCCGCCAGTTCGCTGCCGATGCCTCCGTTGGCGCCGGCGCGGTTATCGACGACGATCTGCTGTCCCCAGGCATCGAACAGTTTCAGACCGATGATGCGCGCGATGATGTCAGAAGTGCCGCCCGGCGGATAGGGCGCGATCATGCGCACAGGTTTGGCCGGATAATTCAATTCGGCGCCACTCGCCGGTAAGACAACGCCGGTAAAAGCCAGTGCAGACAATACCAGTGCAATACCGGATTTCAATTGCGCCATCACAACCTCCCCGTTGTATTCAATTATTTTATGGTGCCCAGCATATCACTCGGCGCTGATGTTGGCCTCACGCACAACCTTCACCCACTGCGTAATCTCGGATTTGATGAAGCCGCCGAAATACTCGGACGTGCTCGCCATCGGCTCGGCGCCTTCGCCGGCGAGTTTGTTGCCCACTTCAGGCGAACGCATGGTCGCCGTCAATTCGCGCTGCAGGCGCGCCACAATTTCCGGCGCCACCGCAGCCGGTGCCATCAAACCGAACCACGAAATCACGCGATAACCGGGCACGCCCGCTTCGTTGACGGTCGGCAATTCCGGCACGATGACCGAGCGCTTCTCGCCGCTCACCGCCAGTGCGCGCAGGCGTTTCGCCTTTACATACGGCAACGCCGCCGTGAGGTTTGAAAACATCACCTGCACCTGACCGCCGATCAGATCGGTCAACGCCGGTCCCGAACCTTTATACGGCACGTGCACCATTTCGATTTTGGCCATGCTGTTGAACAACGCACCGGCGAGATGGGTTGCATTGCCGTTGCCCGCCGAGGCGTAGTTGAGCTGGCCGCGGCGCGCGAGTGCGATCAATTCCTTCACCGACTGCGCCGGCAGCGACGGATGGACCGCAACGCAATAGTGCCCGATCGTCAGCAAACTGACCGGCACGAAATCGCGCACGAGATCGTAATCAAGTTTCTTGTAAAGCCCGGTGTTGATCGCCTGCGCCGGCGTCGCCATGAACAGCGTATAACCGTCAGGTAACGCTTTGGCCGCAAGTTCGGCGCCGAGATTGCCGCCCGCACCGGCGCGATTGTCGACGACCACCTGCTGGCCAAGTTGCTCGGAAAATTTTTGCGCGATCACACGCGAAACAATATCAACCGCGCTGCCCGGCGACGACGCCGCAATCAGGCGCACCGGTTTGAACGGATAGCTCTGCGCCCATGCCAGCGCCGGCAGCAGCAACACCAATGCCGCAATCTGCTTCATTCGGCCTTGATGCCCGACGCCTTGACCACCTTGCTCCACTTCTCGATTTCGCTGCGCATATAGATAGCAAAGACTTCCGGCGTGCTGCCGATCAATTCAAAGCCGACCGTTTCCAGCCGTTCTTTGACTTCGGGTATTTTCAGTACGCGCACGATTTCTGCGTTCAGGCGCGTAACGATCGGCTTGGGTGTGCCGGCAGGCGCGAGCACGCCGAACCACGACGTTGCCTCGAACTTCGGAAAACCGGACTCGGCAATCGTCGGCACCTCGGGTGTTGCCGGCGCACGCTTCGCACCGGTCGTTGCCAACGCACGCAACTTGCCGGTCTTTACATGCGGCAGCGTCGATGCCATGCCGCTGATCATCGACTGGATCTGGCCGCCGAGCAGGTCAATGATCGCCTGGCCGCTGCCTTTGTAAGGTACGTGCACCATGTCGATACCGGCCAGGCCGTTCAACAGTTCACCGGTCAGGTGACCGACGCTGGCAACGCTAGCCGAAGCGTAGTTCACTTTTTTCGGATTCGCTTTGACGTAGGCGACGAACTCCTGAAACGATTTCGCCGGTACTGTCGGATGCACGACCAGAATGTTGGAGGCGCCGGCGAGCAGCGTAACGGGCGCAAAATCCTTCAGCGCGTCGTACGGCATTTTTGCGTAGAGCGCCGGCCCGATGCCGAGATTGGCGATGTAGCCGAGGACCAGCGTGTAACCATCGGGCACCGCATGCGCGACCATTTCAGTGCCGATGTTGCCGTTGCCGCCGGAGCGGTTATCGACCACCATCTGCTGGCCGAGCGCATCCGACAAACGTTGCGCCAGCGTGCGCGCTAGCGTGTCGGTGCTGCCGCCGGGCGAGAACGGCACGATAAAACGCACCGGACGTACAGGATAGGAAGTTTCTGCGGCGACCGCGGCCGTTGCGGCGCTCAGTACAAGCAACGCGGCGGCGATGCCGCAGCGCAGACGCTCAGCGTTTGGCAGCGCGATCGTCGGCACGCCAGCGTTCCCAGGCAAAGCGCTGGTCGCGCTGTATGCTTTCATCCTCAAGCATCTTGCGCATCAGTGCGGTGACATCAGACTCGTACTGCTGCTTGCGTTTTTCAAACGGCCAGCGGTATCCGCGCGGGAATATCGGCGACTTGAGGATATCCTTGAATTTCATTGCCGGGCTCCGCGCTTTTGCGTGAATGAATGTCTATTCTAGCGCATGCCCGGGAACATCATGCCGGGCGGCATCCCCAGCGGCCCGCCGGCGCCCGGTTTACGCGGTTTGGCAATCAGTGCGGCGCGGTCTTTCAGCAAAGGCTCAAGCGTTTTACCGGCGACCACAAAGGTCCACGCGCCAAGTTCTTTTTCCGCTTTTAAACGCTCGTCGAGTTTGACCAGCGCATCGGCAAACTGTTTGTCGAGACGCTCCTTGTCTTCAGGTTTTTCGCCTTTTTCCGGCGTGCGTGTGCGCGGCGGCTCACCGGTGATGGCAACCGACAGATAATAATCGTCACCTTCCGGTTGCTTGGCGATTTTGACGGTGTAAACGAGGTTGTCGTAGGTCTCGGCGACAAAGCTGCGCGGCTTGACCAACTCATCAGGTTTGACGCCGGCAGCGATATCGGAAAATGCAAGATTGGCGAGTGAATTGACCGCGCCCACTGCGGCGCTGGCATCCAGCTCGCCGGCGCCGTCGGCGAATTTCCACTGCCCGTATTCCTCGGGCCGCGCGATCTTCCATTGTGCGCCGTCGCCGCTGGCGGTGAGGCTGCGTATGCGTTCGGCCTTGAAAAAACTCTTCGCCACCCAGCGACCGGCGTTCGCCTCAGCCACCACCAGCGCATCGGACACCACCAGCACAGTAGCGCTGCCCGGCATCAAGACATAACGCCCGACCGGCGTTTGCGGTTTGATCGGCAAGGGGCTGTCTTCGATTTTGATGACTTTTTTACCGAGCAAGATGCTTGCTGCGGATTTGCCGGTGGCGTCGAACAACTCGAGCCGCGTGCCGATCGCATCGCCCGGCTTGCTGTCCTTGGCGTCCTTGGCGTCAGCGGCTGTGGCGTCCTTGTTGCCGCCTTTGGCCGGATCAATCAGATTCAGGCGTGGCAACAGTGAATCACCAACGCTTTCGGTTTGCACCACTTTGAGCTCGGTCAGCTTGATCAGCAGATCGCCGATGTCCTGATTGTTGGCGCCGTAGCCGTTGCGCTGCTCGACTACCCAGCGCTTGTCCTTGATCACGAGGCGCACGCTGCCCTTGCCGTCGGTCAGCTGGATTTGCGCGATGTCGCTGACGGCGAGTTTCTCGAACAGTTTCGAGCCGATCTTGGCATCCGACTTGCGCCAGGCGCTGAGATCGTTCCAGAACAACATGAGGCCGGCGCCGCCGAGCACGGCAACCAGGCCGAGCAGAACAAGAAAGGATTTGCGGTTCATTTGGCGGCCACTTTCCGTCTGCGCAGCAGCGCCAGCACCACACCGAGGATGACCACCAGCAGCGGCACCGAACCGATATTGATCAGCTTGGTCCAGAACTGCAGGGTCTCGCTTTCCTCGCGCAGATTTTTGCGCAATTCTTTCAGATCGTGTTTGGTCGCAGTCGTCTTCTTGCGGAAGTTATCGACTTCGGTCTGCTGCTCCGGCGTCAGGATCGAACTCTGCGCACCGCCGCGCTGCTTTTGCAGCGCCGTCAGTTTTTCCTGCGTCTGCTGCAGCGTGTCTTCAAGTTCCTTGATCTTGCCGAGGTAGTTCTGTTGCGCACGCGATTCCATCTGCTGGATCACCGTCAGCGGACGCGTAAATGCGGCGCGACTGCGCAAGCCGGTCAGATCGAAATCGCCGGCGACCTGCTCAACCAGACTCTGCGCAAAATTCAGATTGCCGTTGCGCGGCACGATCACCTTCTGGCCGAACACTTCCTGCACTTCCACCGCCGCGTTGTCGGTCAGCATGTCGACGTCGGACACCAGCACCACAGAATTGTCCGCAGCGGCTTCTTTCAGCGACGTATCGGGTTTTGCTTCATCGGCTTTGGCGTCGGCTTTTTTCGGATCGCGCGGCGGCTCGTACGGTTTCGGTTTGCCTTCGGGGAAAGCCGTCTTGAATTTACCGGAGACGCGGATCGCAATCGGGTACGGCGTGCCATTGGGCTGGAAGCCGCGCGTCGATGGCTCGCCCGACAACGTGGCGATGATCAGATCAGCCAGCATGACGTTGGGCGAGGTCTGCACCAGTGTAGTCTGCGTCAATCCTTCAGCGGGTTTGCCGGTGAATATACTGGCGAACGGCACCAGCAGCGTGCCGACGCGGCTGGTCACCACGTCGTCTTTGTTCAATGCGTCCTGCGGCAGCGACAGCAGCGTTGGCAGGATGCGCGGGCCGGCGCCGCTGGCGTACGTCAGATCGGCGGCGACCTTGCCCATCTCCATGCCATAGCCCCAATGCTTGAGCAGGCGATAGAAAGTCGACTGCCCGGCCGCGGTACCGCCGAGCGGATTCTGCATGTCGGGCTGCTGGTCGAAGTAGGCGAAGGAATCCATGAAAGCGATCAACTTGCCGCCGCGCAGCACGAACTGGTCGATCGCAAATTCGGTGGTTTCCTGGATGTCACGCGGATGGATCACCAGCAGGACCTTGATTTCGTCCGGAATCTTGTCGACGTTGAGCTCGATTTTTTTGACCGTGAAAAGATTCTGCAATTCGGTCATCAGCGTCCACGGCTCGGTGGGCTGCTGCTTTTTCATCGGGTTCAGCGGCTGGCCCAACACCGGCAGCCCGCTCATCACGCCGATCACCGGTTTCGTAGTCGAAGCGACGCGCGTGATCGCGCGCGTGATGTCGTATTCGAGCAGTTGTTCGCGATCGGGGGCGAGCACCGGCAGCGCGGCCTTTTGATCGAGGAAACCGACCGAGAGGCCGAGGTAGAATTTTTCCTGGTTGTTGGTGAGTTGACCCTCGATGCCGTCGAGCGTTGCCGATTCTTCGGCGTCGGAATCTGGTTCGGGGTTGAGCCGTTCGATCACAACCTTGCCGCCGCCGGCGCGCGCGAATTCACCAAGCAGGTCTTCAACGCGCTTGGCGAATGTTTTTAAACCGACCGGCAACGCGCTATTGCCCTGCGAATAGTAATAGCGGATTTTGACCGGCGCTTCGAGCTTGCCGAGGATCGCCTTGGTGCCGGGCGACAGCGTGTAAACGCTGCCCTGCGTCAGGTCGGCGCGCAGATTCAGCGAGCTGATGATGAAATTGGCTGCAATCAGAATGACCACGAGTGCGACGACGCCGCCGGCCGAATAAAACAGATGTTCGAGATGTTTTTTGTTCATGATCTGTTCCTATCCTGCGCGATGGCCGCGGATGACGATGCCTGTCGTAAACAGTGCGAAGCCCATTACCGAGGCAAAAAACATAACGTCGCGCAAATCGATCACGCCGCGCTGGAAACTTTCAAAATGCGTCATCACGCTGAACGAGGCGATGGTCTGCACCACCGCCGGATTAGCCCAACGCACGAGCAGATCGGTCACCGGCGTGAAGCCGGCAAGGATCAGGAACAGGCACAGCATTACAGAAACGATAAAGCTGATGACCTGATTACGCGTCATCGCCGAGGTCATGCAGCTGATCGCCAGATAAGTACCTGACAGCATCAGGCTGCCGACGTAACCGGCGAGGATCACACCGTTGTCGGGACTGCCCAGCCAGTTGACCGTGATCCACACCGGGAAAGTCAGCGCCAGCGCGATGCCGAGGAACAGCCACGAAGCGAGAAATTTGCCGACGATCGCCTGCCAGGTGGTGATCGGCATGGTCAACAGCAATTCAAGCGTGCCGAGACGGCGCTCCTCCGACCACAGGCGCATGCCGGCCGCCGGCACCAGAAACAAATAAAGCCACGGGTGCCAGGTAAAAAACGACACCAGCGAGGCTTCGCCGCGCTCGAAAAAATTGCCGACGGTAAAAGTGAAAAATCCGGTCAGCAGTAGAAAGATAACCAGGAATACGTACGCAACCGGCGAGGTGAAATAGCCGCCGAGCTCGCGCTTCATGATGGCTTTGACGTTGTTCCACGAGTTCACTATGCAGCCCTCCGTACGGTATCGGGCAATGTGATGCTGCGGAACACATCGTCCATACGGCCCTCTTCAACGTGGATTTCGTCGAGCTTCCATTGCTCGCTTTGCGCCAGCGCGGCGACACTGCCGACGAAGGCGGCATTGCCGCCGCGTTCTTTGGGATAAGCGCGCACTACTGCCAGCCCCCCGTGTTCGGAAATAATCTCGGCACGCGCCGTCACGCTCGCCAGCTTTGCCGCAATCGCAGCACCGGCAACGCCGCGCACCGACAGGCGCACCGCGCCGGCGGTTTCGGCGCGCGCTTTCAATTCCTGCGGCGTGCCGTTGGCGACCACGCGGCCGCGGTCGATGATGATGACGCGCGAACACGCCGCTTCGACTTCTTCAAGTATGTGCGTCGAAAAAACGATTGCCTTGTTTTCGCCCATGCGCTTGATCAGGCCGCGCACTTCGTGTTTCTGATTCGGGTCGAGTCCGTCGGTCGGCTCGTCGAGAATCAGAATATCGGGGTCGTGAATGATCGACTGCGCAAGACAGGTGCGGTGTTTGTAACCTTTGGACAGCGTGTCGATGGTTTGATAAAGAACACCTTCGAGCATGCAGGTCTCGACGGCTTTGTGGATAGCTTTTTTCTTGCTGTCCCCGGTCAGGCCGCGCAGATCGGCGGCAAAGGCGAGGAAACCGAACACCGTCATGTCGGCGTAACCCGGCGCATTTTCCGGCAGATAACCGATCAGGCGCTTGGCCGGCAGCGGATTTTCAACGATATCGAAACCGCCGACGGTGACGCGGCCCGAGGTCGGCGGATAAAAGCCGGTAATGATGCGCATGGTGGTGGATTTGCCGGCGCCGTTGGGGCCGAGAAAGCCCAGCACTTCGCCGCGCTCGACCGTAAACGAGACGTCGTCGACGGCACGTTTGGCGCCAAACGTCTTCACCAGATTTTCAACTTTGATCATTGTGTCCTCCGTCGCGTCGACCGGTTGCAACCGGGACGCGCGTTTTTTCGCTTGTTTGGGGTTGCGCAAGCGCATTTCAGGCGCCGCGCAACTATCGACCACTGCCTTCGCCGGAGGTTCCCGTGAAAACGGCAGGCCCTTATAAATCCGCATCATCAAAAAAAGGCCTGCGCGACCGCAAGCCTTCTATGCGGGCGCCATTATCGCAGGTTTCTCCGCCCTACGCGTAATGGCCGGGGGTGGTGCCGGGTGCAGGGATCGAACCCGCGACCTTCGGTTTACAAAACCGCTGCTCTACCAACTGAGCTAACCCGGCGTGGCGGCGATTTTCTCACAGTTAAAGGCGCCATACGCGCAGGCCTGCCCGCTCGATCGCGCTGCGGTCGAGCACCGATTTGATATCTATGACACAACCGCCGGTGGCAAGTTTGGCTGTCAGCGCGGCCAGCGGCATGTCCAGATAATGGCGATGCGGCACTGCGAGTATCAGCGCGTCCGCCAGCGGCAACGCCTCCCAGCCGGTGAGTTCGATGTCGTATTCATGCCGCGCGTCGTCCGCATCGGCAAGTGGATCGTGCACCTGCACTTCAACGTCGGCGGCCCGCAGCGCCGCGATCACGTCGGCCACTTTGGAATTGCGCAGATCTGGTACGTTTTCCTTGAAGGTAAGCCCTAGCACGTTGACACGTGCGCCTTTGACGGCGCGCCCACCGGCCGCAATCTGTTCCATCGTTTTGTCGGCGATGTATTGGCCCATGCCGTCGTTGATACGGCGACCGGCCAGTATCACCTGCGGGTGATAACCGAGTTTTTCCGCCTTGTAGGTCAGGTAGTACGGGTCGACGCCGATGCAATGTCCGCCGACGAGACCGGGCCGGAACGGCAGAAAATTCCATTTGCTGCCGGCGGCCTGCAAAACCTCCTGCGTGTCGAGGCCCATACGATCGAACAGGATCGCCAGTTCGTTGATCAGCGCGATATTCAAATCGCGCTGCGTATTCTCGATAACCTTCGCTGCTTCGGCGACGCGGATCGACGACGCCTGAAATACGCCGGCCGTGACGATGGTGGAATAAAGCGCAGCGACCTTTTCAAGTGTCGCCGCATCGTCGCCGGAGACGACTTTGATGATGCGTGCCAGCGTGTGCTCGCGGTCGCCGGGATTGATGCGCTCGGGCGAATAACCGATGTGAAAATCCTCGCGCCAGCGCATTTTCGAATGCTGCTCGAGTATCGGCACACACACTTCCTCAGTGGCGCCTGGGTAAACGGTCGATTCGTAAATGACGATGGCGCCGCGTTTCATATGACGCCCGACGATTTCGCTGGCGGAAACCAGCGGACCGAAATCCGGCTGGCGTGCCGCGTCAACCGGCGTCGGTACCGCCACTACAATGTAGTCGGCCTCATGCAGCAGCGCAGGGTCGCCGGTCACACGCAATTGCTGCGCCGCGGCGATTTCCTCTTTGGACAGTTCGCCGGTGCGGTCGTGGCCGCGCGCGAGTTCATCGATGCGCGCTGCCGAACGGTCGTAACCGATCGTAGCCCCCGCCTTGCCGAATTCGACGGCAAGCGGCAGCCCGACATAGCCGAGGCCGACTACGGCAACGGTCTGCATGTCGATGCTTTCACCAGCATGGATAAATCGCCGCTCACCCTCGTCCGCCTTTGGCCGCGCGCGCAACGTACCAGTCGATGGCGGCGCGCATGCCGTCGGCAACGCGATGCGTCGGCGCATAACCGAGCAGGCTGCGCGCCTTGCCGATATCGGCCTGCGAATAACGCACATCACCGCCGCGGAAATCGCGGTACTGCGGTTTGCACGACTGCAGGTGTTCGAAACGCTCCGCCAGCAGCACACGTATCATTTCAAAGAGTTCGTTGAGCGTGGTACGGTCGCCGAGCGCGACGTTGTAAACGCGGTTGACCGCTTCGGGACCGGCGCAGGTCGCCGCCAGCAGATTGGCCTGCGTGACATTATCGATATAACAAAAATCTCGAAAGGTTGCGCCATCGCCATAAATTTCGACCGGCTGGCCGGCGATCATACCGGCGACCCAGCGCGGAATCACCGCTGCATAAGCGCCGTTCGGATCCTGGCGCGGGCCGAACACGTTGAAATAGCGCAGGCCGACGGTCTGCAAACCGTAGCAGCGTGAAAACACGTCGGCATAGAGTTCGTTCATGTACTTGGTCACCGCATAGGGCGACAGCGGTTTGCCGATTTTTTCCTCGACCTTGGGCAGATCCGGATGGTCGCCGTAGGTCGAACTCGACGCCGCATAGGTAAAGCGTTTGACGCCGGCATCGCGCGCCGCCACCAGCATATTGAGAAACCCGGTGACGTTGCATTCGTTAGTGAGTATCGGATCCTCGATCGAGCGCGGCACGCTGCCGAGGGCTGCGTGGTGCAATACATAATCGGCGCCCGCGCAGGCGCTGCGGCAATCCTCCAGCGCGCGGATATCGCCTTCGACAAAGCGGAAATTCTTCCACTGCGCCGGTGTCAGCTGCGCCTGCACCTCGTCGAGATTCGCGCGGTGGCCGGTAAAAAAATTATCCAGCCCGACGACTTTTTGCCCGAGCTTCAGCAATGATTCAAGCAGATTGGAGCCGATGAAGCCGGCCACACCGGTGATCAGCCAGGTCGCGGGCTTTGCCGCAAGATCCGTTCTGACATTCTCAATCCGGCTCACAGCGCCGCCTTCAAATGGCGGTCAAAAAACGCCATGAAAATGTCGAACGCCTGCTGCTGGATCGCTTCAGGCTGGTATGAGCCGTCGGGCTTGCGATAGATATACGGATAGCCGTGCGACGGATGATCGAAGCACGCCCACGTCGAGTCCTTGCCGGCCTCCAGCATCCATTCGTGGACCAGCTTGAAAATACCCTGCAGGTGATCTTTCTCGCGGCCCAGATGCAGGATCGGCGTATTGATGCGCCGGATACGTTCCATTGCGCGTGTCTTGTCGGCGTTTTTGCGCACGACCTCGATATCCTGGTACTGGATTTCGGTGCCCTTGCGCGGCGCTGCAGGTCCGGTGTCTACGCTGAGGAATTCATGCGAGGCGCCTTCGATCGCCACGCCGGCGCCAAAATTCATTTCGGCAGCGACTTTCAAAATCATCTCGCCGCTGTGGCTGACGCCAATTGCGCCGATCGCATCCGGGTTCACATAGGGCAGTGTGCGCAGATATTCGAAAATCGCAATCAGATCGTCGGAATCGAGCGTCGGCGACGACTTCAGCGTACGTCGCGCACCGCCGCTGACATCATCGGGCAGATTCTCCGCGCGCGGGATGTTTTCGTAGAGGTGCGGCACTTCGTTGCGGTAATTTACATAGGCAATGACATAGCCGCGTTTGATCATTTCGTCCTGCATCGAGGCAAGCAGATCGACCTGCGCTTCAAGATGCGGCACGCCGCCCTTGCCGTCGCCACGCCCCATGGTGATCAGCGGAAACGGCCCGTTGCCGGGCGGCTTGCGGATCGCGACCGGCACGTAAATTTCGTCGCGCGTCAGCACGAAGGTCAATTCCATCGCAATCGTCGAGCCACGCACCGGCCGCGTGATCGTGTAGCCGTGGGACGGCAGCTCTTTTGCAATCGGTGCGTTCATGCCTGCGCGCCTCTCACGGCACAACGTCTTCGGTAAACCATTCGGTCGGCAATTCGTGGCCGCGCTTCGCCGCCAGCGCTTTGCGGTAGAGAGCAGCGCCGACCGCGGCGAATTGCAGACCGAGCCCGGGCAGATTAACGAACACGGTCTTCTGCGCCGCATTGCTGCGCCCCGGCGCTTTGCCGGCAATCAACTCGGCCAGCGTCGGCGCCGTCTTCACGTCAAAACCGGCGATCGTATGCCGGTTCTTCGGCAACACCACGCCTTGCGTAACGCTGACGTTTTCATGCACCGTGCGGTCGTTGACCGCGGCGATATCGGCATCAAGCACCACGCCGGGCTCAAGTTCGGGACCGCGAATGGTGCACACGTACATGCCGGGCTCGACCCAATTCTTGCTGAACACATGCTGGGAGGCATTGGTCGCGCACAACACGATACCGGCGCCACGCACCGCTTCTTCCGGCGTTGCCACACCGCGGACTTTTACGCCGGTGATCTCTTCCATCTCGCGACAAAAGGCGACCCGTTTGTCAGCGGTCGGGCTGTAGACGCGGATTTCGTCAAGCTTGCGCAAGGCGGCAATCGCCATCACGTGGCCACCGGCCTGCCAGCCAGCGCCGATCACGGCGACAGTATTGGCGTCGCTGCGCGCCAGGTATTTGGCGCCGAGCGCCGAGGTAGCGCCGACGCGCATGCGTTGCAATATGCCGTCGGGAAAAATTGCCAGCGGCTCACCGGTCTCTATGCTGAACAGCAACACCAGCCCGGTGTAACGATTGCCCGGCGCCAGCGGTAACTTGACCTGACGTTTGTTGGCAAATGACAGGATATCGGAATTCAGGCGCACCACGCCGACGCCGGTGGCCTGCACTACGGCACCCATCAATTTCAGCGAATACACGGTGTCCGGCCGCGACGTTGTGGTCACCACATCGGCGCGCGTTGCATTGGCGGCGCGCCCGTGCGCGAGTTCGCGGAAGTCGTGTTCGAGCGCGGCGATGCAGTCGCCCATCGTCAACAGTGCTTCGGCGTCTTCATTCGACAATATCAACATGGTAGGGTTGCCGGCAGTTGGTTTGCGCGCATAGCGCGGATGCGATTATTCGGCCTGTAGCTTGTGCAACGATCACCCGAGCGGTGATTTTAGCATCCGCGTTCACGCCGCGGCGCGGCGTTCGCACAGCGATCCGGGATGGCGGCGCGCTCTTTACATCGAAGTCGCTGCATCGTATCGTTGCGCCTCCAGTCCGCTATTGAACGTCCTTCTTGCCGGTATTTTCATGATTTTATTTTTCCCTCCGCGCCGCTTTGCCGCAGGCATTGCCGGCGCATTTCTTTTCGGCACCTGCGCAGCCGCGACCTTTCCCGAAAAACCCATCCGCATGATCGTCATTTCATCGGCGGGCGGCAGCACCGACATGGTCGCGCGCGCGGTCGGCCGCGCACTGGGCGAAGGACTGGGGCAACCGGTGGTGCTCGACAACCGCCCCGGCGGCGGCGGACTGATTGCATCCGATCTGACGGCAAAAGCCCGCCCCGATGGCTACACCATACTGATGGCGAATACGAGCCACGCCGTGCAGCCCAGCCTGCATCCCAAACTGCCCTACGATCCGTTGAAGGATTTTGCCTCGGTCAGTCTGGTCGCGTTGACGCACAGCCTGCTGATGGTAAATCCTGCGGTGCCGGTGAAAACCATGCGCGAACTGATCGATTACGCGAAGGCCAATCCGGGCAAGCTCAATTACGCTTCGGGCACCAACGGTTCGTCCGCGCATATCGGCAGCGAACTCTTGAAGCTGATGGCGGGCATTGATATCGTGCGCGTGCCGTACAAAGGCACGGCGGAAAATCTCAACGCACTGATCGCCAATGAAGTGCAGGTTAGTTTCGTCACCATGCCGGCAGCTTTGCCGCTGATTAATTCGGGCCGCCTGCGCGTCATCGCACTCGGCGGCCCGCGCCGCGCCACGCGACTGCCCGATGTGCCGACCGTCGCCGAAACGCTACCCGGCTACGACATCGGTACCTGGCACGGCGTACTGGCGCCGGCCGGTACGCCGGCTGCCGTCGTTGCGCGCATGAGCGGTGAACTCGCCAAGATGGCGAAAAATCACGATGCCCGCGAGCAGGCCGCGGCGCAGGGCCTTGAACTGGTCGGCAGCACGCCGCAGGAATTCGATGTTTATATCCGCAACCAGATTGCGAAATTCGCCCGGCTGGTCAAGGCCACCGGCATGCACGTGGAATAATAATATTTCCCAGATTCGCATCAGCGAATCTGGGCTGTTCTCGCCCTCTCCCTCCAGGGCGGGGTGAGGGAGCTGCTGCGATGACTTATACTTTTTCCGGAATAACCAACCCATGCTGATCGCCGACGCACAAGTTCATATCTGGGGGGCGGATACACCTGAGCGCCCATGGCCGAAACGCCAGGCCCCGCACCGCACAACCGCGTTGGGCGCTGACGAACTACTCGCCGCGATGAATGAGGCCGGGGTCAACCGCGTGATCATCGTGCCACCCGGCTGGGAAGGCGAACGCAACGATCTCGGGCTCGCCGCGGCCGCCGCGCATCCCGACCGCTTTGCCGTGATGGGCCGTCTTGATCCGGAAAAACCCGGCGCCATTGAACAACTGGCCGGCTGGCGCAAGCAATCGGGCATGCTGGGCATACGCCTGACTTTTCACACCGAGTGGCAGTTGCCGCTGTTGACCAACGGCAAACTCGACAATTTCTGGCCAGCCGCCGAACGCGCCGGCGTGCCGCTGATGGTGCTGGTGCCGCATAAACTGCTGCATATACTCGAACCGATAATCGCACGGCATCCCGGCCTGCGCTTCGCCATGGATCATCTGTCGATTCCGACTAAAACGCGCGGCGAGGTCTCCTTTGCCGGACTCGACCATCTGCTGGCGCTAGCGAAATACCAGAACCTCGCGGTGAAAGCCTCCGGCATGCCGAGTTATTCGGTGGAATCCTATCCCTATCGCGATCTGCAACCGCATCTGCGCCGCGTCTACGATGCCTTCGGGCCGCAACGCATATTTTGGGGTACGGATTTCTCGCGCCTGCCCTGCAGCTACCGTCAGGCAGTTACCTTGTTTACAGAAGAACTGCCGTGGCTGACTGAGCAGGACAAAGAATGGATCATGGGACGCGGGCTGTGCGAATGGCTGGGTTGGCCGCTGCCGCAATCGGGTAAATAAACGTCGATCGCGCTGCCGATCAGATATTAATCCAGCGGCGCCAATTGCTGCGGTAACGGAATCAGCGGCATCGCCTTGCCGCCGGGCACCGCGGTGCGCGCGACGTTCATGATCATTGCGTTGGTGGCGTAATAACCGACCACACCCAGCAGATCGATCACACCGCCTTCGCCGAACTGCGCCACCGCGCGTGCATAAGTCGCATCGCTGACACTTTTGTTGGCATACAGTTCAGTGACAAAGTCATAGGTCACTGCCTCGTCGTCGGCCATGCGCGCCGGCCGGCGGCCTTCGGCGATGGCGTCTATTGTTGACTGCTGCAAACCCGCTTCCAGCGCATAAGGTACATGGCCGTTCCACTCGTACTGGTTGCTCCAGTGACGGGTCGCCAGCATGCCGGCAAGGCGATTGATACGTTTATCAAGCGCGCACTTGAAACGCACGTACTTGCCGACGTTTTGCATGCAGTCGGCCAGTTCGGGGCTGCGCAACATTGCGCCGAAAGGTCCGCGCACCGAGCCGCGTGACGCCGACAATTCGGCCGCGACTTTTTTCTGCGCATCGTTTAATTGCTCCAGCGGTATCGGCGGCAAACGCTCGGGCAATACCGTGTAGCGCATGGTCGCCGCCGCTGCGCCTGTTTTATTGCTTGCAGTCATGCCGGTTCCTTCCGCTGATTTCGCTGCGTAAAGCGCGCAGGCGGCCGCCGCAGGGCTATTTGACGATTTGCAGCCTGGGTTTGCCGCCGCCAGCCGGCGGGGTTAGCGTGGGTTCCGGTTCCGGCGTTGTCGCCGCGTCGGCCGATTCCGCCGGCTCCGGCGGGAAAAACAGGCCCTGATTATTTTCGCGCGCCGAGATACCGATGACTGCCGGCAGCGGAATCGAGCATTCGCGCGATACACCGTTGAAGCGCGCCGAAAACTGCACGACGTCTTCACCGATAGTCAGGTGATTGGTGGCGTCCGGGCTGATGTTAAGCACGATCTCGCCGTTCTTCACGTACTCGAGCGGCACGCGCGTTTGCGAATCGACCCTGACCGACAGGTAGGGCGTCAGGCCGCTGTCGGTGCACCATTCGAAGATCGCGCGTATCAGGTACGGCTTGGTCGATCGCTCCCTGCTCATAACGGCACGCTTACTTGCGCATGACCTTTTCGGAGGCGGTCAGCGAATCGATATAGGCCGGGCGGCTGAACAACCGCTCGGCGTATTTCATCAGCGGTGCGGCCGTTTTCGGCAGCTGAATGTCGTAAAAATCGAGGCGCCACAGCAGCGGCACAATGGCGACGTCGAGCATCGAAAAGTCTTCGCCCAGCATGTGTTTCTGCTTGGCGAAAACCGGCGCGATCTGCGTCAGGCCGTCGCGGATCGCCGCGCGCGCCTTGTCGGCGTTGCGCTGGTTGCCTTTTTCGAGCGTCTCGACGTGGGCAAACAATTCGCGCTCGAAGCGGAACAGGAACAGCCGCGCGCGCGCGCGCATCACCGGATCGGCCGGCATCAATTGCGGGTGCGGAAAGCGGTCGTCGATGTATTCATTGATGATGTTCGATTCATAGAGAATCAAATCGCGCTCAACCAGCACCGGCACCTGGTTGTACGGATTCATCACCGCCAGATCTTCGGGTTTGTTGTGCAGATCGACGTCGACGATCTGGAAGTCCATGCCCTTTTCATAAAGCACGTTGCGGCAGCGCTGGCTGAAAGGACAGGTCGTACCTGAGTACAAAGTCATCATGATGGGGCGCCTTGAATTATCGCGTAGTCATTGTGGGTCGAAAAAAGGCGCGGTGACGGCGGCGGCTCGCACCGCCTGCCGCACGCGCCGCTACGCAGATTTGTGCACGTCTTTCCAGTAGGCCTTCTTCAGCGCAAATGCAAACCCGAACAGCACGAACAGCACCAGCAGCGCATAGATGCCGGTCTGCCGGCGCGTGAAGCGTGCCGGCTCGCCCATGTAGTTCAGGTAGTTCACCAGATCGACCACCGTGCGGTCATACTCGCCGGTCGACATCGTGCCGCTGCCCGGCACGATACTGCTCAACACAAAGCGCGTCATCAGCTTGCCGTCCTTGCCGCTCTCGCGAACTTCGTCAAGGCGCGACAGGGTTTTTGCGGCAATCAGCGCCGCCGTTGCTGCTTCATGGTGCTCGAATTCTTTTTTATCGAGCGCGTTCTGGCCCGACAACTGCCAGAGCACGTGCGGCATGCCGACGTTTTCGAACACCAGATTGTTCCAGCCGGTCGGGCGCGCATCGTCGCGATAAAAACCGCGCAGATAGTTATAGACCCAGTCGGCGCCGCTGCCGGCGCCGGAACTGCGTGAGCGCGTGATTACCGTCAGATCGGGCGGTGGCGCGCCAAACCATTCCTTGGCGTCCTTTTTGCTCATCGCCACCGTCATCAATTCGCCGACTTTGACGCCGGTGAAAATCAGGTTGTCGCGGATCTGCTGCTCGGTGAGCCCCAGATCCTGCAGGCGGTTGTAACGCATATAACCGGCGCTGTGGCAGTTCAGGCAATAGTTGACGAAAACCTTGGCGCCGTTCTGCAACGATGCGACGTCATGCGAATTGATCGGCGCGGTCTGCAGGCGCATGCCTTCGTTGGCCTGCACCGCAAGCGGCAGCAGCAGCGAAGAAAACGCCGCCACGCGAAGAAAACGAAACAACGATGCGCTTACCATGTGACTCTCTCCGGCACGGGTTTGCATTTATCGATCTTCGAGTACCACGGCATCAGAACAAAGAACAGGAAATAGATGATGGTGCCGATACGCGCCACCACCGTCGCGCGGTCGGCATTGCCGAGCCAGCCGCCGAACTGGCCCCAGACGTTGGTCGGTTCGGTGCCGAGGTAGCCGAGCAGCAGGAAGACGACGACAAAAATCGTCAGTGCGGCGCGGAACAATGGCCCTTTGTAGCGGATCGACTTGACCGGGCTGCGGTCGAGCCAGGGCAGCAGGAAAAATATCAGTGTCGATAACCCCATCGCCGCAACACCCGGAAACTGCGACGGCGCAATACCAAGCCAGTCTATGCCGATCGGCGGCACCGCACGCAGGATCGAATAGAACGGCGTGAAGTACCAGACCGGCGCGATGTGCGGCGGCGTCTTCAAAGGATCGGCCGGAATGAAGTTGTTGTACTCGAGGAAATAACCGCCGCCCTCCGGCAGGAAGAACATGATGATGGTAAAGACCATCAGGAACACCACCACGCCGAGCAGATCCTTGACCGTGTAATACGGGTGTGAATTGATGCCGTCGAGCGGCAA
>JANYDY010000075.1 GCA_025363435.1 Betaproteobacteria bacterium
ATCAGGGTGAGCGAAGAATGAAGATTACAACTGCGCAATTCGCGGCAGCCGCCGACGCGCTCACGCAGATACTGCCGATGACGCAACCGGCTGATGCCGTGCTGTCGCGCTTTTTCCGCGCCAATCCGCATTTCGGCCAGCAGGACCGCGCCTTCATCGCCGACACTGTTTTCGCGCTGCTGCGGCGGCGCTACGGTCTTGAGTTTCACACCGGTGCGGAGTCACCGCGCCGCCTGCTGCTCGCCTATCTGCATCGCGTTGAAGGGGTGAGCCTGCGCCAGTTGGAACCCCTGTTCGGCGCCGACGCCGAATGGGCGATGGCATTGAAGACGCCGCGCGAGCAGGTTGCGCCCCTCTCGGTCAATGCCGAACTGCCGCCGTGGCTGGTCGACATGCTGACGGCGCAAATGAACGAAGAGGAAATTCTGGCACTCGGGCGCGCCCTGCAACAAGCCGCACCGCTTGATCTGCGCGTCAACCCGCTGCTGTCGAATCGCGAAGAAGTTTTGCAAACGTTCGCGACCGACGGCGTCGCAGCGGCCGCGACTCCACTATCACCGCTCGGCGTGCGCCTCGCCGGCAAACCCGCGCTCAACCGCCATGCGCTGTTCACTTCCGGCAAAGTCGAAGTGCAGGATCAGGGCAGCCAGCTGTTGTGTTATCTGCTCGCACCGAAACGCCGCGAGATGGTGGTCGATTTCTGCGCCGGCGCAGGCGGCAAGACGCTGTTGCTCGGCGCGCTGATGCAATCGGCCGGACGGCTTTACGCCTTCGATATTTCGGAAAGCCGGTTGAACAAACTCACGCCGCGGCTGCGTCGTTCGCAACTCTCGAACGTGCATCCGCAGCTGATTGATTCGGAAAACGACCCGCGCGTGCGGCGGCTCGCGCGCAAAATCGACCGCGTGCTGGTTGATGCACCATGCAGCGGTTTCGGTACGCTGCGGCGCAATCCCGATCTGAAGTGGCGACAAAGCGCGCAGGGTGTCGCCGAACTCTCGGTCAAGCAGCGCTCGATTCTTGCCGCCGCGGCGACCCTGGTGAAGCCCGGCGGCCGCCTCGTCTACGCGACCTGCAGTTTTTTGCGCATGGAAAACCGCGATGTCGTCGCCGATTTTCTCGCCGCACACCCTTCGTTCAAGCTCCTGCCGGCATCCGAAGTGCTGCGTCAGCAACACATTGATCTGGATACCGGCGAATTTCTCGAGCTCTCACCGCATCACCAGGGCTGCGATGGCTTTTTTGCCGCCGTGATGGAGCGCAACGCGGTCTGAACGCTTTGCTTTGCTGCAGCAGGTCAACGGGCAGGCACACACAGCCGTTGGACTGCACATGTTTACTGTGCGAATAATCTGCCTGTCACTGGCCTGCGCACCCGCCATGGCGCTGCAGGCGGCGCCGCTCGCCGCGACCGGCACCGTGCAATATGCGTTCACACCGGGCGACCCTGTCGACGCCATGATCATCAGCGCAATCGACGATGCGCAACAGCAGATACTCGTGCAGGCCTACAGCTTTACGCATCGCCGCATTGCTGACGCGCTGGTGCGCGCGCAGCGGCGCGGCGTCGACGTCGCGGTGCTGGTCGATGCGGAACAGGCACGCAGCGAACCCGGCGTGCTGCACGATCTCGCCCGCGGCAAAGTACCTCTGCGTTACGATCATAAACACGCCGCCGCACACAATAAAACCATGGTAATCGACGCCGGCCTCGCACAATGCATGGTGATCACCGGCAGCTACAACTTCACCAATGCAGCACAGCAGCGCAATGCCGAGAACGCGCTGATCCTGCGCGGCAATCCGCCGCTGTGTGACGCCTATTACAACAACTGGCGCCGGCATTACACACACGGCTCGGCGCGCCGCTGAAACGGAATTTTCGCGTGCTAAAATAATTTTTTTGGCCGCTGACGGATCGCACTTGCCACTCACGTTCGAATCACTGGCGCAAAAATTCTGGCAGGAACTGCACGATGTGCAGTTCGTCTGGCAGGCTGCAGCGCTGTTGCTCTGTCTCGCGCTTGCAGCCGCGTTTACCCGCTACGCGCGCCGGCACATGAGCGTTGCCGCCGCCGATCGCGGCGGCGCCGGGCTGCTGCGCCGCATGGCCTTTCCGTTGTGCGCAGGACTGCTGGTGCTGATTGCGCGCTGGTTGCTGAATGGATACCAGGGCGTCAGCATGCTGAATATCGCGGTGCCCCTGCTGACCACACTGGCGATCAGCCGCGCCTTCGCTTACATGCTGCGCCTCGTCTATCCCGCCGGCGGCGCCACCTCGGTTTTCGAGCGCACAATCAGCTGGCTGATATGGGGCGGCTTTGCGCTCTATGTGCTCGGGCTGGCGCCGGGCATCATCGCGTTTTTTGACGACGTCAGTTTTCACGTCGGCAAACAGAAAATATCCCTGCTCGCGGTCGGCCAGGCGGCAGCCTTGATCGTCTTCACGCTGCTTTTGACGCTGTGGATCAGCCGGCTTATCGAAGAGCAGGTAATGGCGGCGCAGCGCATGCAGATGACGCTGCGCGTGATGCTCGCCAAGCTGCTGCGGCCAGTGCTGGTGCTGTTCGCCCTGTTCATGGTGCTGCCGGCCGTCGGCATCGACCTTACTGCATTGTCGGTGTTCGGCGGCGCACTCGGCGTCGGCATCGGTTTCGGCTTGCAGAAAATCGCCAGCAACTACATCAGCGGCTTCATCATTCTGCTCGACCATTCGGTAAAAATCGGCGACGTGGTAACAATCGAAAAAAATACCGGCCAGCTCAACAAAATGACGGCGCGCTACGTGGTCGTGCGCGGCGGCGACGGCACCGAAGCGCTGATTCCGAATGAATCTGTCATCACCTCAACCGTCATCAACCATTCGTACAGCGACACGCGTGTCTGCGTGGCTATCCCCGTTCAAATCAGTTATCGCAGCGATCCCGATGCCGCTACGCACGTGCTGCTGGAGGCAGCACGCGCCCATCCGCGCGCGCAGCAATCGCCGGAACCGCGCGTCAGCATCGTCGCCTTTGCCGACGGCGGCATCAACCTCGAACTCGGCGTGTGGATCCGCGACCCGGAACTCGGTGGCGCAGCGCTGCGTTCCGATATCTACTACGCGATCTGGCGTGAATTCAAGGCGCAGGGCATCGAAATCGCCTGCCCGCAGCGTGAAGTGCGACTGCTCGGCGGCGGCCCCGCCGGCGCATAAGGACATTGCTTGTTTATCATTAACATACAATAACTTGAACAACTGGGGCGGCACTGAATTGCGGGTGCGCAATTCCACCAAAAAAAGCCTTTGCAGGGTATCGATAGTTCGCTACACTGCCGCCAATTCTCTGTCTCGGAATCCTCCATGTTTTCAGGCATATTTGATCTTTCCCTGTGGGGCTTTATCGCGGTGACGCTGGGCTTGACCCATATCACCATCGCCTCGGTCACCATCTATCTGCATCGCCATTCAGCGCATCGCGGCGTCGACCTGCATCCGGTCGTCAGCCACTTTTTCCGCTTCTGGCTGTGGATTACCACGGGTATGGTCACCAAGGAATGGACGGCAATACACCGCAAGCACCACGCGCGCTGCGAAACCGAGGCCGATCCGCACAGCCCGCAGATCATGGGCATCAACAAAATCATGTGGGAAGGCGCCGACCTCTACAAGCTCGAAGCCAAGAACGCCGAGACGATTGAAAAATTCGGCCAGGGCACGCCTGACGACTGGATGGAACGCAACGTCTACACCGGGCACTCGGTGGCCGGCATCGCCTCGATGCTGATCATCAACTTTGTGCTGTTCGGCTTCATCGGCATCACGATCTGGGCGATCCAGATGATGTGGATCCCGATTTTTGCCGCTGGCATCATCAACGGCGTCGGCCACTACTGGGGCTACCGCAATTTCCAGGCTGAAGACGCCAGCCGCAACATCTTGCCCTGGGGCATCCTGATCGGCGGCGAAGAACTGCACAACAACCATCATGCCTACCCGTCGTCGGCGCAGCTGTCGAACAAATGGTGGGAGTTCGACATCGGCTGGATGTACATCCGCCTGATGGAAATCGCCGGCCTCGCGCACGTCAAGAAAATTGCGCCGAAACTCACCCTCGCTGCAGACAAGACCTCGTGCGACGAAGACACCCTGCAGGCGATCGTGCTCAGTCGCTATGAGGTGCTGACCAAATACGCGCGCTCGCTTCAACAAACCTGCGCGGAAGAGCTGACCCACATACGCGCTGCGCACGCCGTGCGCGTCGACCGCAAATCGGTGCGCCGCCTGCTCGACAGCGATGCGCGCAAACTGTCGGCATTCGACCGTGAGCGCGTCAATGAAATGCTCAGCAAAAGCAAGAAACTCGAAACGGTCTATTCGATGCGCGAGGAACTTACCGCGCTGTGGCAACGTTCTTCGGCGACCAAGGAACAGCTTGTGCATGAGCTTGAAGAATGGTGCCGCCGCGCGGAAACCAGCGGCATCGAGGCACTGCAGGAATTTTCACAGCACCTGCGCCGTTACAAGCTGGCACGTACCTGATTACGGCGCTGACGGCAAACAGCCGCCGATAAAAAAGCCCGCGAAAGCGGGCTTTTTTTCGAGCGCATATCCGGATTACTTGATCTTGGTCTCTTTGTAAGTGACGTGCTTGCGTGCCACCGGGTCAAATTTCTTCACTTCCATCTTGTCCGGCGTGGTGCGCTTGTTTTTGGTCGTCGTGTAAAAGTGGCCGGTACCGGCGCTCGATTCAAGTTTGATTTTTTCACGCATGGTCGGGCCCCTTAGATATCTTCGCCGCGTGCGCGCATTTCAGCGATCACGACGTCGATGCCTTTTTTGTCGATGGTGCGCAGACCCGCGCCCGATACGCGCATGCGCACCCAGCGGTTCTCGCTCTCGACCCAGAACTTGCGCGACTGCAGGTTCGGCAGAAAACGGCGGTTCGTTTTGTTATTGGCATGGGAAACATGGTTCCCGTACTGCGGCTTCTTGCCGGTTATTTGGCACACGCGCGACATGATGCAACTCCGCTCAAATCGAAAGAGGCGCGATTCTACACTATTTTTGCCATTTTCCCAACCGCTTTTAAGCAGCGCCAGCTATATAAATCAATTACTTGGAACGAAATTCAGAATCAACCCAGGCACCGACTGCGTTTCCGCCGGTTTTCTCGCGCCGCGCTTGCCGCCCCATTTGCGCTCGGCTAAGCTGATTCGGTCACACCATTCGAATAAAAAGGCAGTGCCGACACAATCTCCGGCGCACCACCTCAAAGGAGCCGTTCATGATGCGCCAGTCCGTCGCCGCTGCTTTTTCCGGATTAATTGTTGTGGCCTCATGCGCCGCCTGCATGACGCTGTTCGCCTCGAATGCCGCCGCGCAGGGCGCCGGCGGACGTTCGGTAACGCAAGGACCGGCCACCAAGACCATCGACAATATTTACGTCTGCCCGGCCAAGGTCGAGAACTATCGCATCAGCGCGGTCGGCACCATCACCTCGCAGGATGGCAAGGTATGGACAGTGCCGGCGGAAACCGCCTTCCAGACCGGTCCGAAGGGCGTCGACCTCTACAACGACTGCACAGGCGTCACGCCATCAAAGACCAGCGAGGTGTCCACGACCAACGTGCCGGTAACCGTCATCGACACCGATGGCGAAGTGATTACCGGCTATATCGTTGCCGACAATTACTTCGAGTTCTACGTCAACGGCAAGCTCGTTGCGGTCGATCCGGTGCCCTACACCCCGTTCAATTCGGTCGTCGTCAAGTTCAAGGCGAAGCGGCCGCTTACCTACGCGTTCAAGCTGGTCGACTGGGAGGAAGATCTCGGCCTCGGCACCGAAATCAATTTCGGCAAGAAATTCAAGTTCTATCAGGGCGACGGCGGACTCGTCGCGCGCTTTTCCGACGGCACGGTGACCGACAGCTCGTGGAAAGCGCAGGCGTTCTACATCGCGCCGCTGAAAAGCCCCAACGACGTGATCGAGAAAGGCAACGTGCACGACACCACCAGGCTCGGGCGCATCCATCCAAATGCGCCGGCACCGGGCTGCGAAGACAAATGCTACGCGGTGCACTACCCGATTCCGCCGGACTGGGCAGCGCCCTCGTTCGACGACAGCAAATGGCCGCGCGCCTACGAATACACCGACGAGGACATCGGTGTCACTTCGGTCAAGGGTTACACGAACTTTCCCGAACTGTTCGAGGGTTCACGCTGGATCTGGTCGCTGAACCTTGTGTTCGACAACCTGGTGCTCGCGCGCAAAACGGTGCGTTAGCGGCGGCGGGAATTCAGCAACGGTTCAATCGATTTCGTAAACAAGCAACAGTGCGATCGTCAATGCACCGAAACAAAGCTGCCAGTACCATAGGGGCATATCCATCGTTCCTCCACTCGCGCAAACGTGCGCACCGGGACGAACACAGCTTCGCATGTCAGTATTCGCATCCATCGTTGAAATACCACCGGAAAACGACCGGAATTCTGTTTTTGAGGACTACAATGCCCTGCAAAAACCAGCCCGCAAACGGGTGCCCAGTTCACCAAATTGTGCTTGACCGCTAAAACAGCACCAAGACCAGGAGGAAACGCCATGGCAAAAATGAACGTCAACGGTAAGAATTACGATGTCGATGTCGAACCGAGCACGCCGCTGCTGTGGGCGATCCGCGAACAGATCGGCCTCACCGGCACCAAATATGGTTGCGGTGTTGCCCAGTGCGGCGCATGCACGGTGCACATCAACGGCGCACCGGTGCGCTCCTGCTCAATGCCGGTCGGCGCAGTCGGCGCGAAAAAGGTAACCACCATCGAAGGCCTGGCGCCCGATGGCGTACTGACCAAAGTACAAAAGGCCTGGCTCGAAAACGAAGTACCGCAATGCGGCTATTGCCAGTCGGGCATGATCATGGCGGTCACCGCGCTGCTGGCGAAAAAACCGAAACCGACGGATGCCGACATCAACGCGGCGATCACCAATATCTGCCGTTGCGGCACGTTTCAGCAGGTGCGTGAAGCCATTCACGCAGCCGCGAACGCCTAAGGAGCGCACACATGAATAACACTATGCCTAACCTGAGCCGCCGTTCCTTCGTCATCGGTTCCGCCGCTGTCGGCAGCGGCCTTGCCCTCGGACTCAATCTGCCGTTCGCTTCGCGCCTGGCGCGCGCAGCGGAAACCACGCCTGAAATTACGGCGTGGGTCGTGATAAAACCGGACGACAGCGTCATCATCCGCATGGCGCGCAGCGAAATGGGCCAGGGCACGATGACCGGCCTCTCGCAGATGGTCACCGAAGAACTCGAATGCGACTGGACCAAGGTCAGCACCGAATATCCGACGCCGGGCCAGAGCGTCGCACGCAAACGCGCCTGGGGCGATTTCTCGACCGGCGGCAGCCGCGGCATCCGCGAATCGCACGAATACGTGCGCCGCGGCGGCGCCACTGCGCGCACCATGTTGATTCAGGCTGCAGCCGACGAATGGAAAGTGCCCTCTGCCGAGTGCGCGGCCGCCAACAGCATCATCACGCACACGCCGTCGGGCCGCACCACCACCTACGGCAAGGTTGCCGAAGCCGCATCCAGGCTGCCGATACCGAAAGACGTTGCGCTGAAAGATCCGAAAGACTGGAAGATCATCGGCAAGCGCATGCGCCGTCTCGATACGATGGACAAACTCACCGGCAAGCAGATCTACGGCGCTGATTTCAAACTGCCGGGCATGTTGAACGCCACTATCAAGGAATGCCCGGTGTTCGGCGGCAAGGTCAAAAGCTTCGATGCCGCCAAAGTCGAAGGCCGCAAAGGCGTGCGCAAAGTCGTGCAGGTCGGCGACAGCGCCGTCGCCGTGATTGCCGAAACCTGGTGGCAGGCGAAGACCGCGCTCGATGCACTGCCCATCGTCTGGGACGAAGGCGAAAGCGCAAAAGTCTCCAGCGCCACGCTGGCAGCAGCACTCAAGGAAGGCCTTGGCGCCGAACAGGCTTTCGTCGGCAACAAGAACGGCGACGCCAAATCTGCGATCGCCGGGGCGACCAAAAAAGTGGAATCCGTTTACGCGTACCCTAACCTCAACCACGCAGCAATGGAACCGCTCAATGCGACAGCACGTTACACGCCGGATCGCTGCGAAGTCTGGCTCGGCACGCAAAACGGCGAAGCCGCATTCGCCGCGGTACTGGCTGCATCGGGCCTGCCCGCGGATAAATGCGAGGTTTATAAACTGATGCTGGGCGGCGGCTTCGGCCGGCGCGGCGCCTTTCATGATTTCGTGCGGCAAGCGGTATTGATTGCAAAACAGATGCCCGGCACGCCGGTGAAGCTGATGTGGACGCGCGAAGAAGACATGACGCAGGGCCGCTATCACCCATTGACGCAATGCAAGCTTACCGGTGCCTTCGACTCCAATAACAATCTGACCGGTCTGCATATGCGCATTTCGGGGCAGTCGATTTTGAACTCGGTACGTCCCGAAGCATTGGTCAATGGCATGGACCCGGCAACGTTTCAGGGTGTAGCCGCCTCCGGTGAATTTGAATTCGGCTACGCGGCGATTCCAAACTTCCTGATGGATCATGCGATGCGCAATTCGCATGTGCCGCCAGGCTTTTGGCGCGGCGTCAATGTCAATCAGAACGCGATCTACATGGAATGCTTCATGGATGAACTTGCGCACGCCGCGGGGCAGGATCCGCTCGAATTCCGCCGCAAGCTGATGACAAAAAATCCAAAGCATCTGGCAGTGCTCAACGCCGTCGCCGAAAAAGCCGATTGGGGCAAACCCGCTGCAAAGGGTGTATTCCGAGGCCTTGCGCAAATGAAAGCCTACAACAGCTATGTTGCCGCCTGCGCTGAAGTATCAGTCACCGACGGCAATCGGGTTAAGGTCCATCGCATCGTTTGCGCCACCGATCCGGGTTACGCCGTCAATCCGGCGCAGATCGAACGCCAGATAGCGGGCTCCTTCGTCTACGGCCTGTCGGCGCTGTTCTATCAGGAATGCACGGTCAAGAACGGCCGCATCGAGCAGACTAACTTCCATAACTATAACTCGATGAAAATCGCGCAAATGCCGAAGATCGAAGCCATCGTCATGCCCTCGGGCGGATTCTGGGGCGGCGTCGGCGAGCCGACGATTTGCGTCGCCGCACCCGCGGTACTCAACGCGATTGCCGCCGCCACCGGCAAACGATACCGTTCCGTGCCGCTGAAAAACCACGGCATCACGCTGGTGTAAGTGCAGGCGCGCCGGCGATTTCTTTCCGCAGCGGGCGGGTTCGCGGCGGCAGCAGTGCTGCCGCCGCGCGCTTTTGCGCAGCTTGCGCGCACGCCGCTCAACAACATGCCGGAAATCATCAAGCGCGTCACCGGCGGCGCCGTCATCAACAAAGGCCGCGTCAAGCTGAACGTGCCGCCGCTGGTTGAGAACGGCCATCTGGTGCCGCTCGGCGTGACGGTTGATAGCCCGATGACCGCGACTGATTACGTCAGCGAAATCCACGTCTTCACCGAAAAAAATCCGCTGCCCGAAATGATCAGCTTTCACATCGGACCGCGCGCCGGACGTGCCGCGATTGCAACACGCGTGCGGCTGGCCGATACGGAGAACGTGGTGGCGATTGCGCGCCTGAGCGACGGCTCGTACTGGTCGGACAGCGCGTTCGTGATCGTCACGCTCGCCGCCTGCCTCGAGGAACTCTGATGGCGGTCGCGCGCCTCGACGTACCAAAAACCGCGAAGCGCGGCGAGATCATCGAGATCCGCACGCTGGTAAGCCATGTCATGGAAAACGGTTTTCGCCGCAACTACCTCGGCGTGCCGCTGCCGCGCGACATCATTACCGATTTCAGCTGCAGCTATAACGGCGTCGAAATCTGCCGCGTGGCGCTCTACCCGTCGATCGCAGCGAATCCCTTTCTTTCGTTTACGACAATAGCAACAGAAAGCGGCACGCTGACTTTCAACTGGCGCGGCGACAATGGTTTCAACCACAGCGAAACCGCAAGCATCGCGGTTGAATAACGCCGAGCGCATGCGAACCGCGAGGAAATGCAATGCGCCGCAATAATTCCGCAAACTGGTTTGCCCTCGCACTGGCGTTAACGCCGGCGCTGGCGACCGCGCAAGCCTATCCGTCAAAACCGATCCGGCTGGTAGTTCCGTTTGCACCGGGCGGCAGCACCGATGCGATCGCGCGCATCATCGGCCAGAAACTCGATGAAGTTCTCGGTCAGCAAGTAGTGATCGAAAACCGCGCCGGCGCAGGCGGCAACATTGGTGTCGATTTTGTCGCCAAGTCACCCGCTGACGGCTACACGCTGATTTTCGGTCACATCGGCACTTTCGGCTTCGGCCCGTCGATGTACAAAAAACTGCCCTATGATCCGGTGCGCGACTTCGCACCGATCGCGCTCTTCGCCATGGTACCGAATATGCTGGTCGTGCATCCGTCGTTGCCGGCGAAATCGGTCAAGGAGCTTGTCGCGCTCGCGCGCGCGAATCCCGGCAAATTAAACTACGGCTCTTCGGGCAACGGTAGCGCATCGCATCTGGCGACCGAATATTTCAAGCTGTTGAGCAAAACCGACATCACGGCGATTCCCTACAAAGGCACCGGCCCGCTGGTCACCGACGTCATCGCCGGGCAAACATCGCTCACCATCACCGGTGTGCCGCCGCTGTATCCGCATGTGCAATCGGGGCGGTTGCGCGGGCTCGCCGTCGGCTCGGTCAAACGCCTGCCGTTGATGCCGGATCTGCCGACGATCGCCGAAGCCGGTGTGCCGGGCTACGAATCCTCGACCTGGTTCGGGCCGCTGGCGCCAGCAAAAACGCCGCGCGACATTATCGTGCGATTGAACACAGAATTGATGAAGATGCTGCAGCGGCCCGAAGTCAAAGCGCGCTTTGCCGCCGACGGCATAGAAGCGCTCGGCAGCACGCCGGAAGAATTCGGCGCTTATATCAAAACGGAAATCGAACGCTGGGGCCGCGTCATCAAGGCCGCCGGCGTACAACCTGAATAGCCGCGCGGCGCCTTAGTGCGCGGCCAGCGCGCTGCGCTGCGCCGCCGCCTCTGCCGGCAGCGGCACGCCTTCCTGCTCGCAGCTGTTGGCGACATCGCTGACGGTGACTCGGCGCATATCGCGCACCCAGCGCAAATCGTCGAAGTCGGTGCCGCGGTGCATAGTGCAGCGGTTGTCCCACATGATGAGTTCATTGGCGCGCCAGCGGTGCGTATAGACAAACTGGCGTTGCGTCACATGCGCGATCAACCCGTCGATCAAGGCGCGGCCTTCAGCATCGGACATGCCGTATACCGGCCCGGCATGCGAGGCGACGTACAGCGACTTGCGGCCGTTCTGCGGAATCGTGCGCACCAGCATCTGCGGCACCGGCGGCAGACGTTTCTTTTCTTCTTCGGTGAATTCGGAAAATCCGCTGCGCCGGCGCGAAGTGGCTATCCAGTGCTCGACCACCAGCCCGTCGAGTTTTTTCTTCATCGCTGCGGGCAGCGCATCGTAGGCGGCACGCTGGTCGGCAAACTCGGTATGCCCGCCGATTGGCGCGATCATCGTCGAATACAGCAGCGAGCAAAGGCTCGGCAGAAACTTGAACGAGCTGTCGGTGTGCCACAGCTTGTTGCCGGCCTTGTACATGCGCTGGCGGCTGCTCTCACCCCAGATCTTGCCATCTGCTGTCAGATTCGAAATATCGGAAAATGCACCGGTATAGCGTGTCGGCGTCGCCTTCGGATCGAGCGTGCGCTCGTTTTCGATCGGCCCGAACATTGCACCGAAGGCGAGGTGCTGCTCCGGCGCCAGATTCTGGCCGGGAAAAATCAGCACCGAATATTTCCAGAATGCCTGCTGAATCGCGGCGAAATCCGCGGCCGACACCGGCTGCGACAGATCAATATCGCCGATCTCGGCCGCAAAACCCGGTGTAACAGGGCAAACCGTGATTCCCATGATTGCTCCTCCGAACCGGCATTATCCGCGCGCGGCGGCAAAAATGCGACAGGCTCGCGCACGTCGACCAGTGCCAACGCCTGCTTCAGCGCCTGCGTAAGCGTCTCGTCGGCGTGGCCACACCCGACGGATCCGTCACCCGTGAAGATCTGTAATGTAGAATGGTAAAGACAACAATAAGCGGCCTGTTTCTATTAATCGCGATTGCTGAATGTGCCTCTCGACGATTTATGGCGCGATGGGCAAATGCATGGCAGATATTGCGGTGACCGGGTCTGCATCCATGCGTATGATTCCGGGGCAGATCAAGACAGCGAACGCGACAGCGATTTCATTTGTACAGAAACCTATCGGGTTGAGTAGTCTCATATGAAGAGAATTATTCAGTCATTGCTTGGACTGGGCGTGCTCGTGGGGGGCGCGTTTCTGGTCTATGCGTGGCATCCCGAAATCGCAAAGATCGAGCCGCCGAAGCCGGAAAGTTTCGCCGCCGAGCTGGTGGAAAAGGGGCGCGTTCTCGCCGGCGCCGGTAACTGTGCCAGTTGCCATACACTGAAGGGCGGGCCGGATTATGCGGGGGGACGTGGCATGCACACGCCTTTCGGCACGCTCTATGTCACCAATATCACCCCGGATGTCGAAACCGGCATTGGCGGTTGGTCGGAACAGGCCTTCGCACGCGCCCTGCGCCTGGGTCTGGCGCGCGATGGCGCGCATCTGTTCCCCGGCTTGCCCTATACCTCATATAAAAACATCACCGATGCGGACGTGACGGCGCTATATGCGTATTTCATGACGCGCAAGCCGGTGAAGATGGAAGAACCGAAAAGCACCATCCCCTTCCCGCTCAACGTCCGCCTGTTCCAGGCCGGCTGGAAACTCCTGTTCTTCGCGCCCACGCCAATGCAGTCCGATCCCGGCAAGAGCGCCGAATGGAACCGCGGTGCGTATCTTGCCGAAGGTCTGGGCCATTGCACCGCCTGCCACACGCCGCGCAACATTCTGGGAGCGGAAAAGACCGGGGCGGCGCATTTCTCCGGCGCGCTGGTCGATAACTGGTATGCGCCGTCACTCAAGGGCAAGGGCGATGCCGCGTTGCCTTGGTCGGCGAACGAGCTCTATGCCTATCTGCGCGATGGCGGTTCGCCGTTGCACGGCGTGGCCGGCGGATCCATGGGCCATGTTATCGAGGGGTTGAACCGGCTGCCGGATCAGGATATCCGCGCGATGGCGGTGTATTTCGCCGATCTTTCGGGCAACCCGGTCGATCCGTCTGCGCAGGAAGTCGCCACCCTGATGGCGCGCAATGGCATGTTGCCTGCAAGCGCCACCGCCGAAGAAAAGCGCGGCGAGGTGATCTTCAAGAACAGCTGCGCCGGCTGCCACTACAACCCGCCGGGCCTACCCAATGTGCTGCGGCCGGAGTTGTCATTGAACTCGGCGGTCACCGGGCCGGATCCGACCAACCTGCTGCGCTTGACGCTTGAAGGGGTGAGCATCGCCGACGGCCTCAAGGACGCATACATGCATGGCTATGCCATCGGCCTGAGCGATGCCAATGTGGCCGCCGTCGCCAGGTATCTGCGTCGAACCTACGGCCCGGCGAACGAAGAAGCGCACTCGGCCTGGAACACCTTAGACAAGAGCGTGGGCGCGCTTCGCGCTGTGGGCAGGGAGCACAAATGAGCACCGCTTTCAAGATCAACGGGCAGCAGGTCAGCGTCAACGATGCCGGCGACACGCCGCTGTTGTGGGTGATTCGCGACACGCTCGGCATTACCGGCACCAAATTCGGTTGCGGTATCGGCATGTGCGGCGCCTGCACGGTTCATGTGAATGGCCGCGCGGTGCGCTCCTGCCTGACTGCGGTGCAAGACGTGGCCGGCGCCGCGATCACTACCATTGAGGGCTTAAATCCCCGGGGTGAACACCCGCTGCAAAGCGCCTGGATCAGGCACCAGGTGCCGCAATGCGGCTATTGCCAATCGGGACAAATCATGCAGGCCGCCGCGCTGCTCAAAGACATTCCCAAACCGACGGATGCGGATATCAATGAAGTGATGAGCGGCAACTTGTGCCGCTGCATGGCTTATGTACGGATCAAGGCGGCCATCCTCGATGCCGCGGCCGTTATGCGCGGGAAAAAGCCATGAGCGAAATTTTTCACCGTCTGAACAATACCGCGGGGCGCGCAACCCCGGGCCTGACAAGGCGTGGCTTTCTGATCGGCATGGCTGCCGGATCGGCGGTATTCGGCTTTGCCGGTGCCGCTTTGCAGGCCGCTAAAGGCGGGAAGACCGGGCAGGTGCCAGGGCAGACGCCTGCGGGATTCGAGCCGACCGTGTGGTACCACATTGATGCGCAGGGCATCGTCACCATCAATATCAACAGAGCCGAAATGGGCCAGCATGTCGGCACCGCGCTGGCGCGGATCGTCGCCGAGGAACTGGAGGCCGACTGGAACAGCGTGCGGCTGCGTTATGTTGATGTCGAGCCGAAATACGCCCCCTTTGTCACCGGTGGCAGCTGGTCGGTGTTCAACTCCTACTATCCGCTCAGTCGCGCCGGCGCGGCCGGGCGCATCGCGCTGGTCGAGGCGGGGGCAAAGCTGCTCTCTGCCGCGCCGGCCAACTGCGTTGCGCGCAATGGACGGGTGATCGGCCCGGCCGGCGAAATCAGCTATGGCGAGATTGTCGCGCGCGGGGATCTGTTGCGGACCTTGAGCGCGGCGGAAGTTGCGGCCCTGCCGCTCAAGCCGGCCGCTCAGCGGCGATTGCTCGCGCGCGAAACGCGCGCCATCGACATTCCCGACAAGACCAATGGCAAGGCGGTTTTCAGTATCGATGTCAGAGTGGGTGGAATGGTTTTTGGTCGCCCGCTCGCCCCGCCTACCCGCAATGGTGCGGCAGTATCTGCCATTGACGACAGTGCGGCCAAGGCCGTGCCGGGCTATTTGCAGACGGTGCGCATCAAGGACCCGTCGCTGGTGGTCGATGGTTATGTCGTAGTGCTGGCCGAAAACTGGATGGCGGCAATGGCCGCGAGCGAGAAAGTCAAAGTCACCTGGACCGCGGGCAAGACCGCGGCGGTCACCTCGGAAAAGCTCGCCGAATTCGGGCGCGCGCAGATCGCCGATCAGGCGGCCGGCACCTATGTCATCAATGACGAAGGCTTTGATCATGCGGTTTCGAGTGCGGCCAGGACGCTGGAACGCAACTATTCCACCAGCCTGCTGATGCATTTCCAGATGGAGCCGCTGAGTGCGATTGCCCGCCAGACCGAAGGCGGACATTGGGAACTGCATTCGGGCAGTCAGTGGCAATCGCTGTCGCTGCCCGTCCTGTCGAAAAGCCTCGGCGTACCGGAAGATCGCATCCACATGAAGACCTATCTTCTGGGCGGCGGCTTTGGCCGGCGGCTCAATGATGACTTCGTGTTGATGGCGGCGCTGGCGGCGAAAGCCTCGGGCAAGACGGTCAAGCTGATGTTCACCCGCGAGGATGACTGCCTGATCACCTCCGGGCGCACGCCGTCGGTGCAGAAGCTGCGCGCCGCGATCACGCCCGACAAAACGATTGCCGCCTTCGAGCATCATGTCGCGGCCGGTTGGGCCACCGAGGTGATCGCGCCCGCTCTGCTGGCGAAGGGCGTGGGCGGCAAGCTCTACGATCCTTTCGTGGTGCTCGGCGCGGAAACCTGGTACGAATTCGGCAAGATACGTCTGCGGTCGATGTCGAACACGCTGGTGAATAACACCTACCGCACCGGCTGGCAGCGCGGCGTCGGATCGGGGTTCATGAACTTCGGGATCGAGAGCTTTGTTGACGAGCTGGCGCGTGAGATCGGCCAGGATCCGGTTGCCTTCCGGCTTGCGCATCTGCGCGGCAAGGGCAAGAACGCCGGCGCGCCGGACCGTTCCGATGGCGGGGCGCTGCGACAAGCGGCGGTGCTCAAGCGCGTGGTCGAGTTGAGCGGCTACGGCAAGCGGCGACTGCCGGCCGACACCGCGCTTGGAATTGCCACCACCACCGGTCAGGAACGCGAAATGCCTACCTGGATCGCCTGTGCTGCCCAGGTGCACGTCGATCGCAAGAGCGGAGTGATTCAGTGCCAGAAGCTGACCCTCGTCATCGACTGCGGCACGGTGATACACCCCGACGGCGCGCTCGCGCAGGCGCAGGGCGGCGCGTTGTTCGGGTTGAGCATCGCGCTGCATGAAGGCGCCCGTTTTGAAAACGGTCAGGTTGCCGATCGCAACCTTGACAGCTATACGCCGCTCAGAATGCGCGACGTGCCGGAAATGCAGATCGAGTTTGCGCGGAACACCTACCGCCCGATGCCAATGGGCGAGCCGCCGTTGACCGTCGTGGCCCCGGCGATCGCCAATGCAATTTTCAACGCGGTCGGGGTGCGGCTGCGCGAATTGCCGCTTCGGCCGCAGGCTGTGCTGGCGGCCCTGCAGAGCCGAACATGACGCCTGTCCTCACCGCGCCGCAATAAACGGTGTCGGAACGAATTAATTTTTCATCGACCAAAAATAATCGACTCCGAGCCCATGTGTTTCCCTCGCGGCAAACTGCGACTGGAGGAAATCGACACCAGGCGAAGGCCACGGATTCAAAACGAATCCGTGGCCGCCCGCGCGGGGTAATACTGCTGTAAAGCTTAGTAGCGGCGCGGGTTGTCCGGGTAGCGATCCTGGGTATTGCGAACGCCGTCGCCGTCGCGATCACGATCCGCGCGGTTGGGAATACCATCGCGATCGCGATCGCCACGCGCCTCGCCACGGTATTCGCCATGACGCGGCGGCTCGGCGACCACACAGCCGGCCAGCATGCTGCTAACGACGAGAAATGCTGCAAGTATTTTCATATGTCCTCCTAGACAATCAAGAATGCTGTTCACAAAGTTGGCGGCACGCCAACAATTGATGCCATTGGCGCAAACACGCAGAGCAAAATTTTTCATCGGGTTCTACGAACTGTCTTTTTGACGCATATCAGTAACAACGTCTGTGCGTTGACGCACCCACCTCCGGCTTCGAAATGATCGCCCGCGGCGCAGCTATGCGCGGCATCGAACAGAAAAAGCCTGCTGCTTGTTTGTAGCATCGACTCCAATTGCTGCAACCCGGATGGCGACCGGCGTTCGCATCGAACTGCCGCCGCACAAAGCAAAGCGGCCGATTAAATGAAATCGACCGCTCCCCTGTCAATTGAACCGGAGGACGAAAAATGCGCTACCGACTTATTGCGATGTTGATGCTGTTGTGTTCGCCAGCAGTGGCCCCCGCACAGATAAACGTCGATATCGGGCTTCCCGGCATAAACATCGGGATCAACCTGTACGACTATCCCGAAATGGTTCCGGTGCCGGGCTATCCGGTTTACTACTCGCCGCGCATGGATACGAACTATTTCTTTTACGACGGCATGTACTGGGTCTATCAGAATGACGATTGGTACGCGAGCTCCTGGTACAACGGCCCGTGGGGACGCGTCTACCCTGAATACGTGCCGCTTTACGTGCTGCGCATTCCCGTACGCTACTACCGGCAACCGCCTCAGTACTTTCGCGGCTGGCAGCGCGATGAGCCGCCGCGCTGGGGCGAGCATTGGGGCCGCGACTGGGATCAACGCCGCAGCGGCTGGGATCGCTGGGACCGCCGCTCGGCGCCCTCGCCTGCGCCACTGCCGGTTTATCAGCGCAATTATTCGGGCAATCGCTATCCGCGTGGCGAGCAGCAGCGCGAGATACACGACCGCAATTATCAGTACAAGCCGAGAGACCCGGTAGTGCGCGACTACTATGAGCAGCGCAAAGGCCGGGGCGCACCCGCAGCCGCCGAACGCGGCAAGCAGGCAGAATCGCCGCAACAGGGACAGCGCGCGGAAACAAACCAGCGACCACAACAGTCACCGCAAACGCAGCAGGGCGGTCGCGATGCAACACGCCCGGAGCCGCAAGAACAGAAAAGGGAAACACAGAACAGGGCCGCCCCGGCTGAACGCACAAAACAGACGGAGCCCGAGCAGAAAAACCAGCGGCAGGAAGCGCCCTCACGTCCGCAGCAGTCACAGCCGCCGCAACAAAACGGCCGTGACGCGGCGCGCTCGCAGTCATCGCAAGAGCGTGAAAAGTCATCTCAAGGTAGAGACAGCTCACGTGAATCCGAACGCGGCAAGGGTCAGGACAGAGAGCGCGAGAAAAACGACGAGCGCGGTCAGGAGCGCAATCGGTAGTAACCTGCTGCATCAATAAAATCGGCCGGGCGGCATACCGTTGAGCATGGTCGTCATGCGCAAGGCGGGAAATTTCATTTGAATTGAGTCAAGGCCGGTTTATTCGCGGCTCAGGGCGGCAAGCAGGCATTTTTTGACCACCTGACCGCATATACGAACATGGCTATTCCCGCCAGCAGCGGCCCCAACCCGAACACGCCGATCAGACCGCAGAGGTTGCCTGCGGTTTCTACAGAACACGCCGCCCAGATGCCCATAGCGGTGCCGATGACATAAGTCACGACCGCAACGATTGCTACGCCGAGAAAGTACATCGCAATGGATGGATGCCGCTTCGGCTCGGCCGCATCGCGATACCGAAAGTAGAAAAAGATCACCGCAAACCCGCCGGCAAAAAACGCCACCGGGCCCGCCGTCATGAGTTGTCCGACAATCAGGGTCGCAGTCATTTAAGCGATGACTGCTGGCGACAATTCACTCCGACCTCATATATACATAGGGCTTGCACTTGTCTCCGCTCCCGTCATTCCAGCTTGAAACCGGTAGTCTTAATAAAGCCGGCCCATCGATCTTTTTCTGCTGCAAGCCATAGTCCCATCTCCTGCGGCGTGTTGGTCTGCGGCACAGTCGCCTGCACGGAAAGTTTTTCACGGATATCGGGCTGAACGAGAATGCGCGCCATTTCCGCATTAATCTTGTTGACGATCTCCGGCGGCGTATTCGCGGGCGCCAGCGCACCCTGCCAGGAACCGGTGATAAAACCTTCGAGCCCGGGCGACTCGGCCACCACCGGAATCGCCGGCAACGCGGGATCGCGCTGCGCACTCGATACTGCAAGCAGCCTCAGCCGGCCGGCTTTCACCTGCGGCAGTGTTTGCAGCATGCCTATGAACAGCATGTGGCCTTCGCCCATGACAACGAGGTTGAGGGCGGCACCCGACACCGGGATATAAACCCAGTTGATGCCACTGCGGTGCGCAAACATCATGGCCGCGAGGTGCGAAGCGCTGCCGAGTGCCACCGGCGCGTTGATCTGGCCGGGGCGCGCCTTGGCAAACGCGATCAGTTCTTTCACCGAGCGCGCCGGCACGCTCGGATGCGTTGACAAGCCGTGCGGTGAATACGTGAGGGAAGTGACCGGCGCAAAATCGCGCAGAATGTCGAACGGAAGTTTTGGGTAAAGACTGGGGCTGATCGCGATGTTGGCGACGTCCATCAGCAGCAATGTGTAACCATCGGGTGCAGCGCGCACCACCATTTCAGCGCCGATGTGTCCGTTTGCGCCGGGCCGGTTGTCCACAACCACCCGTTGCCCCCAGGCTTCCGTAAGCTTCGCAGCGATCAAACGCGCGAGGATGTCGCTGGTGCCGCCCGGCGGATTGGGCACGATGATACGGACAGGCTTGGCGGGATATGCCTGCGCGCAGACCCCTCCGGCATGAAGCGCCAGGGCAGCGATAATCGTCAGAACAAAAATAGACCGGTTCTTTTCTAAAATCACGATGACTCCCCCGCTTTTTTGAAATAGTGTAACCCTTGAAACAATTGTGGTCGCACTCATTTGTTTTCCACGAGTAACTTCAACTGCTCGCCCTTTCCATAACTGTCCTGCCGTTTGAACGGTCGCCCGCATTTTGACGGCGGGCGGTGCGGTTAGTCAGAATGTGCGGCTGCGGTAGCGGTCACATTTGTGACCACTGCCGCTCTCTGCACAACGTTACAGACCTCATCACCCGCGCAGCTTATTCTGTGATTACCCTTGTTCGCTTTCGATTTGCCCGATTTATCCTCCGGCAGCACAAACCCGATTGATCGCCCGGGCGGCAATTCGGGCGGCGTCATCAATTGGCGTATAGCGGAAAGTATTTCGATGATAGTTTCGTCCTGCGAATCGATGCGTTGATGGCATCGCTGATCTGCGAGGACAGTATTGCTTTTGTTGTTATAGCAACCCCCGTTCCGCAAACGACAACACACCGCCGCCGGCGACGATGAAATGGTCGAGCACGCGCACGTCAACAAGCGCCAACGCCTGCTTCAGTGCCTGCGTCAGTGTTTCATCGGCGTGGCTGGGTTCTGCCACACCGGAAGGATGGTTGTGCGCGAGGATCACTGCGCCGGCGTTGTGATAGAGCACACGCTTCACGACCTCGCGCGGGTAAACACTCGTCTGCGTCAGCGTGCCGCGAAACAGTTCTTCGGTTTCGATCACGCGGTTTTGCGAATCGAGAAACAATACGACGAAAACTTCATGCGGCAAACTTTGCATTTTCAGACGCAGAAAATCGCGCACCGCCGACGGCGAACTGAGCGCGTTGCCGCTGGAGAGTTTTTCGCGCAAGGCGCGGCGCGCCATTTCGATCACCGCCTGCAATTGTGCGAACTTCGCCGGGCCGACACCGGGCAGTCGGCACAATTCCTGTTCGCTGGCTGCGCACAATGCCGACAGCGTACCGAATTCATTCAGCAGATCGCGCGCAAGATCGACGGCACTTTTGCCGCTGACGCCGATGCGCAGAAAAATCGCCAGCAATTCGGCATCAGACAATGCGGCCGGCCCTTTGGCGAGCAGTTTTTCGCGCGGCCGGTCGTCCACCGGCCAATCGGTAATCGTCATCGTTTCCTCCATTGCCTGCATGGCTGTGCATTTAACTCGCGAAGGTCCGATTGCGCTGTCAGCCTAATGGCATAGTCCTGCCTGACCGCTGCAAATGCCGCGTTTTGTGCAGGGCAGTAATTGGTTTACACTTGCAGTCCGTTTTTGGCAGAACAGTCTGAATTCATGGCACAAACGCGCAACAGACGAATCGTCCTCGGCATCACCGGCGGCATCGCCGCCTACAAGGCCGCCGAGCTCGTGCGCCTGCTCATCAAAGACGGCAGCGAGGTGCAGGTGGTAATGACGCAGGCGGCCTGCGGCTTTATCACGCCGGCGACGCTGCAGGCACTGTCCGGCAAGCCGGTGTTCACCGACCTGTGGGACAGCCGTGTTACCGACGGTATGGCGCACATTGCGCTGTCGCGCGGCGCCGACGCAATTGTCATAGCACCCGCGTCGGCAAACTTCATGGCCAAGCTCGCTAACGGCTTGGCCGACGATTTGCTCTCGACACTGTGCCTCGCGCGCGAATGCCCTTTAATGGTTGCACCGGCAATGAACCGCCAGATGTGGGAAAACAAGGCCACACAACGCAACGTTGCCCAGCTCGCACGCGACGGCGTTGCCATCCTCGGCCCCGCCAGCGGCGATCAGGCCTGCGGTGAAGTCGGCCTCGGCCGCATGCTCGAAGCGCAGCAGATATTCGACGAGGTGCAATCGCAGCTCGCGCCTAAACTGCTCGCCGGCAAAAACGTCCTGATTACCGCGGGCCCGACCTTCGAGGCACTCGATCCGGTACGCGGCATTACCAATCGTAGTTCCGGCAAGATGGGTTACGCGATTGCGCGCGCGGCACTCGATGCCGGCGCGAAAGTAACGCTGGTGTCCGGCCCCGTTCATCTCGATGCGCCGGCGTCGGCACGCGTCGAACGCATCGACAGCGCCGCCGAAATGTTTGCTGCAGTGAAAAAACATGTGAAGTCCGCCGACATATTCATCGGCGTCGCCGCGGTGGCCGACTACCGGCCGGAACGCGTCAGCGCACAAAAAATCAAGAAAAAAGACGACGACATGTCGCTGCGGCTGGTGCAGAACCCCGACATCCTCGCCTGGGTTGCCGCGCAACCAAAGCCGCCGTTTTGCGTCGGCTTCGCCGCAGAAAGCCAGAAGCTGAATGAATTCGCCGACGCCAAGCGTCGGCGCAAAAAAGTGCAATTGATGGTGGCGAATCTCGCCCAGCATGCAATCGGCGCCGATGATAATGAAGTCACCCTGCTCGACGACGCCGGCCTGCACAAACTACCGCGCGCGCCGAAGACCGTAGTGGCGCGGCAAATCGTCGCCCACGTTGCCGCCCTCGGCACTGCAAGGCGGAAAACCAGAAAATAACCGGCGCGGGTTACGCTGGAAATCCCGATCCGGTTTTTCTCTGCGCCCTCTGTGGTTGATGTAAAAATGAAAAAACTCGACGTCAAAATTCTCGACCCGCGTTTGCGCGATCAACTGCCGCAGTACGCGACTTCCGGTTCGGCGGGCCTCGATCTGCGCGCCTGCATCGACAAGCCGATTACGCTCACGCCCGGGCAAACCGAACTGGTGCCGACCGGCATCGCGATTCATCTCGACGATCCGGGCTACGCGGCGATCGTGCTGCCGCGCTCGGGCCTCGGCCACAAACACGGCATCGTGCTCGGCAATCTGGTCGGCCTGATCGATTCGGATTATCAGGGCCAGATCTTCATCTCGACGTGGAACCGCGGCAACACGGCTTTTGTGCTCAATCCGATGGAACGCCTCGCCCAACTGGTGGTGGTGCCGGTGGCGCAGGTCGAACTCAATGTAGTCGAAGAGTTCGCCGCGAGTTCGCGCGGCGCCGGCGGCTTCGGCAGCACCGGCAAGCATTGAGCGATACGGCTTTGACCGCACCCGCCGCAGAACCCGCTCTGGTATTGTTCGCACACGGCGCGCGCGACCCGCGATGGGCTGAACCGTTCGAGCGCATTCAAGCGGCAATACGCGCACGGCGCCCCGGCACCGTGGTGGAAATGGCGTTTCTCGAATTGATGCAACCGGCGCTCGCCGATGCAATCGCCAAACTGGTTGCCGACGGTCAACGCCGCATCACCATCGCGCCCCTGTTCATGGCGCAGGGCGGCCATTTGCGCAACGATCTGCCCAAACTGCTCGATTCGATCCGCGCGCAACACGCCGGTGTCGATATAAACGTGCTGCCGGCGGTGGGCGACGTCGAAACAATTTTGAACGCAATCGCCGACTGGCTGGTCACAGCAGCACTGGTCACCGATTTGCCGCGCTGAAGCGTTAAACCGGCATAACCCGACGGATCATCATGAACAAATTTTTAGGCACCTTATTTTTTGCACTGCTGCTGGCCGCCGGACCAGCGGTCGCCGCCGACTCTGCGCTGCCGGAAATCGCCCTGGCTATCAACAAACACACGCTGACTGCCGAAGTTGCCGCCAATGACAACTCGCGCACCACCGGCCTGATGCACCGGCGCATGTTGCCGGAGAACCGCGGCATGCTGTTCGTGTTTCCGTACACCGGGCCGCTGAGCTTCTGGATGATGAATACGCATGTGCCGCTCTCCATTGCATTTCTCGATGACGCCGGCGTGATTATCAACATTGCCGACATGAAACCGCTGACCACCGATCCGCATCCGTCAACGCGGCCGGCGCGTTATGCGCTGGAAATGAACCAGGGCTGGTTCGCCAAACGCGGCATCAAGGCCGGCAGCAAGGTTGACGGCATCGACAAAACGCCACCGGCGCAATAAACCGGCGACGGGCAAAAAAAAGCGCACGGGAAACCGTGCGCTTTTTTCGCGCCCCCTTTCCCGCGGGGCGCCGCGTTCGATTACATACCGACGTTCTGCTGCGCCACCATGCAGAACAGCATCGGGATCGACAACATCGTATTGATGCGCGAGGTCATGCCGGCCATCTTGGCGGCCGCGGCCTTCTCTTCCGGCGTTACCGTGACGATGCCGAGCGCCTTTTTCTGATTCGGCCAGATGATGAACCAGACGTTGAACGCCATGATCAGCGCCAGCCACATGCCGATGCCGATGGCGTGCACGCCCTTGCTCAGCATCAAGGCGTTGCCGAGATAACCGTTCATGCTGGCGACCAGCAGACCGGTCACCACCGTGGACAATGCAGACCAGCGAAACCAGAACAGCGCAGTCGGCGCAATTACCTTACTGACGGCGGGTTTCTGCTCGTCGGGAATTTTCGGCATCGACGGCGTCTGCACGAAGTTGAAGTACCAGAGGAGGCCGATCCACATCACGCCCGACAGGACGTGCAGCCAGCGCATCACGAACGCCCACCAGACATGGTCACCGAGTCTCGCGCCGGCGTCACCGAAGATCGCGCCTACCGCCAGCAAAATGATAACCAGCAAGACAACGCCGGCCGTAATAGTCTTTCCGAGTGACGAAAAAAATGCGCCCATGGTCCCTCTCCTTTATTGTGAATTCGAACTACTGCCCCGCGCGAATATTAGCACAGGGCGGTGCACCCGCAGGAGAGGCTATTACCGCAATTCGATAATGGGTATCGGGCGCGCAACCCGAAATTAATTCAGACCGATGAACACGGCGCCATCGACCAGTTTCACCGCGAAGCTGCGCGTGCAGCCGTGATCGGGGGCAACCGCGGCGCCGTCGTCGAGCCCGATGTTCCAGCCGTGCAGCGGGCATGCGACCTTGCGTCCGAAAACGATGCCCTGCGACAGCGGGCCGCCCTTGTGCGGGCATTTGTCGAGCAAGGCAAAAACTTCGTCTTCGCCATTGCGAAACACCGCGATATTGCCATGCGCGCTTTTCACTACCCGCGCGCCGAGCTGTGGAATTTCATCAACGCGGCAGATACGCGTCCAGGTTACTGCTGTTGCGGGCTTCATCACGGCGCTCATCAGGCCTCCAGCAATTCGAATTCGCGCGCGTCGGTTCCTGCCGCACGTTCCTGCCACGGATCTTTTTCGCCGGAGACTGCGTCGCGCAGTCGCGCGTAGAGCGCGGCGCGGTTTGCCGCATCGTCGACGATGCGTTGCTTGACGTAATCGATGCCGACGCGCGCAACGTAATGCACGGTGCGATCAAGGTAGCGCGCCTCTTCGCGGTAGAGCTGTAAAAACGCGCCCGCATACTCAAGGACTTCTGCGCTGGTTTTCAGCTTGCACAGAAACTGCGCGACCTCGGTCTTGATGCCGCCGTTGCCGGCGATGTAGATTTCCCAGCCTGACTCAACGCCGATCACGCCGACGTCCTTGATGCCCGACTCGGCGCAGTTGCGCGGGCAACCCGACACCGCCAGCTTGACCTTGTGCGGTGCGTACATGCGCCAGAGGTCTTTTTCGAGGTCGATGCCCATCTGCGTCGAATCCTGCACGCCGAATCGGCACCATTCCGAACCCACACAGGTCTTCACCGTGCGCAGCGCCTTGGCGTAGGCGTGGCCCGAGGGCATGTCGAGATCACGCCAGACGCCCGGCAAATCCTCTTTCTTCACGCCGAGCAAATCGATACGCTGGCCGCCGGTGACTTTGACCGTTGGTATTTTGTATTTATCGACGACATCCGCAATGCGGCGCAACTCCGAGGACGATGTTGAGCCGCCCCACATGCGCGGAATCACCGAAAAGGTACCGTCCTTCTGAATATTAGCGTGCGCGCGTTCGTTGATGAAGCGCGATTGTTTGTCGTCCGTGTATTCGTGCGGCCACGCGCATAGCAGGTAATAGTTGAGCGCCGGCCGGCAGGAGGCGCAACCGTTGGGTGTGATCCACTCCATGAAGGCCATGATCGCAGGGATAGTCTTCAATTTCTGCTCAAGAAGAACCTTGCGTACTTCCTCGTGCGTATGCTCAGTGCAGGCGCACATCGGTTTGTTCTTCGCCTCGGCCGGTTGATAGGCGCCGCCGACCGTCGAAGACAAAATCTGCTCGACCAGCCCCGTGCACGAACCGCAGGAACTCGAAGCCTTGGTTTGTTTACGCACGTCATCCAGTGTGAACAGGCCCTGCTCCTTGATCGCCTTGACGATGGTGCCTTTGCACACGCCGTTGCAACCGCACACTTCGGCGGTATCGGCCATCGACGCCGCCTTGTTCTGGCCCTGGTGGCCGGCATTGCCCAGATGGCTCTGCCCGAACATCAGGTGATCGCGAATTTCGTGGATGTCCTGCTTGTCGCGCAGCATTTGAAAATACCACGAGCCGTCCACGGTATCGCCATACAACACGCAGCCGATTAGTTTGTTGTCTTTGACCAGCAGCTTTTTGTAGACGCCACCGATGGCGTCGTTAAACAGGATTTCCTCGGTGTCCGGGTTGCCGGTGAAATCTCCTGCGGAAAACAAATCAACCCCCGTAACTTTCAATTTGGTCGACAGCGTCGAGCCCTGATAACGGCCGATGCCGAAATTGCCCAGATGGTTAGCACAGACCTTGGCCATGTCGAACAGCGGCGCGACCAGCCCGTAGGCGAGGCCGCGATGCGCGACACATTCACCGACGGCGTAAACACGCGGATCGTACGTCTGCATGGTGTCATTCACCACGATGCCGCGGTTGCAATACAAGCCCGCCGCTTCAGCGAGATCGGTATTCGGCCGGATGCCAACCGCCATCACCACCAGATCGGCCGCAACTTCGGCGCCGTCCTTGAAACGCACCGCAGTGACGCGACCGGCCTTACCGCCGTCATCGCTACCGACGATTTCCGCAGTCTGCGTTTTGAGTTTGAACGCGAGGCCCTTGGCTTCGAGGGTTTTCTGCAGCATGCCCGCCGCACTGCGATCGAGCTGGCGTTCCATCAGCCATTCCATCAAATGCACGACGGTGACATTCATGCCGCGCAATTTAAGCCCGTTGGCCGCCTCGAGGCCGAGCAGGCCGCCACCGATCACCACTGCGTTCTTGAACCGGGCTGCCGAATCGATCATCGCGTTGGTGTCCTGGATATCGCGATAGGTAATCACGCCATCGAGTTTGGCGCCGGGCACCGGCAACATGAACGGATTCGAACCGGTGGCAAGCAACAGGCGGTCATAGGGCGCCTCAGTACCGTCGGCGGCGATCACTTTGCGCGCGACGCGATCAATCTTTGCAATTTTTTTATTCAGGTGCAACGTAATGCCGTTGGTCGCGTACCAATCGACATCATTCAACATGATGTCCTTTAACGTCATTTCGCCGGCCAGCACCGGCGAGAGCAGAATGCGGTTGTAATTCGCGTGCGGCTCGGCGCCGAACACCGTGATGTCGTAAAGATCCGGCGCGATCTTCAGCAATTCCTCCAGCGCCCTCACCCCCGCCATGCCGTTGCCAACCAGTACCAGTTTCAGTTTTTTCATTGTCGCCTGCTCCTCGAATTTCTTTATGCCGAACGCTGCTGCGGCAATGCAGGAACTGCCTGCCGCGCCAGCGCCACAACGTCGCCGACTACGATCAAGGCGGGGCTGCCGAGTCCGGCCGCTGCGGCCTGCAAAGCAATGGTCGACACGCTGCCGATGACCGACCGTTCCGCTGCAGTGGTGCCGTGTTCAATCACCGCCGCAGGTGTGCTGCCGATGCCGGCCGCAACCAGTGCCGCGGTAATTTCAACGATGCGCTGCATGCCCATGTAAATAACCAGCGTGGTGCCGGTACGCGCCAGCGCTGCCCAGTCGGGGCCGCTGCCGTCACGTGTATGCGCCGTTACGAAGGTCACCCCGCGCGCCATATCACGATGCGTCACCGGTATGCCCAGCGCCGCCGGCACGCCGACGCCCGAGGTAATGCCGGGCACCACCGTGCATTCGATGCCGGCCGCAGCAAGGGCTAACACTTCTTCACCGCCGCGCCCGAACACAAAAGGGTCGCCGCCCTTGACGCGCGCAACCACGGCGCCACGCCGCGCCAGGCGAACCATCAGTTTTTCGATGAAAGCTTGAGGTGTGGATTTGCAACCGCCACGCTTGCCCACGGGCACTACGCGCGCCTGCGGCGCATGTGCAAGCACAGTGCGATCAACGAGATCATCGATCAGCACCACATCCGCCAATGCGAGCGCGCGCACCGCCTTCAGCGTTAGCAGTTCCGGATCCCCCGGCCCCGCACCGATCAGGTAAACCTTGCCGACCCGCTTTTGCATTTGCGCTATCCTCAATCCCGAATCCTCAATCCTGCTTTCAAGCTGCCGGCCGCATTTGCTTTTGATACAGAAATTCGAGTACGCGGCCGCGCAACTGGTGATAGCGGCTGTCGTTGACGAGGCCCAGGCGCTCGCGCGGCCGCGCAAGGTCAACGTCCACAATGTCGCCGATGGTCGCCGCCGGGCCGTTGGTCATCATGACGATGCGATCCGACAGCAGCACGGCTTCGTCCACGTCATGGGTGACCATCAGCACTGTGCTTTTTGTTTTTGCAACAATCTTCAAGAGCTCGTCCTGCAGATGCGCACGGGTCAGCGCATCGAGCGCGCCGAACGGCTCGTCGAGCAGCAACACTTTGGGCTCCATCGACAGCGCGCGCGCAATGCCAACACGCTGTTTCATGCCGCCGGAAATTTCGTTCGGCCGTTTGTCGGCGGCGTGACCCAGCTGCACCAGATCGAGCGCCTTCAAAGTGCGCGCTTTTAATTGCGTTTTCGACTCGCTTTCGCCGAACACGCGCTCAACTGCGAGATAAATATTTTCCGCACAGGTTAGCCACGGCAGCAGTGAATGATTCTGAAACACCACGCCGCGATCGGGGCCGGGGCCGGCGATTTCGCGCTTATTGCACAGCAGCACGCCGTTGGTCGGCACCAGCAGCCCGGCGACCAGATTGAGCAGCGTCGATTTGCCGCAGCCCGAGTGCCCGATCAGCGTGACGAACTCGCCTTCGCGTATCGCCAGGTTGACGTCTTTCAACGCAACGAAAATGCCGTGCTTGGTCTTGAAACTCATATCAATATTTTCGACCGCGACGAATCTTTCCATGTCAGCTCCCGTTTAACGGTACTCGGTTAACGATATTCAAAGCGGCGCGCGATCAACATCAGCATCTGTTCGAGCAGCAGCCCGACAATACCGACGGTGAAAATTGCGATGATGATGTGCTCGACGTTGAGGTTGTTCCATTCGTCCCACACCCAGAAACCGATGCCGACGCCGCCGGTCAGCATTTCCGCGGCGACGATCACCAGCCAAGCCACGCCAATCGACAGGCGAATGCCGGTCAGCACGAACGGCAATGACGCCGGAAAAAGAATGCGCGTGAAGACCTTCCACTCGGAGAGGTTCAACACCTTTGCCACGTTCAGATAATCCTGCGGCACTTCGCGCACACCGACTGCGGTGTTGACGATCATCGGCCAGATGCTCGAAATGAAAATCACCCAGATGGCAGCGGGATTGGCCGCCTTGAAAACGAGCAAACCGATTGGCAGCCAGGCCAGCGGCGACACCGGACGCAACAGACTGATAATCGGCGCCGTCATCCCCGACAAAAAGCGAAAGCGGCCGATCATGAAACCGAGCGGGATGCCGATCAGCGCCGCCATGCCGAAGCCAATGCCGACACGCCCGAGCGACATCAGTATGTTCCAGCCGATGCCCTGATCGTTCGGCCCCTTGCGATAGAACGGGTCGCTGAATACGCCCACCGCCGAATGAAAGGTCTTGATCGGCCCCGGTAGCGTGCTGTGCGCGGCAAGCATCGCCCAGATCGAAACGAATAACGCCAGGCCAAACACGACCGGAATCGTGGCACGGATAAATTCGACGATTTCGTCGCGGTATTTTTCCACCAGCGGCGTATGCCGGCGCACCGGCGGCGACTCGTCCGCAGCCGGCGCCTGCTTTTCCGCCGCCGGCATCGCCACCGAAATCGGCATGCCGCCGAATTTTTCGTGCTTCAATATCGCGGCCGTCATCTCACGCCACCTTGATTTTGAAACTGCCCGCGTATTTCTTCGGTTCCTTGCCGTCCCACACCACGCCGTCGATCAGTTTCGAAGTGCGGAAATCCGATTTCGGCAGGTTTACTTTAGCCGCAGTCGCCGCCTGCTTGTAGATGTCAATGCGGTTAACCTTTTTCGCGATCGCCAGGTAATCCGGCTCTTCCTTGAGCAGACCCCAGCGCCGGTGCTGCGTCATGAACCACATGCCGTCGGACAGATACGGATAATTGACCGCGCCGTCGCTGTAGAACTTCATGTAGTCGGGCTCGTCCCATTTCTTGCCAATGCCGTTGTCGTAGCGGCCGAGCATGCGTGCGAGGATTACGTCGGAGTCGGTGTTCACGTACGACTTGTCGGCGACCGTCTGCGCGGTTTTCTGCCGGTTCGACAACGACGAATCGATCCAGCGCCCCGCTTCCAATATGGCGGCCGTCATCGCACGCGCCGTATTCGGGTATTTTTTGACCCACTCGTCAGTGGTGCCGAGCGTCTTCTCCGGATGGTCTTTCCAGATCGCCTGCGTGGTCTCGGCGGTAAAGCCGATGCCATCGACGATCGCGCGGTTGCCCCACGGTTCGCCGACACAGAATCCATCCATCGCGCCGACACGCATATTGGCCACCATCTGCGGCGGCGGTACCGTGATGATCTTGGCGTCGGTAAACGGGTTGATGCCGTTAGCCGCCAGCCAGTAGTAGATCCACATCGCGTGCGTGCCGGTCGGAAAGGTCTGCGCGAAGGTGTATTCGCGCTTTTCCTTGTCCATCAGCACTTTCAGCGAGACGCCATCCGTGACGCCCTTTTCGTTGAGCTTTTTCGACAGCGTGATCGCCTGCCCGTTGTGGTTGAGGTTCATCAGCACGGCCATGTCTTTCTTCGGCCCGCCGATGCCCATCTGCACGCCGTAGATCAGACCGTAGAGCACGTGCGCCGCATCGAGTTCGCCGTTGACCAGCTTGTCGCGCACCGAAGCCCATGACGCTTCCTTGCTCGGCACAATCTTGATGCCATATTTTTTGTCGAACTCCATGACCGCGGCCATCACGACGCTTGAGCAATCGGTGAGCGGAATAAAACCGATTTTGACTTCGGTCTTTTCAGGCGCGTCGGAACCCGCGGCCCATGCCGCGTTGCGTACTGCATCGGGAACAAGGCTCATGATCGCAGCGCCTGTCAGTGCGCTGCCGCGGCGCAGAAACTCGCGCCGCGTTTTATCGGATTGCTGACTGTCGTCGAGCTGTATGCCGGTTTCGGTTTCATTTTTTACTCCGTCGCTCATGATCAACTCCTGTAAATAAAAATCGGTTCCGCAACGCGCCGCAAGATCTACGGCCGGAAAAATAAAAACGGCGCCGGTTTCCCGCCGCAAAAAACTGCCGCAGGAACCGGACGCCGTTGTCCGTTGCCACCACCGGCCCGCCATTGGGCGCGATGCGTTATGACTGTTACTGAGCAAGCCCTGTGCCAAGACTGGAAATATTCACTATCTATATGATATATATATAATTAATTCAACAATCGGCAAGTGGGGGTAAAGCAGAAATATGCACTGTTGCAGTGCAACAAATGCAATTGATGCATTGAAATGGGGTGCTGCAGGTGCAGCGACCCGTTGCGCGAACGCGTGTTTGCGCCGCTAGGCGAGCAGGCCGGAGACGGCGATCAGCTGGCGCGCCACATCAACGAGGCGCGCGTTGTTTTCCATCGCGCGTTTGCGCAGCGCGCGATAGGCCTCTTCTTCTGAAAAGCCGCGGCTCTTCATCAACAGACCCTTGGCGCGCTCAATCACTTTGCGATCGGCAAGCTTTTCCTCAACATCATCGAATTCGCGCTTCAACGCGTAGTACTGCTCGAAACGCGCCACCGCGGCATCGATGATCGGGCCGATACGTTCTACCGCCATGCCGTCTACAACATAGGCGCTGACGCCGGCCTGCGTTGCAGCGCGGATTTTTTCACCCTCGCCGTCGTTGGTAAACATCACGATCGGGCGCGGATCGTCGCGCGTCACCAGGATGATATTTTCCAGCGTGTCGCGATCGGGCGAATCGGTGTCGATAATGACAATATCGGGCTTGAACACGCTGACCTGGCGATGCAGATCAAAAGTCGACGGCAGATAGGCCACCACCTCGTGGCCCGCGCGCAACAGCGCCTGCTGCAGCACTTCGCCGCGCTCGACCACATCATCGACTATCATTACTTTAAGCGTCATCGCTCTGCCTGTAACAAACCCGTCAAGCGGCGGCGAGACTGCCGGTTTCCACGGCCACAATCGCCTTGGCCTGATTCATGTCAGTAGTATAGCCCGCGGCGAACAAACAGGTCGCCAGCTGGTTGACGATCGGCAGCGGCACCGGTGTTTCGCCGGCGAGCGCGCGGCGTATCCATTCGGCTGTCGCCGCGGCGTTGACACTTTCCGGCAGCGTTGCAATTTTCTTCATCGCAGCAGTTTCCGCCTCGAACAGCACCTGCGCATTGCCTTCGAACAAATGTTCAATACGCGGCCGGTTGGCCGGGTCCGCATACGGTTCACCGTCTGCACCCAGCAGCAACAGAGCGTGCGCGCCGGTGGCAAGCAGAAAATCGCGCGTCAGATCAAGCGCCGCCTCGCGCTCGACGCCGACCACGCGCAGGCTGTCGCCCTCAAACGGGTCCATCAGGCGCGCCACCGTGTGCGCAACCGAACGCACGCCAAGCCGCCCGCGCAAGGCCAGCAGTTCGGCCAAGCCCGGAGACAGCACCGCCGTCGGCACAAAAGCGACGCCGGCCGTGGCAAGTACTTCCTGCGCCTGACCGAGATTGGCACAGGGCATCACGCCAAGCTCGCGAAATACATAGGCGCTCGCAATGCTGCCGTCGCCGTTCAGCATGCCATGCACCAGTACCGGCACGCCGAAGCGATGCAACAGCAGTGCGAGCAGCGGCAGCAGATTCGGCTGATCGCGCGCGCCGCCGTAGCTCGGCAGCACGACCGGTCGCGCCTTCGCTTGCGGCGGCGTCAGGCGAAACAGGCGCTCGTTGATTGCGCCGGCATACCCGGCCAGCTCGGTCAGTGCAGTCGGCTTCATCTGCAACGCCATCAGCAGCGCGCCAAGCTCCAGTTCCGGCACGCCGCCGTCGATCATCGCACCGAACAGCAGTTCAGCCTCGTGTTCGGAAAGATCGGCTTCGCCATCGCTGTCGCGGCAGCCGCAAATGGTTTTCAGATGTTGTGCGAAAGACATGATTTCAGGATTCAGTGACTAGAACTATTTCGCTGCCATATGTTTCATTTCCTGCTGCGCTGTCTTTTTCTGCTTCCAGAGTCCTGATTCCTGAATCCCGGTTTTGGCACATGCGCTTCAATTCAGGCAGGCATGAACCGCATTCTGTGCCGCATTTCAGGCGCTCCTGCAATTGCGCCAAGCCGGCGCCTTCGGCAAGCACGCTGCGAATTTCGGATTCGGCAACGTCGAGGCAGTTGCAGACGATGCGGCCGCGGTTGAAGCTGCCGCGCGGCGGCGACGACACCGGCGCAAGTATCCACGCGCGCACCGCCTCGGCGGGCGCGCCTTCGACCATCATGTTCTTCAACCACTCCTGGGCGACGGTTTCGCCCGACAGACAAACGCTTTGCACAATGCCTGCATCGACCAGCGCCGACTTCTCGACGCGACGCCGCGCATCGATGTAGCGCATGGTGCGCCCGGCATCCGCCAGATCGAACAATTGATCAAGCGCGTCGAGAACTGACTCGGCGATAGGCGTTGCCGCATACGCGTGCAGCATCACCACGGCGTTATCGCGGCCGCTCAAGGTCAGCGTTGCGTAATCGAATGACTGCAGCAGCGGCTGCAAGGCCTCGCGCAGCGACTGTATGCCGGCCGTCGCAGCAGCATCGAAGCGGCGCATCGCCACCACGCGATAAGGCAAATCGACCGCTTCGACTTCGATAGCCGCATGTTTGAGTTCCGGTTGTTTCGACAGTGGATCAAAGTCCGCGACCGTCAGCGCATTGACGCCGGCGCCGTGCATGAACTGGCTGCCCCAGTGCATGGGCATGAAAACCTGCCCGGCACGCATCTGCTCGGAGGCCTCGATACGCACAATGAGTTCGCCGCGCCGGCTTTTCAGGCGCGCGACGTCGCCGTCCTTGAGTTTGCGTTGCCCCATGTCGCGCGCGTGCATCGCCAGCCGCGGTTCGCCGGCGTGATTGAACAGGCGCGCAATGGTGCCGGTTCGGCTCATGCCGTGCCATTGATCGCGCAAGCGCCCGGTGTTCAATGCGAGCGGAAAACGCGCATCGACTTTTTCCACTGGCGCTCTATGTTTGACTGCGGCGAAACGCGCGCGGCCATTCGCTGTGACGAATTTGCCGTCCGCATAGAGCCGCGCACGTCCGCCCGTCGCGCCCTCCGGCAGCGGCCATTGCTGCGGGCCGGCGGATTCGAGCATGGCGTAGCTCAAGCCGGTGATGTCGAGGTCGCGGCCGCGCGTGGTCTCGCGGTGTTCGTTGAAAACCTGCTCGGGCGTCGTATAAGGAAACAGCTGTGGTGCGCGCGCGTCGCCGAGCGCACGGCCGAGCCGCAAGGCAAAATCAACCGCAATCGCCCAGTCGGCGCGCGCCTCGCCCGGCCCCGGCACCGCCGCGCGCACGCGTGTAATGCAACGCTCGGAGTTAGTGACCGTACCTTCCTTCTCGCCCCACGTCGTCGCCGGCAGCAGCAGGTCGGCATAGATCGTGGTATCGGTTTTTGCGTAGGCTTCCTGCACGACAACAAATTCGGCGCGTTCAAGTGCGGCGCGCACACGCGACAAATCCGGCATCGATTGCGCCGGGTTGGTACAGGCTATCCACACCGCCTTGATTTCACCGCGGTGGATCGCATCGAACATTTCGACCGCCGTTTTGCCCGGCTTTGCCGGCACCGCATCAACCCCCCACAACCGCGCGACCTCGGCGCGGTGTTCGGCGTTGGCAAGATCGCGATGTGCCGATAACAGGTTGGCCATGCCGCCGACCTCGCGGCCGCCCATTGCGTTGGGCTGCCCGGTCAGCGACAACGGGCCGGCGCCGGGCCTGCCGATGTGGCCGGTAGCGAGATGCAGATTGATCAGCGCGGCATTGTTGTCGCTGCCGTGCGACGATTGGTTGAGGCCCTGGCAGTACATAGAAAGCGTCGCTGTCGACGCGCCGAACCAGATTGCCGCCTGCATGATGTCCGCGGCATTGACCCCGCAGATCGCCGCCGCCGCTTCCGGCGTGCAGTCGCGCACCGCTTCCTTCAGCGCATCAAACCCTTCGGTGTGCGCGGCAATGAATTTGTCGTCGCAAAGGCCCTCCCACAGCATAACGTGCAACATCGCGTTGTAGAGTGCAATGTCGGTGCCCGGCAATATCTGCAGAAACAAATCAGCGGCGGCTGCGGTATCGGTGCGACGCGGATCGACGACGATGATTTTCAGATCCGGCCGCGCCTGTTTTGCCGCCTCGATGCGGCGAAACAGAATCGGATGCGCATACGCAGTATTTGAACCCGAGATGAAAATACATTGCGCGCTGTCGATGTCGGCGTAACAGGCCGGCGGCGCGTCGGCGCCGAGAGTCATTTTGTAACCGGCGACCGCCGATGACATGCACAGGCGCGAGTTGGTATCGACATTATTGGTGCCGATCAGGCCTTTCGCCAGCTTGTTGAAGACGTAATAGTCTTCGGTCAGCAACTGCCCCGAAATATAGAACGCGACGCTGTCAGGCCCGTGCTCGCGTATCGTATCGGCGAATCGCGTTGCGGCGTGATCAAGCGCATCGTTCCAGCTCACGCGCGTGCGCGCCGCGCCGCGCGCGCGGCGCAACTCCGGAAACTGCGCACGTGCACTCGCCGCATCGGCAAGATGCAGGGTCGAACCCTTGGTACACAGGCGGCCGAAATTCGCCGGATGATCCGGATCGCCGGCAACGCCGGTGATCCGCGTACCATCGTTTTCGATCAGCACACCGCAACCGACGCCGCAATAACAACAGGTGGACCTGGTCTGTCCCATGGCTGTTGATTAGCAACCGACGTGCCAAGCGGAAACTTGCTTTCTTTCAGCGCGTTACCGGAAAATCATCAACGGCCCTGCCTGTTCGCGGTGCATCCGGCGGCAATTGCGCCTTATGTTGGTGCACTAATCACAAGCATGCTAATCATGGGAATTTGCGCACCCGCAGTCATACCAGTACAGCAAACGGCAACCAAAAGCAGCGTGGCAGCCGTTTAACGGAAAAATTGCACTGCTGCTATTTGCCAGTGATCGCGTCGAGTTGGCCGCGCGCGTTGCGCCCCTGCTCATCCCGATCGAAGGCCATCAGAAACAGGCATTTCCCGCTGCTACGTTCCGCCCATAAGCGTCCAACCCGGTCTTTTTCAATTTCGCTCGGCATGTTACGCAAGTGTTCCCCCTTGTACTCAACGACAAGAATGCGACCGTCCAGCAGTTCGCATACAAAGTCAGGATAGAACTTGCCGCGCGAAACAGCGGGCCTTCATCGACTCCCGGCAGGGGTAGACCTGAATACGTGTCAGGCTCAAACGGATTTCGAGAAGGCTCTCAAGTTCGCGCTGCTCGTGGCTTTGAACGCCTATCTGGTGCATTTGGCGCTGGACTTTGTCACACCGAAATCCTTGCCTCTGATTGGACGGCTTGCATAAAACCAGCGCCGCTTTTTCGTTTCCCGTTTATTCCGGCCGGAACTTGGTTTCCGGTTTAAGCCCCTTCTGCTGCTGCTTCGCGCTGATGCGGCCGTTTTCGAGATAGTTGCCGTCGACCGCGCGCTGCGCCGCCGCGTCCCACTGCGGCAGCCAATCGCCGAGTGAATAGCCGAACCACGGCGATTGCGGGCGTAACGCCGGCAGGCCGAGCTTTTCCCAGATGACGCGCGCGCGCTCCATGTATTCTTTTTTCGGCAGCGCCAGCGGCGGCATGTCGCCTTTCATCGTCGCGTCCATCAGCAACGTCGAATCTTCCTCGTTGTCGTGCTCGCGTTTCGGCCCATGGCCCTGGCCGCGGTGTGCGAGTATCTGCACGTCGGTGACCGGATTCATGCGATAGGCCATCGCCCATAACAAGGTGTCGGCATTATCGGCATCGATGTCGTCGTTTACTGCGATGCAGATCTTGCTGCAGTCGCCTTTGAAATAGGCGGCGCCATAGAGCGCGCGCCAGATCTCGGTCGGCGGCGTGTTTTTATCGATTGTGATGATGGTGACACGCAACAAACCGGTCAGCGGCTCGTGCAATTGCACACGCTTGACGCCGCGTATGCCCAACGCATCGCGCAGGTGAGCAAGGAACAGCGGCTCGTAGGCAACGCGCTTGATCACGCTCGACTCGCTGGGTGCGACCTGGCTGATGTACGACGGGATCACCGGCTTGGCACGATGCGTGATCGCGGTAATACGCATCGGCATATTGAATTCTTCGAGCGCAACGTGGCCGTGCGATTCACCGAACGGCGCTTCGGGCTCGACGTACTCGGTGTCGATAAAACCTTCGATCACGATCTCCGATTCCGCCGGCACCATCAGATCGACGGTCTTCGCTTTGACAATATTGATCGGTGCGCCGGCGAGCCCGCCGGCGACATCGAGTTCATCAACGCCGATCGGCAGTTTCTGCGGCCCCATAAACGCAACAAAAGGCGGGCAGCCCAGCACGATCGCGCAAGGCATCCATTTGTCGCCGCGCTTCTGGTGCTTCAGATAATGCTGATAGCCGCCGGCGCCGCCGACACGCGTCGCCATACGCACGACCAGACGATCCGGCGCTTTCAGCGCGGCGCGATAAGTGCCCATGTTCTGGATGCCGGTTTCAGGGTCGCGCGTGATGACATTGGTCGCGGTCAGCGTCGGTGCCGAGTCAAAGCCCGGCGTCGAAATCGGTATCGGCAGCATGTCGAGGCCTTTGCCCTCGCCTTTCAAAGCAGCGCCCTCATGCACAACGTCATGACAGGCGGCTTTCTCGACGACGCGCGGTTTGACCGGATGCGCGATCGCGCGATCCCACTTCGCCTGTATCTGCTCGACCGGCGCACCCATGCCGGCGCTGTAGATCGCGCGGTTCGCTGCAATCGCACCGACCACCACCGGCATATCGTATTTGCGGCCGCGGCCGTCGCGGATGTTCGTAAACAAAAAAGCCTTGCGATCCTTTTCTTCCATGCCGCCGACAAACTGCCAGCGCACCAGCGCGTGCATTTCCGCGTCTTTGTCGATCGGTTCGTCGATGGTCAACAAGAGGCCCTGCGCCTTCAGCGTTTCGAGATGCTCGTGCAGATCGGGGTAGCCGCGAGTGGTGTTTTTCATGGCGCGCTTTTCATAAATAAGGCTCCAGCAACGTGTGAGATAATCGCGCTCCGCCGGCGGGGAAGGCACGTCAAAAGATTCATGATTTTAAGCCATAGCCGTGGCGGCGGTAATCACATAATCGATAAACTTCAATGAAGTCTGCTGCATTCGAATATGCGCGCGCGTCATCCGTCGCCGAAGTCTGCGATTGGTTGCGCGACGGCGATGACGATATCAAGTTGATCGCCGGCGGCCAGAGCCTGGTGCCAATGATGGCAATGCGCCTCACACGCCCGGCGCGTTTGATCGATATCAACGAAATCGATGCGCTCAAATTCGTCGCCGTCGAAAAAGATGCGGTGCGCACCGGCGCCTGCACGCGCCAATGCGTAATCGCAAACGACAATTCTTTGGCTAAAGCGGTGCCACTGATCCGGCAGGCGCTCGAATGGGTCGGCCACGTGCAGACGCGCAACCGCGGCACCATCGGCGGCAGTCTCGCGCATGCCGACCCCGCCGCCGAATTGCCGCTGGTCGCGCAAATACTGAACGCGCAACTGGTACTGCGCTCGTTTGCCGGCACGCGCACCGTCGCCGCCAATGATTTTTTCGAAGGCCCGCTGGCGACCGCGACACGCGCAGATGAATGCCTTGAAGAAATCCGCTGGCCGGTGTGGAACGAAACACGCACCGGTTCGGCATTCACCGAAGTCAGCCGCCGGCACGGCGACTTCGCGCTGGTTGCCGCTGCCGCACAAGTTTCACTTGATGCCGGGGGTAAATGCACACGTGCGAGCTTCGGCCTCGCCGGCGGCGGCTATATACCGATGACGTTTCCAAAACTCGCCGCGCGTTTGCTCGGCACGATACTCGATGACGAAGTAGTGCAAAGCGTCGTCAACGATGCCGCCGCTGAATTCGATCCCGGCGGCGATCTGCATGCAAACGCCGAATACCGCCGTCAGCTCGCCGCTGTGCTGGCCACGCGCATGCTGCGCGCTGCCTGTGAAGATGCAAGGAAGCGGAGATGAACGAAAAACTTTACCCGGTCACGGTTGAAGTCAACGGCAAACCGCGCAGCACGCAAGTACCGGCGCGCCTCTCGCTGGTTGACTGGTTGCGCGAAGAACTGCGCCTGACAGGCACCCACGTCGGCTGCGAACATGGCATCTGCGGCGCCTGTTCCATCATGCTCGATGGCGAACCGGTGCGTTCCTGCCTGATGTTTGCGGTGCAGGCCGACGGCCACAAGATCACCACGGTCGAAGGCCTCGGCGGCACCGATGGCAAACTAAGCGTGCTACAGGACAGCTTCTGCGAAGCGCACGGCCTGCAATGCGGTTATTGCACGCCCGGAATGCTGATCGCCTCGCAGGCATTGCTGAATACGACACCGGATCCGAGCGAAGCGCAGATCCGCGACGCCATCGGCGGCAATCTGTGCCGCTGCACCGGCTACCGGCAAATTGTCGATGCGGTGAAACTCGCCGCAACACGACTCGCAGCGCAAAAGAAATAGTCATGGCTGAAAACAAAAACCCTTACGGGTTCCGTTACATCGGCGCCAAGCGCCGCACCAAGGAAGACCCGCGCTTTGTCACCGGCTGCGGCCGTTTCGTCGCCGACATCGCCCTGCCCGGCATGAAGCATGTCGCCATCGTCGCCTCGCCGCACGCCAGCGCACGCATCGTTTCAATTGATACCAAAGCTGCACTCGCCGCGCCCGGTGTGCACTATGTACTCACCGGCGAGGAATTCTGCCGCGATACCGATGCGCTCGCCATCGGTGTTGATACGCCCAAGGTCACGCGCTACGCGCTCGCAAACGGCGTCGTGCGTTACGCCGGCGAATGGGTCGCCGCAGTGGTCGCCGACACGCGCGCACTCGCTGAGGACGCCGCGGAACTCATCGAAGTCGAATATGAAACGACACAGCACGTCGTTGATCCTGAAATCGCCGTCAAACCCGACAGCCCGCAAGTACACCCGGCGCACGGCACTAACGTGCTGTTCCACCGCCGCTTCGTCTGGGGTGCGGTCGACGAAGCGTTTGAGAAAGCGCAAAACAAAGTGAAGCTGCGCGTGCGCTGGGGTCGCAGCTCAACGGTGCCGATCGAAACCTTCGGCGTCGCCGCACAGTGGGATGCCGGCCGCGAGCTGCTCGATGTCTGGGCCTCGATCCAGATGCCGAAGTTTCCGGACCAGCTCGCGCGCGCGATGCGCTTGCCCGGCAATGCGGTGCGCGTGCATTACGACGTTGACGTCGGCGGCAGCTATGGCGTCAAGCGCGGCATCAAGCACACGGTGCTGGTCAGCTACCTTGCAAAAAAACTCGGCATGCCGGTGCGTTTTCTCGAAGACCGCCTTGAGAACATGCGCGGCGGCGACATGCACGGCCCCGACCGTTTGTTCGATATGCAAGCCGCGTTCGACAACGACGGCACCATACGTGCACTGAAGATACGCGCGCTCGACGACGTCGGCGCCTACGCCGGGCGCTCACCGCTGCAACTCGGCAAACCCGTTTCGGCAATCTGCGGTCCCTACCGCATCAAGGCCGTCGAGTACGAGCCGACCTCGGTAATGACGAACAAAACGCCGCAGGAAGCAGTGCGCGGGTTCGGCCAGGCACCGACCAACTTTGCGCTCGAACGCACGATCGATCATATTGCGCGCCATCTCGGCATGGACCGCATTGAACTGCGCAAAAAGAATCTGCTGCAGAAAGAAGAATTCCCGTACCTGATACCGAGCGGCTCGACCTACGACTCGGGCGATTACCACGCAGTGCTCGACAAAGCACTGGCCGCGATTGACTATCCTTCCATCGTTGCAATGCGCGACGCCGCACGCAAAGCAGGCAAGCTCGCCGGCATCGGCATCTCGACCTGTCTCGAGCCGTCGGGCGGCAATTCGGCGTTCGAACCGCTGTTCAATCCGAAGAACGACACCACGACGTGGATGGATTCCTGCCTCGTCCGCGTTGATTTGTCGGGGGCGATCACTGGCATCATGGGCACCTCAAGCGCAGGCCAGGGCCATGAAACACTGGTCTCGACCGTGGTTGGCGAGGTGCTCGAACGCGATCCGGCAACGGTACGCGTGATACGTGCCGATTCGTTGAACGCGCTGCCGTCGAACAGTCCGGTCGGCAGCCGCATGGCCATTATGCTGGGCGGCGCCGCCGCGGGTGCTGCGCGCATCATCAAAGAGACGCTGATCGAAATCGCTGCGCACAATCTCGGCTGCACCATAGAAACCATCGAATACAAGGACGGCAACGTTGCGGTGCGCGGGCACCCCGAGAAAAAAATGTTGTGGGACGATTTGATTGCGATCGCGCACCGCAAATATCACAAAATGCCGCCGGGACTGGAACCCGGCCTGCAGGCCAAGTTCGTATGGGAAGTGCCGACCGGCGGCACGCTGCCGACCGCCGATGGTGTGGCGCAGATTTATCCCTGCTATTCGTTCGAAACGCATATCGTTTATGCGGAGATCGACCGCGAGACCGCCAAGCCGGAATTAAAACGCTACGTCTGCGGCCACGACTGCGGCGTCATGATCAATCCGGACATCGTGCACGGCATGACTTACGGCGGCATTGCCCACGGCATCGGCGCCGCGCTTTACGAAAAATTCTCGTACACCGAGGATGGCCAGCTCGAAAGCGGCACCTTCATGGACTATCTGATGCCGAGCGCGATGGAAGTGCCGATGGTAGACATTGTCGATCATTGCACGCCGTCGCCGCTGACCACCTTCGGGCAGAAGGGCTCCGGCGAAGCCGGCTACCTCGGCGCACCCGCCGCCATTGCCAACGCAATCAACGACGCGCTGGCGCCGCTGAATGCAAGCATCGAAACGCTGCCGATGAGCCAGAACGACTTGTGGCGCGTGATTTCCGCCGCCGGCACCGGCTCCCGTTAAAATCCCCGCTCTTCCAACCGCAAACCGACATCCATGAAAAATATCGTCATCGACGTACACGCCCACTTCACGCCGAAACTGCTGGTCGAACGTTTCGACGCCAATGCCGCAAAATTTCCTGCGGTGAAAATGATGAAAAGCGACAAAGGCGTCACCATCCAGTTTCCCGACACCGAACCGACGCGGCCGATCATGCCGAAGCTGCTCGACCTCGGCGAACGCCAGGCGTGGATGGACAAAAACGGCATCGATCACCAGGTGATCGGCGGCTGGCTCGACAGCTTCGGTTACGAACTGCCGGCGGCGCAGGGCATGGCGTGGTCGCGTTACATGAACGATTGCATGTGGGAACAGTTCCGCGACGAGCGCCGCTTCTCGCCGCTCGCCACCGTACCCCTGCAGGATGGCAAACTCGCCGCCGAGGTGCTCGCCGAAGCGATGGAGCGCGGATTCGCCGGCGTCATGGTCGGTACGCTGCCGCGCGGCGTGCTGGGCGGCAACCTCGATGATCCGTCGCTCGATCCGTTCTGGGAAACCGCCTCGAAGCTCAAGGCCGCCGTGGTCATGCATCCGATGTTCGTCTGCGGCGAGCCACGGCTCGCCGATTACGACCTCGTCAACGCGATCGGCCGCCTCGTCGATTCTTCGATCGCGGTGTCGCGTCTGCTGTTCGCCGGCCATTTGCTCAAATACAGCGGCATGAAATTCATGCTCTCGCACGGCGGTGCGGCACTGCCCTACGGTCTTGGCCGCCTCGCACGCAGCCACACCGTGCAGGCAGGCAAGGTCGCCGATCCGCGCAAGGGTTTCGCCGCGATGTATTTCGATTCCTGCGTGTTCGATGCCGATTCGCTCGATTACCTCGTGCAGAAAGCCGGTGTCGAACATGTGATGCTCGGCTCCGACGCGCCCTTCCCGATCGGCGATCCGGAACCGCTCAAGGTATTCAACGATGCGAAACTGACGCCGGCGCAAAAACAACTGATCCTCTCGACCACAGCGCAAACCATATTCAAGGTACGCGCCGACGCGTGGACGCGGAGCTGAGCATGAAAAGCGCAATCGCAATGCTCGCCCTCGCCGCGGCCCTGCCGGCCCAAGCGCAAACATGGCCGGCGAAATCGCTGCGCGTGGTGGTGCCGTTCACCGCCGCCAGCGCCACTGACACGATTGCGCGCATCGTTTCCGAACGGCTGTCGGCGCAGTTCGGTCACAACGTCGTCGTCGAAAACCGTCCGGGCGCCGGCGGCACCATCGGTGTAGGCACCATCGCGCGCGCCGAGCCCGATGGCTATTCGATACTCGTGCATTCGTCGTCGTTCACGGTAACACCAACCACCTACCCGAACACGCCGTACAACACGCTGCGCGATTTCTCCGGCATCACGCCGCTGGCGAATCTGCCCAATGTGCTGGTGATCGCGCCGTCGCGCAACATCCGTTCGGTCAAAGATCTCGTCGCCGCGGCCAAAGCAAAGTCCGGCACGCTGACCTACGCGTCGGCGGGCGCCGGCAGCGCCACGCAACTGAATGCGGAACGCTTCCGACTCGGCGCCGGCTTCGAAGGTGTGCACGTGCCGTTCAAAGGCACGCCCGAAGCGCTGACCGAAATTCTGACCGGCCGCGTCGATTATTATTTCTGCCCGGTGATCTCGGTGCTGCAGTTCATCAAGGACGGCAAGCTGCTCGCGCTGGCTGCCGGCAGCACGAAACGCTCCTCGGCATTACCTGATGTACCGACCACGCTCGAAGCCGGAATTCCGAATTCCGATTACAACTTTTACGTCGGCATGATGGTACCTTCGAAAACGCCGCGCGCGGTGGTCTTCGCGATCTACGAGCACACGGTAAAGGCATTGCAGACGCCGGAAACCAGGGAACGCATGGGCAAACTCGGCGCCGAATCGATGCTGATGAATCCCTCCGAGTTCGACGCCTACATTCGCAAAGAGATTGCTTCGAACGCCGCGCTGGTCAAGGCGGCGGGAATTACCGTCAACTAAATAGTTATGCAGGGCCTCGGAGGAGGACGTTTCATGATTTTAATTAAACAGCGGGCACAACTGCTGGCAGCGAGTACGCTGATTGCGACGGCAGGCGCCGGCGCGCAAGCGTATCCGTCGAAAGCTGTGCGCATCATCGTGCCGCAAAGCGCCGGCGGCTCAACCGATCTGGTCGCGCGCCCGCTGGCGCAACAACTCACGCAATCACTTGGCCAGTCGGTGATCATCGAGAACCGTCCGGGTGCGGGCAGCGTCATCGGCACCGACCTCGTCGCCAAAGCGCCGCCCGATGGTTATACGCTGCTGGTAGTCGCCGCCTCGGTGACCATGAGCCCGAGCCTCTACAAGCTGCCCTTCGATCCGCTGCGCGATCTGGTGCCGGTCAGTCAGCTCACCTCACTGCCGAACATACTGGTCGTGCATCCGTCGCTGCCGGTGAAGTCGGTGAAGGAACTCATCACCTTTGTCAAAGCGCGCCCCGGGCAGTTGAACTTCGGCTCCAGCGGCGTCGCCACCGGCACACATCTGTCGATGGAACTCTTCATGCACATAACGGGGCTCAAGATGGTGCATATCCCGTACAAAGGCGGCTCGCTCAACGTCAATGCACTGATCGCCGGCGAAACACAGGTTAACTTCTCGACCATCTCGACGGCATTGCAACACGTAAAGACAGGGCGTTTGCGCGCACTGGCGGTTTCAACGGCGAAGCGTGCAACTGCCGCCCCGGAAGTACCGACGGTTGCCGAAGCCGGCGTCAAAGGCTACGACTATTCATCATGGATCGGTTTGCTCGCGCCGGCGAAAACGCCGCCGGCGATCATTACGCGGCTCAACACCGAAGCAAACAAAGCTGTGCATACGAACGAGGTCAAAGCCATACTCGCCGTTGAAGCATCCGAAGCGGTCGGCACGACGCCGGACGAATTCGATACCATCATGAAACGCGAAGTCACGCGCTGGATGCAGGTGGTGAAGGCCGCCGGCATCAAGGGTGAGTAAAAAATATTACGAAAAGGTGATCAACGTGGCGATCAAGAAAAAAACTTCAGCGAAGAAAACGCAGCGTGCAAAAGCTGCCGTCAAAGCGAAAGCCCCGCTCAAGCGCGGCTATCCCGACCTGCACGATCATCTGAAGACGCTCGAAAAAGCCGGTCTGCTGATTACCGTCAAACGCAAAATCAACAAAGACACGGAAATGCATCCGCTGGTGCGCTGGCAATTTCGCGGCGGCATCGAGGAAAAAGACCGTAAGGCATTTCTGTTTACCAATGTCACCGACAGCAAGAAACGCAAATTCGACATTCCGGTCGTCGTCGGCGTGCTGGCGTCGAATCGTGAAATCTACCGTCTCGGCATGAACTGCGATCTCGACAAGATCAACGAGACCTGGATCAATGCCATCGCCAATCCGATCGAACCGAACATCGTCACCGACGCGCCCTGCCAGGAAATCGTGATCGAGGGCAAAGATCTCGACAAGCCGGGCTGCGGCCTTGACGCAATACCGGTGCCGATTTCGACGCCGGGCTGGGACAACGCGCCCTACACCACGCTATCGCAATACATCACCAAAGACCCGGATACCGGCGTGCAGAACATGGGCATCTACCGCGGCCAGGTCAAAGCGCAGCGCCGCCTCGGCATGAACCCTTCGCTTGAACTGCGGCCCGGCATTTTCGTGCACTGGGAAAAAATGAAAGCGCGCGGCAACAAGAAGCTGCCGGCCGCGGTGATACTCGGTTGCCCGCCCTGCGTCGCGTTTACCTCAGCACAAAAACTGCCGGAGACGATGGACGAACTACACGTTGCCGGCGGCCTGGTCGGTTGCCCGATCAATGTGGTCAAAGCCAAGACCGTCGATCTGATGGTGCCGGCCGAAGCCGAGATCGTCATCGAAGGTTATATCAACACCGAGTATCTGGAACCGGAAGCGCCGTTCGGCGAATCGCACGGCCACGTCAATCTGCAGGAATACAACGCCTACATGGACGTGACCTGCATTACGCGCCGCAAGAACGCAATCCTCACGTCGATTATTTCGCAGGTCACGCCCAGCGAATCGAGCCTGATCAAGCGCGTGGCGATGGAACCGCTGTTTTACGACCACCTCCGGAACAAACTCGGCATCCACGGCGTGAAGAAAGTGTCGATGCACGAACCGCTGACCAATCTGCGCAAGGTGCTGGTGCTGATCATGGACCGCAAGACGCCGCCGACCGAAGTGTGGCGCGCGCTCTACGGCGCGGCGGCCTTCCTGCGCGCCGGCGGCAAATATGTCATTGCGGTGAACGAAGACATCGATCCCGACAATGCCGATGCGCTGCTGTGGGCGATGTCGTACCGCGCCAATCCGGCGCTCGATCTGCAGATATTGAATCACCGCGATCAGGGCCACGGCCCGCGCAGCAGCCGCAACGGCGGCCAGGATGCCTCGGTGCTGATCGATGCGACGCTGAAAGAGGATTTCCCGCCGATCTCGTTGCCGAAACGCGAGTTCATGGAGAACGCAAAAAAAATCTGGGAAGAACTCGGTCTGCCGAAACTGAAACCGCAGGCGCCGTGGTTCGGCTATTCGCTCGGCGAATGGTCCGAAGAATTCGACCGCGCCGCCGAACTCGCGGTTAAGAGCGAATATTTCAAGACGGGCGAATTAATCGCCAAGCGGCGGCGCAAAGACGTAAAAATGAATACGGAAGTGCGGACACTCAAAGATCCGTCGAAAAAACATTAGCCCTGTGCGGAGAACAACCATGTGCCTGATTCGTTTGTTTGCATTAGCACTGACTGCGTCGCTGATTGCCCTGCCGTCATTTGCCCAGCCTTACCCGTCCAAACCGATCCGCCTGCTGGTGCCCTTCGGCCCCGGTGGCGTCGGCGACATCACCTCGCGCGCCGTCATGCAGAAAATGAGCGAGGCGATGGGCCAGCAGATCATTATCGACAACCGGCCGAGTGCCGGCGGCATCGTCGCCACTGAAACCGTTGCCAAGTCGGACCCCGACGGCTACACGCTGATGCTGCTCAACAACACCAACGCGGTAAGTGCCGCGATGTTCAAGAAACTGCCGTACGACACGGTCAAGGATTTCGCCACGGTGTCGACCATAGGCGCGTTCAGTATCGTGCTGCTGGTCAGCCCCGACTCACCGGTCAAGACGACCAAAGAGCTGATCGCGCAGGCGAAGGCCAGCGGCGGCAAATTCAATATCGGCTCGATCAACATCGGCACCACGCAATATCTGGCGGCAGAGTTGTTGAAATCGATGGCCTCGCTCAGCATGACCAGCGTGCCGTTCAATAACACCGCCGGTGTGTTGACCGCATTGCGCGGCAACGATGTGCAGGCGGCGATGGAATTCCTGCCGCCGGTGCTTGGCCAGATCCGCGCCAACACGCTGCGTGC
>JANYDY010000112.1 GCA_025363435.1 Betaproteobacteria bacterium
TTGTTAAGCATCTTCGAATTGCTTAGCAGCCATAGCGAGTTGGACCCACTCCTTCCCATTCCGAACAGGACCGTGAAACGACTCAGCGCCGATGATAGTGCGGACTACCCGCGCGAAAGTAGGACACTGCTAGGCGCCTTACCCTGAAAAAGCCCTCCTCGTGAGGGCTTTTTCTTTTTACTGACTTGAATAATCGCTAGGCAAAAAGTAGCGCAATTGATCAGGAATGCACGTGCAACAACATGAAGTAAGTCTTTCATTTCCCGCTATACTTTGTTAAAATTCAAGCCCTTTTGGATGGGGCGGTATTTTGATGGGCTTTTAGCCCATTTTTTGTTTGTAGTGAAGAACTTGCGTGAATATTGAAGCCTTGCTTGAACAAACGGTGACTGGACTTGGTTATGAGTTTGCCGGGCTGGAACGCCCGGGCTCTGGCCTGTTGCGCATTTTTATCGATAAACCGGCCGGAATTGATGTAGAGGATTGCGCGCGGGTCAGCAACCACCTTGCGCGGGTTTTTGCGGTTGAGGGTGTGGACTACGGGCGTCTGGAAATTTCATCGCCCGGTCTGGATCGTATGTTGCGCAAGGAACAGGATTTCGTCAGGTTTAGCGGGGAAACGGCGCGCGTCAAGTTGCGTGCGCCGCAGAATGGGCAGCGCAATTTCGTGGGGATATTGCGCCATGTCAGTGATGGTAATTTGAAGATGGAAGTCGACGGTGAATTGCTGGAGATTCAAATCAGCAATATTGATAAATCCCGTCTGGTTCCGCGAATTTAGGAGGCCGATTTGAGCAAAGAATTGTTGCTGTTGGCTGATGTGCTGGCGCGCGAGAAAAACGTCGATAAAGAAATCGTCCTCGGGGCGCTTGAGCTGGCGCTGGCATCGGCGGCGAAAAAGCGCTTCAGCGAAGACGTGGATATACGCGCGTCGGTCGATCGTGCGTCCGGTGAATTTACTTTTTTCCGCCGCTGGATCGTCGTCAATGACCGTGATATCGAGACGCCTGCGCGCGAATACAAGTTGCACGAAGCGCAGGAACTGAAAGCGGATTCGCAGGTCGGCGAGTTTGTTGAAGAACCGATCGAAGGTTTTGAGATCGGACGTATCGGTGCGCAGGCGGCAAAGCAGGTGATCCTGCAAAAGATCCGTGACGCCGAGCGTGAACAGATACTCAGTGATTTTCTTGCACGCGAAGAGCATCTTGTCACGGGCGTGATCAAACGCATGGAACGCGGCAACGCGATTATCGAGTCGGGCCGCGTCGAGGCTTTGTTGCCGCGCGACCAGATGATCCCGAAGGAAAATCTGCGGCCGGGTGATCGTGTGCGCGCGTACTTGTGCAAGGTTGATCGTACCGCGCGCGGGCCGCAAATTATTCTTTCGCGCATTACGCCGGAGTTTCTGATCAAACTGTTTGAACTTGAAGTGCCGGAACTCGAAGACGGCCTGCTTGAAATCAAGGCGGCGGCACGTGATCCTGGTTCGCGCGCCAAGATCGCGGTCAAGTCAAACGATCCGCGCATTGATCCGATCGGTACTTGCGTCGGCATGCGGGGCTCGCGTGTGCAGGCGGTGACATCCGAACTCGGCGGCGAGCGTGTCGACATTATTCTGTGGTCTGAGGATCCTGCGCAATTCGTGATCAATGCGCTGGCGCCGGCGGAAGTCAGCAAGATCACGGTTGACGAAGAAAAGCACAGCATGGATATTGTCGTCGATGAGGAAAATCTCGCGCAGGCGATTGGTCGTACCGGCCAGAACGTACGGCTGGCCAGCGAATTGACCGGTTGGGAAATCAACCTGATGACGCTTGAGGAATCGAAACAGAAAAGCGAAGAAGAGTCGGCCGTAGTTCGCAACCTGTTCATGGAAAAACTCGACGTCGATCAGGAGGTCGCCGATATCCTTGTGCAGGAAGGCTTTAGTACGCTCGAAGAAGTTGCCTATGTCCCGGTTGCTGAAATGCTTGAAATCGAATCGTTTGACGAGGATACCGTCAACGAACTCCGCAGCCGCGCGCGCAACGCGTTGTTGACGGAGGCGATTGCTACCGAAGAGAGGCTCGAGCACGATGTCGAGGATCTTCTTACGCTGGAAGGGATGGACACTCAGACTGCCCGTCTTCTGGCGGAAAAAGGCGTCGTTACGAAGGAAAATCTGGCAGACCTGGCGATGGACGATCTCGTCGAGATGACGGGTATCGATGCAGAACGCGCGAAGCAGCTGATTATGACCGCACGCGCACCGTGGTTTGCCTAATTCATAGCGGAGTCTCAGATGGCACAGATCAACGTCACACAGTTTGCCAAGGAGCTCGGCCTGCCGGTCGCATTGCTGCTTGAACAACTGCAAACGGCCGGCATCAAGAAAAAGCTGGCCGACGATACCGTTCTGACCGAAAAGGACAAGACACAGCTTCTTGATTACCTTCGCCAGGCTCATGGCGCGAAGGAAGCCAAGAACAAGATCACGCTGACGCGTAAACAAACGACTGAGATCAAAAAAGCCGATTCGACCGGAAAGGCGCGAACGATTCAGGTTGAGGTGCGTAAAAAGCGCGTGCTGGTCAAGCGAGATGTCACTCCCGAAGTGGCGACGCCGGAGCCGGCGCCTGCGGCGCCGATCATTAATGCAGAGCAGGTTGCCATCCGCCAGGCAGAGGCTAAGAAACAGGCTGAGTTGATTGCGCTGCAAAGCGAAGAGGCGCAGCAAAAACAATCGCGCGTCCGTCGCAAGAAAGAAGAGTCCGAGGTGGTTGCCGAACCCGCGCCGGTAGAGGCGCCCGCTGCCGAGGCTGTTGTTGCGCCTGCTGCAGCTGCGCCTGCGGCGCCGCCGACCGAAGGCACCCTGCATAAGCCGCAGCCCAAGCCGGGCGAAAAGCCGAAAGCAGACAAAAAAGCCAAGAAACCGGTGAAGGAAGTTGTCTGGCGCGATGATGCCGTCAAGCGTCGCAGCATCAAGACGCGCGGCGACGTTGCCGGCACGATGGGATGGCGTACGCGCAAGGACAGGCACGCAACGCATCGCGACGATAGTGACCAGGGGCAGCACGCGTTTGCAGCACCAGCGGAACCGATTATTCGCGATATCAGCGTTCCGGAGACCATTAGTGTTTCGGCTCTGGCGCAGAAAATGTCGGTCAAGGCTGCAGAAGTGATCAAGACGTTAATGAAGCTTGGCAGCATGGTCACGATCAATCAGGTCATCGACCAGGATACGGCGATCATTGTCATCGAGGAAATGGGGCACAAAGGGGTGCGCGCCAAGCTTGATGAACCGGATGCATATCTGGTCGAAACGGAACACCCGACGGAAGCGGTTCTTGAGCCGCGCGCACCTGTTGTCACCGTAATGGGGCACGTCGATCACGGCAAAACTTCACTGCTCGATCATATCCGCCGCACGCGCGTTGCCAGCGGCGAAGCCGGCGGTATCACGCAACATATCGGCGCGTACCATGTGGGAACACCGCGCGGCATGATTACATTTCTTGATACGCCCGGCCACGAGGCCTTTACTGCAATGCGCGCGCGTGGTGCAAAAGTGACTGATCTGGTGGTGCTGGTTGTTGCTGCGGATGACGGCGTGATGCCGCAGACTGTGGAAGCCATACATCACGCCAAAGCCGGCAAGGTGCCGATGGTCGTGGCGCTGAACAAGATCGACAAGCCGGGCGCAAATCCCGAACGCATCATGCAGGATCTGTCCGGACAGGAAGTAGTCCCGGAAGAGTGGGGCGGCGACACCATTTTCGTGCCCGTTTCAGCCAAGACCGGTGATGGCATCGATAAGTTGCTTGAAAGCATATTGCTGCAAGCCGAAGTGCTGGAACTCAAGGCGGCAAAGGACGCGCCTGCGCGCGGCGTAGTAATTGAAGCGCGGCTCGACAAGGGGCGTGGTCCGGTAGCGACCGTGCTGGTGCAGTCCGGAACACTAAAGCGCGGGGACATTCTGCTTGCGGGGGCCGTATTCGGCCGCGTTCGTGCAATGCTTGATGAGAACGGCAAAAACATTGATCAGGCAGGACCGTCGATCCCGGTCGAGATTCAGGGTTTGTCCGACGTGCCGGTTGCCGGCTCCGAAGTAATGGTGCTCGGCGACGAGCGCAAGGCGCGCGAAATTGCATTGTTCCGGCAGGGCAAATTCCGCGACGTCAAACTGGCGCAACAGTCGGTCAAGCGCGAGAACGTGTTTGACCAGCTTGGTGAAGGCGCGGTCAAAACGCTTTCGGTCATTATCAAGGCCGATGTGCAGGGTTCCTACGAGGCGCTTGCACACGCATTGGAGAAACTGTCTACCGAAGAAGTCAGGGTTAACATAGTTCATTGTGCGGTAGGCGGTATTACCGAATCGGATATCAATCTCGCCCTGGCGTCCAAGGCCGCCGTTATCGGATTCAATACACGTGCCGATGCGATGGCGCGAAAGCTCGCTGAAAACGGCGGCGTCAACATCCGTTACTACAATATTATTTACGAAGCGCTAGATGACGTGAAAGCGGCGCTATCGGGCATGCTTGCGCCCGAACGCAAGGAAAGCCAGCTTGGCATTGTCGAGATTCGCGAGGTCTACAAGATTTCCAAGGTCGGCACGGTCGCCGGTTGCATGGTCACCGAAGGGCTGGTCAAGCGGAACGCCAAAATCCGTCTGTTGCGCGATAACGTTGTCATTCATACCGGAGAGCTCGACTCGCTGAAACGCTTCAAGGATGACGCGCGTGAAGTGAAGTCCGGATTTGAATGCGGTCTCTCGCTGAAGAATTTTGATGACGTGAAGGTCGGCGATCAACTGGAAGTGTTCGAGGTCGTCGAAGTCGCACGCAGTCTGTAATAATCAATTGCAGACTGAAGCAGGCACCTGCATCGCGTATTCGAATACGGTACTTCGAAATCTGACTACGGAGCACCAATATGCCGCGCGATTTCTCCCGAACCCTGCGCGTGGCCGAGCAGGTCCAGCGCGAACTTGCTGACCTGATTCGTCTTGAGGTCAAGGACCCGCGCGTCGGCATGATTACGCTGACGGGTGTCGAGGTAGCGGCTGATTACGGCCACGCCAAAGTTTTTTTCACGCTGCTGGGCGATCCTGCGCAGATTGAGGCTGCAAACGAAGGGCTCAATCATGCCGCAGGATTTCTGCGCCATGAACTCGGCCGGCGCATTAAGCTGCGCACCATTCCGCAATTGCATTTTCACTACGATGAATCAGTTGAGCGCGGCATGCGATTGTCCAGACTGATCGATTCCGCAGTTGCAGGCGGTGGCGGCGAGCAATCCTGATCGAAAGCATTGTCGTGAAGCGGGATGAAACGCAAATGTCGTCAGTGGACGGCGTGCTTCTGCTGGACAAGCCGCCTGGGGTGACGTCCAACGCCGCCCTTCAGCGCGTGAAGCGCCTGTTGGGGGCGAAAAAAGCCGGGCACGTCGGTACCCTTGACCCGATGGCCAGCGGACTGCTGCCGATCTGCCTTGGCGAGGCGACGAAATTTTCCGGTTTCATGCTGGCGGCGGACAAGGGTTATGTCGCGGATGTTTTGCTTGGCTCCACCAGCACGACCGGTGACGCCGAAGGCGAAATCACCGCGCACGCAACGGTCGACATAACGCGCGACAGTCTGGAATCTGCGCTTGTGCAATTTCGCGGCGATATCATGCAGACGCCACCGATATACAGCGCGCTCAAGCGCAATGGCAAACCGCTCTATGCCTATGCGCGTGCCGGTGAAACCGTTGAAATTCAGCCGCGCCCGGTCAGCATACGCGCGATCACCTTGAACGATTTTCAGCCGCCGGCATTCCGCATGACGGTTCGTTGCAGCAAAGGAACCTATATACGCGTTCTGGCCGAGGATATCGGGCGTGTTTTGGGTTGTGGCGGGATGCTGACCGGGTTGCGGCGGGATGGCGTCGGCGGTTATGACTTATCGGCAGCAGTCGCTTTGGATGTGCTGGAATCGCTGCCTGTTGAGCAGCGGCGCTTGCACTTGATGCCTGTGGATAGCCTGGTGACTACGCTACCCGTGCTGACCCTGGATTGCGCGGCGGCGCATTTCATTGCGACAGGCCGGCGGGTGCCAATGACTGGTGCCACGGGATTGCACAGGCTTTATGGGGTGGATAGCCGGTTTCTCGGGCTTGGCGAGGTTTTGTCCGGAGAATTAATCCCCAAACGGCTGATGTCGGGTATTTCAGGCGGATTTGAGCCCGCCGGCGCTGTCTCGCAAGCTACTAAAATGGCTTGAGAAATGGGTGTTTTGCGGGTTAAAATGGCAGACTTTGCAGCAATTGGAGACAGGTAATGGCAACGAGCGGCACTCAGAAAGCCCAGATCGTCAAAGACTACCAGCGCAAGCAGGCTGACACGGGTTCGCCCGAAGTTCAGGTTGCGTTGCTGTCGGCACGCATTACCGAATTGACCGAACATTTCAAAACGCATGTGAAAGATCATCACTCGCGTCGCGGGCTGCTGCGCATGGTTAGCCGTCGCCGCAAGTTGCTCGATTACTTGAAGCGTTCGAATGTTGAGCAGTACCGCACGTTGATCGACCGTTTGGGTTTGCGCAAGTAACGCGGTTCCCAATTCATGATTTAAATTTTCCGTGGCTACGCCGGGCACCAAGCTCTGCGTGGCCACATCTGTTTTTGGCGGTTTGATTTTCAACCAAGGCTCGCAGACTGTGTGAAGCCGGATATGGCGTAAAGGACAATAAAGTGACTGCAATTAAAAAATCGATTATGTGGGGGCACCACACGCTGACGCTGGAGACTGGCGAAATTGCGCGGCAGGCAAGCGGTGCGGTACTGGTAAATATTGAAGACACCGTGGTTCTGGTGACGGTGGTTGGCAAGAAAACTGCGGATCCGGCGAAAGATTTTTTGCCGCTGACTGTCGATTATCAGGAACGTACTTACGCGGCCGGCAAGATCCCGGGAGGTTTTTTTAAACGCGAGGGACGTCCTTCGGAAAAAGAAATCCTGACCTCGCGCCTGATCGATCGGCCGATTCGTCCGTTGTTTCCTGATGGCTTCTACAACGAAGTGCAGGTTGTAGCGACGGTGATGTCGTCGAACAGCGAAATCGATTCGGATATTGCCGCAATGATCGGCACGTCGGCCGCTTTGGCTGTGTCGGGTATTCCGTTCAACGGTCCGATCGGTGCTGCGCGCGTCGGTTATGCCAACGGTCAATATGTATTGAACCCGACTGCGACCGAACTCAAGACATCGCAGCTGAATCTGGTTGTCGCGGGTACCGCGCAAGCCGTGCTGATGGTTGAATCAGAAGCAAGCGAACTGGTTGAGGATGTGATGCTTGGCGCAGTGGTTTTTGGCCACGAGCAGATGCAACCGGTAATCGAAATGATCAACCAACTGGCCGACGAGGTTAATGCCGCAGCCTGGGCATGGCAGGCGCCGGCGAAAGATGAAGCATTGGCAGCACGTATTGCTTCACTTGGCGAGAACGATCTTAAAGCCGCATTCGAGATCAAGGAAAAACAGGCACGTTCGCACACGATCGACGCAATCTGGAAACGCGTCTTTGACGAAGTCGGTGTCGGCAAAGATGGCGGCCCGGACGGCAATGCAGTCAAGGAAATCTGCTTTGCGCTCGAATCCAAAATTGTGCGCGGTCAGATCCTCAACGGCGAACCGCGCATTGACGGTCGCGATACACGCACCGTGCGTCCGATTACGATACGTTCCGGCGTGCTGCCGCGCGCCCACGGTTCGGCGTTGTTTACCCGTGGTGAGACGCAGGGCCTGGTGGTTGCCACGCTTGGCACGTCGCGCGACGAGCAACGCATTGATGCGTTGATGGGCGAGTACACCGACCGCTTCATGCTTCACTACAACATGCCTCCGTATGCAACCGGTGAAACCGGTCGCGTCGGCTCGCCGAAGCGCCGCGAAATCGGCCACGGCCGGCTGGCCAAGCGCGCCTTGCTGGCGGTGTTGCCAAGCGCCGAGGAATTTGCCTATTCGATGCGCGTGGTCTCGGAAATCACCGAGTCAAACGGTTCGAGTTCAATGGCTTCGGTTTGCGGCGGCTGTCTGGCGTTGATGGATGCCGGTGTGCCGATGAAGGCGCACGTTGCCGGTATCGCCATGGGATTGATCAAGGAAGGCAATCGTTTTGCCGTGTTGTCCGATATTCTTGGTGACGAGGATCATCTCGGCGATATGGATTTCAAGGTTGCCGGCACTGAAAACGGCATTACCGCATTGCAGATGGATATCAAGATCACCGGCATTACCAAGGAGATCATGCACGCGGCGCTGATCCAGGCACGCGAAGGCCGCCTGCATATTCTTGAAAAAATGAAGGGTGCGATGGATTCGCCGCGCACTGAGTTGTCGGCATTTGCGCCGCGCATGATTACGCTCAAGATCAAGCCGGAAAAGATTCGTGACGTGATTGGCAAAGGCGGTGCGGTGATCCGCGCGCTGACCGAAGAAACCGGTACCTCGATCGATATCGGTGACGACGGTACCGTTACGATCGCCTGCGTGTCTTCCGAAGGCGGTGAACTTGCACGCAGGCGCATCGAGGAAATTACTGCCGACGTGGAAGTCGGTCGTGTCTACGATGGCACGGTTCTCAAGTTGCTCGATTTCGGCGCCATTGTGAGCGTATTGCCGGGCAAAGACGGCCTGCTGCACATTTCGCAAATTGCCAACGAGCGTGTCAATGCCGTTGCCGACTACCTCAAGGAAGGCCAGGCAGTGCGCGTCAAGGTGATCGAGGCCGATGAAAAGGGCAGACTGCGCCTTAGCATGAAGGCGGCTGCTGCAGAGGCTCAGGAACAGCCGCAGACCGTGCAATAGCATCCGGTTGGCGCCAATAAAAAAGGCAGCCTGCGGGCTGCCTTTTTTTCATTTTAGGGTCGACGAAGCAGATTACTTCGCGACCTGTTTTTCCCGTAGTTCGTCGAGCGTTTTGCAGTCGATGCACAAGGTCGCGGTCGGGCGCGCTTCGAGGCGCTTCAAGCCGATTTCGATGCCGCAACTGTCGCAATAGCCGTATTCCGAGGCGTCGATCCGTGCAATCGTTTCATCGATTTTCTTGATCAGCTTGCGTTCGCGGTCGCGATTGCGCAGCTCCAGCGACATGTCCGATTCCTGGCTGGCGCGATCGTTGGGATCGGCAAAAATGGTTGCCTCGTCCTGCATCGTATGCACGGTGCGGTCGATGTCCTGGGATAGCCCGCGCTTCATGTCATCGAGGATGGTTCTGAAATGCGCGAGCTGGCGCGGATTCATGTATTCCTCACGCGCCTTGGCTTTGTAGGGGGCGTAAGTCTTGTTCAGTTCAGCGGCCATCGAGAAGATCCGATACTCGAAAAAAGGTGCTTTAATAGCAGAAATTACAGGGGGGTGCAAGCAATGGTTTCAAGGGTGCGTTCGTCAGGCGCTTCGTTGACCCCGAATGGTGCCGGAGGTATATTACGCGCCTTTGGTGCGGACGTATCGTCTGCCGTAAACTGAATCTGGCTTGTGCCCGATTTGGCCGATTTCCGGGGTGTAGCGTAGCCTGGTAGCGCGCCTGCTTTGGGAGCAGGATGTCGGGAGTTCAAATCTCTCCACCCCGACCAGATGTAACAGGAAGTGCCCGTAGCTCAATCGGATAGAGCACCGGCCTTCTAAGCCGGGGGTTGTGGGTTCGAGTCCCGCCGGGCGCACCACATAGTGCGCCCTGACGTTTTGTAACAATGGTGGCTGTAGCTCAGTTGGTAGAGTCCTGGATTGTGATTCCAGTTGTCGCGGGTTCGAGTCCCGTCAGCCACCCCATTTACCGGCCAGCGGCGGCGCTCCTGCTGCGCTTACCTTGCCTTCAAGACGCGCTGTTTCTCACGCGACCATTCGCGCTCTTTGTCGGCTTGCCGCTTGTCATGCTGCTTTTTGCCTTTGGCGAGCCCGATTTCAAGTTTGATGCGGCCGCGCGCGAAATGCATATTCAACGGCAGCAGGGTGTAGCCGGCGCGTTCAACCATACCGATCAAACGACTGATTTCCTCGGCATGCATAAGCAGTTTACGGGTGCGTACCGGATCCGGCAGGACATGCTGGGAGGCGGTGGCGAGCGGGCTGATATGACAGCCGATCAGGAACAACTCTTCGTTCTGCACGATGACGTAGGCCTCTTTGAGCTGGGTGCGGCCGGCACGTATCGATTTGACCTCCCAGCCTTCGAGAACCAGACCGGCCTCGAATTTCTGCTCGACGAAGTAGTCGTGAAAGGCCTTTCTGTTTTGAGCAAGACTCATGTCGATGTATAGTGATTCATCATCCGGAATTGTAACAGTTGGCATACAGCCGCTGCGCCCAATACGCGCGGCACAAAAATGATATGGCGGAGGTAAATCAATCGGTGCTGGTGCCGTATTCGGCGGCACGCATGTTTGACCTGGTCGATGCGGTCGAGCAGTACCCGCAATTTCTGCCGTGGTGCGGCGGCAGTGAACTGATCTATCGCAAGCCTGAGGAGTTGCGTGCAGTGCTGCATATCAACTATCGCGGCATCAGGCAGCAATTCAGCACCGTGAATGCGCGCGCTGCGCCGCATGAAATGCGCATCCAGTTGATCGAAGGCCCTTTCAAATCGCTCGACGGATTCTGGAAATTTACCGATCTCGGTGCATCCGGTTGCAAAGTCGAGTTCAGGCTGAAGTGGGAATTTTCCGGCCGGGTGCTTAGCACCCTGGCCGGGCCGGTGTTCAATCATATCGCCACAACGATGGTTGAGGCCTTTGTCAGCCGCGCGCAAAAACTGTATGGCTGACGCAGCGCGTATCGACGTGGAAGTTGTTTATGCGCTGGCGAATTCCTGCACTTCGATTAACCTGTCACTGCCGGCGGGCGCTACGGTGGCCAATGCCATTGCGCTTTCAGGAATTGCCGCCTTGCATCCCGAGATTGATCCGGGCGCGGGCGCAGTCGGTATTTTCGGACGACGCGTTTCGTTATCGACGCAGCCCGCGGCAGGTGATCGAATCGAAATTTACCGGCCGCTGGCGGCAGACCCGAAGCAGTCGCGGCGGGCGAAGGGGCGTGGCAAACCGGATAAATAGCCGCGTCAGCGGCGTATTATTTCTTGCACCAGTTATCCGCTGATTTCTGCGCGTTTGCAATTTCACCGGGCCGGTCTTTGTCTTCGAGGTAGGAGCGTTCGCCGGAATTCGGGTCTATTTTCGGAATACGCATGCCTTCCTGCAATTGCTTCAACTGCGCGCGCGCGTCGTTGCAATTGCGTTCGGCATTTTTCGATTCGTTTCGTTCTTTTTCACCCTTCGCCTCGGCTTCCTGCCGCTCAAGCGAGCGTTTCTTGAATGCGGTGTCCTGTTCAGCGACTGACTTGGGGGCCGTGCCAGCCGCAGGCGCGGCGCTACCGCCGGCGCCGGTCGCGCCGCCGCCGCGCTTGATTTCCTTGACGGTGCCGGGCGGGCAGAACTGTGCAAGGGTTTTCGCACCCTTGGCGTCGATACATTCAACGATCTGGCCGAAGGCGCCTGGCGCGATCAGCAATACTGCGATTGCGGTCATTAGACGTTTCATCGTTAGTTCGTCCTTTTTGGGATGCGCCAAGTTATCCATTTCGTGATAATTCGTCAACATTGCAGAAACCTTAACGCGGCCGCTTGCTTGGCGGTTTACGGACACTTGCGTATAATGCGCTTTTGCGAAGGATCACACGATGCGCGTGGTGCAAAAAGCCTTCACCTTCGATGATGTTCTGCTGGTTCCTGCCCACTCCAAGATACTGCCGCGCGACGTCAGCCTGAAGACCCGGCTCACGCGCACAATCACCCTCAATATCCCGTTGCTGTCCGCGGCGATGGATACCGTGACCGAAGCCCGCCTCGCGATTGCAATCGCGCAGGAAGGCGGCATCGGCATCGTGCACAAAAATATGACGATTCCCGGCCAAGCTGGCGAAGTCGCCAAGGTCAAGCGGTTCGAAAGCGGCGTCGTCAAAGACCCGATCACGATCACGCAAAATATGACCGTGCGTGATGTCTTGAGTCTGACGCAACAGCACAAGATTTCCGGCTTGCCGGTGGTGGATGCAACCGGCCGTGTGGTTGGCATTGTCACCAACCGAGATTTGCGTTTCGAAACCAATCTCGGTCAACCGGTCAAAAACATCATGACGCCGCGCGCCAGGCTGGTTACCGTGCGCGAAGGCGCCAGCCGTGAAGAGGCGATGTCGTTGATGCACAAGCACCGCCTGGAACGCGTCCTGGTGGTCGGCAAGAATTTCGAATTGCGTGGTCTGATTACCGTCAAGGATATCCAGAAGTCGACCGAGCACCCGCTGGCGTGCAAGGACAAGCTGGGAAGATTGCGTGTTGGCGCCGCTGTTGGTGTTGGCGAAGGTACTGATGAGCGGGTTGTAGCGCTGGTTGAAGCCGGTGTGGATATTCTTGTTGTCGATACGGCGCACGGCCACGCGCAAGGCGTTCTCGATCGCGTTAAATGGATCAAGAAGCGTTTCCCGAAAGCGCAGGTGGTGGGCGGTAATATCGCCACCGCCGACGCAGCGCGTGCACTGGTGGACTGCGGTGCCGACGCCGTCAAGGTCGGTATTGGTCCGGGCTCGATCTGCACAACGCGTATCGTCGCCGGCGTTGGCGTGCCGCAGATTACGGCCGTGCAGAACGTTGCGATCGCGCTGGAAAAACTTGGTGTTCCGTTGATCGCCGATGGCGGCATCCGGTTTTCCGGTGACATTGCCAAAGCAATCGCTGCGGGCGGGCACGCCGTCATGATCGGTGGTCTGTTTGCCGGCACCGAGGAGGCGCCGGGGGATATCGAGTTGTATCAAGGGCGTTCATATAAATCGTACCGCGGTATGGGTTCGCTGGGCGCCATGCAACAGGGCGCCGCTGACCGGTATTTTCAGGACGCCGAAGAAGCCACCGAAAAACTGGTGCCTGAAGGTGTTGAAGGGCGCGTGCCGTACAAGGGCGGCGTTGTGCCGCTGGTGCATCAACTCATGGGCGGTTTGCGCGCAAGCATGGGTTACACCGGTTGCGGCTCGATTGACGAATTGCGTCGCAAGGCAAAATTCGTTGAAATTACCCACGCCGGCATACGCGAATCCCACGTGCACGATGTGCAGATCACCAAGGAAGCGCCGAATTACAGGATTGAGTAGCGGCAGGATTGCTTTTGTCGTCACCAGGTATTTTCCTGATTAATTACGCCGGCCTTCCCAATTCTTTTTAAATTCATGCACCAAAAAATTCTCATTCTCGATTTCGGCGCGCAATACACCCAATTGATTGCGCGGCGCGTGCGCGAAGCCGGCATTTATTGCGAACTGCATCCGCACGACGTCAGTGATGATTTCGTCCGTCAGTTTAATCCGCGCGGTGTCATATTGTCAGGCGGTCCCAATTCGGTTTGGGAGAGCGACACGCCGCGCGCACCGGACTCGGTGTTTGCAGCAGGTGTGCCGGTGCTCGGCATCTGTTACGGCATGCAGACGATGGCGGCGCAACTTGGCGGCAAGGTCGAGAGCGGCAGTGTGCGCGAATTCGGCTACGCGGAAGTGCGCGCGCGCGGTCATTCCGCGCTGTTCAAGGACATTCAAGATCGCGTCAATGGCGAAGGCCACGGCCTGCTCGATGTCTGGATGAGCCACGGAGACAAGGTCACTGAGCTGCCCGCCGGGTTCAAGGTTATCGCCAGCAATGCGGCAACGCCGATTGCCGGGATGGCGGATGAAACGCGCCATTTCTACGCGGTGCAATTTCACCCGGAGGTTACGCATACGCTGCAGGGCAAAGCGATCATCGAACGCTTTGTGCACGGCATCTGCGGGCTTGGCCGGGACTGGAATATGCCGGCTTATGTTGATGAGGCGGTGGCGCGCGTGCGTTCCGAGGTCGGCAGCGATGAAGTGCTGCTGGGATTATCGGGCGGGGTAGATTCGGCGGTTGCGGCAGCATTGATACACCGCGCCATCGGCAAGCAACTGACTTGTGTGTTTGTCGATAACGGTCTGCTGCGCCTGAACGAGGCCGGGCAGGTTATGAAAACTTTTGCCGATAATCTGGGCGTTCGCGTCATACACGTCGATGCCAGCAAGGAATTCCTCGGGCAACTCGCCGGCGTCAGCGATCCGGAGCAGAAACGCAAAATTATCGGTCGCGTGTTCGTCGAGGTTTTCCAGCGCGAGTCGGCGAAGCTGAAAAACGTCAAATGGCTTGCGCAAGGCACAATTTATCCTGACGTCATCGAATCAGCTGGCGCCAAAACCAAAAAAGCGCATACCATCAAATCGCATCACAACGTCGGTGGTCTGCCCGAAACCCTGCATTTGAAACTGCTCGAACCGTTACGCGAACTGTTTAAGGATGAGGTGCGTGAACTAGGGCTTGCGCTCGGCCTGCCGCGTGATATGGTTTTCCGTCATCCGTTCCCGGGGCCTGGCCTCGGTGTGCGCATCCTTGGCGAAATCAAAACCGAATACGCCGATCTGTTGCGGCGCGCCGACGCCATATTCATAGAAGAACTGCGTCTGGCCGATTGGTACGACAAAACCGCGCAGGCTTTTGCTGTTTTCCTGCCGGTGCGTTCAGTCGGCGTCATGGGAGACGGACGCACCTACGAATTCGTCGTTGCCTTGCGCGCCGTACAAACCACCGATTTTATGACCGCGCAGTGGGCGGAGCTGCCCTATGCATTGCTGGCGAAAACGTCGAACCGGATCATCAACGAAGTACGCGGCATCAATAGAGTGGTCTACGATATTTCCGGTAAACCTCCTGCAACAATCGAGTGGGAGTAGGGGGCGCTTTTTCGGCCTGATGCACGCTCGCCGGTCGATCGAATTCATCGATCCCTGCTTGCGCGACTGAACATCTCTTCTTCAACGCCCTTTCTGTGCCGGTCGTTGACTTGGGTTTGCTTTTTTCGG
>JANYDY010000115.1 GCA_025363435.1 Betaproteobacteria bacterium
GCCGAGGCCGAGCAGGGCAGCCTCGCGCATTGCTTCGCCGCCGGTGACCACAAGGTTGCCGCGCACGTTTACCGGCGTGGCGCGGCCGCGCTGATTGAAATGCCAGACCGGGCCGTAATTGCTGATGATGCAGTTATGGTGGATGAGTTCGTCCGGTGTTTTCGGTTCGCCGTGGCGCTTCAGGTAGGCCGGCGAGGCGGCGGTCACGCGCTGGCCGCGGTAGAGCGTGCGCGTCAGATAAATCGAATCGTTGAGGTCGCCGACCTGCACGGCGAGATCGAGGCCGCGCTCGATCAGGTTGACCTGGCGGTCTTCGAAACTCAAATCGAGCAGGATGTTGGGGTAGCGCGCGTTGAATTCAGCCGCATGCGGCAGAAAGGTCAGGCGGCCGAACATGGTCGGCATGACCATGCGCAAGCGCCCCTTCGGCGTTTCACGCGCGCCTTTCACCGACGATTCGGCGTCTTCGATGTCGTTGAGAATGCGCTGGCAGCGCGCAAAAAATTCGCGGCCGTCGTCATTTAGCGCGAGTTTGCGTGTGGTGCGCACCAGCAACTGCACGCCGAGATCTTCTTCCAGGCGTGTCACTGCCTTGGCGACCGCCGAAACCGACACGCCGAGCTGGGTTGCGGCGGCGGTAAAGCTGCCGCTTTCCGCCACCCGCACGAAGGCCAGCATGGTCAACAGCTTGTTCATGCGGCGATTATAGAAGAAATGGATATAATCATTTGCCGCTGCAAGTATTCTCGCCATTGACCCCGGTCAATACAATGCGTGGATACCTGAAGCGCTGCCTTGAAATCGATAGCGGACGCATGAACAAAAACGTTGAATTGCGGGTTGCACCGGTCGCCGCCGAAGCGGACGCTTCGTCTGCGGCGTGCTCGATCGACCCGCGCGAGCTGCGCCGCGCGCTGGCCGGCTTTCCCACCGGCGTTACCGTCGTCACCGCGGCCACTGCCGATGGCCGGCGCGCCGGTGTGACAGTCAACTCCTTTTGCTCGGTTTCGCTGGCGCCGCCGCTGTTGTTATGGTGTCTGTCGAAAAACGCGCCCAGTTGCAGCGTTTTTACCGAAGCGAGCCATTTCGCCATACATGTGCTGGCGGCGGATCAAATGCATTTGTCGAAGCGCTTCAGCAGCCCTGCCGCCGACAAGTTCGCCAATCTTGAATTCGACGTCGGGCTTGGCGGCGCCGCCGTGCTCGCCGGGGCGGTGGCCACGTTCGAATGCCGGTTGGCCCAGCAGCATGAGGGCGGCGACCATCTGATACTGGTCGGTGAAGTCGAGCGTTACTGTTATTCGGGCCATCATCCGCTGCTGTTTCACGGCGGCGACTACGACATTCCGGCGCGGCGCAAGTAGCCCGCGTGTACCGTCGCCGGTTAACACGGCCGGCTTGCCGCACCACTACAACAACACATAACATTGCGGTCTTTCGCCGCCGCTATCGGCGGCGCTCATCGTTCATGCATGGAGGGAGCAAGAGATGTTGATCGTCGATTCGCAGGTACATATCTGGAAAAACGGCACGCCGGTGGTGATCCATCGCCAGATTCCGCAATACACCGGGGACGACCTGCTGAAGGAAATGAAGGAAGGCGGCGTCGATGCTGCCGTGCTCTGTCCGCCGAGCTGGGATCCGCAGGCCAACGAAATCGCCGTTGAAGCGGCTGCTGCGCATCCGGACAAATTCTGCGTGCTCGGCGGTTTCGATCCGAAGGATCCTGCCAGTCGCACGCTCATCACCAGGTTAAGAGAGCAGCCAGGCATGGTCGGCCTGCGTTTCGCCTTCCTGCGCAAAGGCGAAGACACCTGGCTAACCGATGGCACCATGGACTGGGTATGGGCGGCTGCTGAAAAGGAGGGGCTGCCGGTGGCTTTGCTGGTGCCGGGGAAGCTGAAGAGCCTGGAAAAAATCGCGCAGAAGCACCCGGGGCTGAAACTTTTCATCGACCACATGGCGCGTGTGCGTCACACCGTCGACGACGCAGCCTTCGCCGATCTCGACGAATTGCTTGGTCTTGCCAGATATCCGAATGTCGCGGTCAAGGCTTCCGGCGCGCCGAGTTATTCGAGCGACGTGTATCCCTATCGCAATATTCATCCTTACATCAAACGCATTTTTGAAAGCTTCGGTCCGCAACGCACGTTCTGGGGCACCGACATCACGCGCATGCCGTGCAGCTATCGCCAGTGCGTGACCATGTACACCGAAGAAATGCCCTGGCTCAAAGGACGCGACCTCGAGTGGGTGATGGGCCGCGCGATCTGCGACTTCCTCAACTGGAAGCGCTAGCGGACTGAAACGGGGCGGGTATGCGCAAGGACCTCGAGCGGTTTTTTAATCCGCGTTCCATCGCCGTCGTCGGCGCGTCGCAGGATCTCATCACCATCAGCGGCCAGCCGCTGCAACATCTGGTTTCGCACGGCTATGCCGGCAAACTTTATCCGGTGAATCCGAAGTATCAAGAGGTGCTCGGCGTCAAATGTTACGCGTCGATAGACGCGCTGCCGGAAACGCCGGACCTCGTGCTGGTGCTGATCAATGCCGCGCGCGTCGCCGGTCTTTTGCGCGACTGCGGCAAGCGCGGTGTGCCGTACGCGATCGTGTTCAGTTCCGGTTATTCCGAAGTCGGCGGCAAAGGCATCGAGATGCAACGCGAACTTGCGGCGCTTGCCGCCGAGTTCAATATGGGCATCATCGGGCCGAATTGCCAGGGCATGATCAATGTCGCCTCTAACGTGTATGCCGGTTTCGGTTCGGTGTTTTTTGCCGGCTACGACGCCGGTGCGGTCAGCATGGTGTCGCAAAGCGGCGGCTTCGGTTTTTCGGTGATGAATCTGGCGTCGAAGGACGGCGGCGTGAATTTCCGCCAGATGGTGACCACCGGCAACGAAATCGGTGTGAGCACACTCGATTTCATCGAATACTTTATCGACGACGCAAAAACCGATGTCATTGCCGGTTACATCGAAGGCTTGAAGGACGCGCGGCGCCTCGTCGATGTCGGTCGTAAAGCGCTGGCGAAAAAGAAACCGATACTGGCGTGGAAGGTCGGCAATACTCCGCAGGGACAACGCGCCGCTGCGTCGCACACCGCCAATCTCGGCGGCGCGATGGCGCTGTACCAGGCGGCGTTCAAACAGACCGGCATCATTCAGGTCGAAGACATTCAGGACGTGGTCGATTACAGCCGCGCATTCCGCTGCGGCAAGCTGCCCAAAGGCAATCGTGTTGCCATCATTACGGTGTCGGGCGGCGCCGGCATCCTGATGACCGACGAATGCGTGGCGCGCGGCATGCAGGTACCGCAGTTGTCGGCAGCGACCACGGAAAAACTGAAAACCATCGTGCCGTCGTTCGGTTCTATCCTGAATCCGGTCGATGTCACGGCGGCGATTTTCAACGATCTTTCCCTGATCCGGCGCACGTTGCAGGCGATACTCGACGACCCCAACATCGATGCGATTGCGATGATCAACGCCTCGCTGCAGGGCGATCTGGCGGCGAACATTGCGTCCGAGATCACGGAAATTGCGCAACACAGCGACAAGCCGTTATTCCTGGCGTGGAGCGCGCGCGATGAGCTGGCGCGCGACGCCTACGCCAAACTCGACGCACTGAAGATTCCGCATTACAAATCGCCGGTGCGTTGCGGCCGCGCACTGGCGGCGTTGTCGTCGTATGCCGAGGCCTTGCGTCGCGAAGACATACGCTTGAAGGAAAGCGCGCCGGTGTTGTCGGTCGCTGGCGTGCAAACACTGCTGGCGGACCGCAGCGACGATCTGTCCGAGCACGCGGCCAAGCGGGTGCTGGCAGCCTACGGCATCGGTGTGACGCGTGAAACGCTGGCGACGAGCGCCGCAGAGGCGGCCGTGGCGGCGCGCGCGATCGGTTATCCGGTTGTATTGAAAGTGCAGTCGCCGGAGATTCCGCACAAGACCGAAGCGCGCGCAGTAAAACTCGGCGTTGATTCCGATGCGGCGGTTGCCGCGGCTTTCGACGAGATCATGCGGAATGCGCGTGCTTATAAAGCGGATGTGCGCATCGAAGGCGTGCTGGTGCAGGAAATGGTCGACGGCGGCATCGAGGCGATACTCGGTGTGACCAACGATCCGCTGTTCGGACCGGCGGTGATGTTCGGTCTTGGCGGCATCTTTGCCGAAGTGCTCAAAGACGTGTCCTTTCGTCTGGCGCCGGTGACCAAATCGGTCGCGCTGGAAATGATTGATGAAATCAAGGGTGTCGCGGTACTGAACGGTGCGCGCGGCGCGGCGCCCGCCGATATCGAAGCGCTGGCCGATGCAATCGTGCGCGTTGCGGCGATGGCGGTCGATCTGGAAAATTGCATGGCCGAACTCGACATCAACCCGCTGTTCGTGCTTCCGCAGGGGCGCGGCGTCAAGGCCGGCGATGCGTTGATTAAGTCGTGGCAAAAATCGTGACCGCAGAAATGCTGCGGAAATGTGAAAATGCGGGCTGACTGAATTTCCGGAGTGCCAATGCAACTCAAGCCTGAAGTGCAATCGCTGTGCGACGAAATCCGGCGTTTTCTTGCCAAAGAGGTCGATCCGCGCGCGCTTGAGATCGAAGAGAGCGATGCGATTCCGGCCGATCTGCACAAGAAGGCCTGCGAGCTCGGCTTGTTCGGGCTGACCATACCCGAGCAATACGGCGGCATCGGCCTCGATCTCGCCGGCAAGTGCGCGGTCGAGGAAGTGATGGGGCTCACGCATTACGGATTCGCCACCGTGATCGGTAATCATACGGGTATCAGCTCGACCGGTATCGTCGCGCTCGGCAATGAAGCGCAAAAGAAAAAATATCTGCCGCGCATGGCTACCGGCGAATGGGTCGGTTGTTTTGCATTGACGGAAGCGGAGGCCGGCTCCGATCCGGCGGCGTTGCGCACCACTGCGGTGAAGAAGGGCGACCGCTGGGTCATCAACGGCGAAAAAATCTACATCACCAACGCGCCGCAAGCCGGGGTGTTCACCGTGATGGCGGCGACCGACAAAGCGAAAGGCGTTAAAGGCATTTCCGCCTTCATCGTCGAGCGCGGTTTCAAGGGGCTCACGGTCGGCCCGAACGAGGTGAAAATGGGCATGCGCGGCTGCAATACGGCGCCGGTGTCCTTCGTCGATTGCGAAGTGCCGGCGGAAAACATGCTCGGCCCCGAAGGCATGGGTTTCGTGCAGGCGCTGAAGACACTGACGCAGGGCCGCGTCACGCTGGCGTCGCGCTGCCTCGGCATGATGGACAAGCTAATTGCGAAAAGCGCCGAACACATGAAGCTGCGCACGCAGGGCGGACACAAGCTCGCCGAATACCAGGGCCTGCAATGGATGCTTGCCGACATGGCGGTGCAGCGTGACGCGGCAAGATTGTTGACCTATCGCGGTATCGAAACGCTGATGAGCGGCGAGCGCGGATCATCCGAGGCGGCGATGGCCAAACTCGCGGCGACCGAGGCGCTCGGGCGCGTCGTCGATGCGGCGGTGCAGATCCACGGCGGCATGGGTTATATGCGCGAGGCCGGCATCGAAACGGTGTTTCGCGATGCGCGCGTCACGCGCATTTACGAAGGCACCTCTGAAATTCAGCGCAATATCATCGCGCGCGAATTGTTGAAAGACTAACAGCGGCGACAAGAAATTTTTGAAAGGAACTACTGTGGCAACCGTTAAACAACTGATGAATCTCGAAGGCCGCGTCGGTGTCGTCACCGGCGGCGCCACCGGGCTTGGCCTGCAGATGGCGACCGCGCTGGCCGAAGCCGGCGCCAACGTTGTGATCTGCTCGCGCAAGCTCGAAAATTGCGAAGAAGCCGCTCATGCCATCGAAAAGCTCGGCGTCAAAGCGCTGGCCTATGGTTGTGATGTGACCAAACCGGATCAAGTCGAGGCGTTGAAAGACGCGACGCTGAAAAAATTCGGGCGCGTCGATGCGCTGATCAACAATGCCGGCCGCGCGTGGGTGGCGCCGGTCGAAGAAATGCCGCTGGAGCGCTGGCAGCAGGTGCTCGATCTGAACATCACGGCGCCGTTTTTATGCGCGCAGGCTTTTGGCCGCGAAATGATCAAAGCCAAAAAGGGCAAGATCATCAATATCGCCTCGATCGCCGGGCTGGTTGGACGCAACCCGAAAAACTACAACTCGATTGCTTATGGCACGAGCAAAGGCGCGCTGGTTAACTTCACGCGTGATCTGGCGGTGAAGTGGGCGCAGCACAATATTCAAGTCAATGCGATCTGTCCGGGATTTTTTGTGACGCCGATCAACGTCAAGATGTTCGACAAGGTGAGCGAGCAGATCATCGGCGAGATTCCACTCGGGCGCACCGGCGGCGAAGACGATCTCAAGGGCCTCGTAGTTGTGCTCGCGTCAGACGCTTCGAATTTCATGACCGGAACGGTGATTCCGGTGGATGGCGGCACGACAGCGTGGTGAAAAGCGGCGCTGTCGACTAGCTGCCGCGGTTTCTACCCTGCTGCCAGAGCACATCGCTGCGGTCGGCATGGGCGTTGAGCGCACGCGCAATTACAAACAGCAGGTCTGACAGCCGGTTGAGGTACTGCAGCATGGCTGCCGGTTGCGCGGCTTCGGCGTTGAGTGCAACCAGACGGCGTTCGGCGCGCCGGCAGCTTGTTCTGGCGAGGTGTGCGAGCGCAGCGGCGCGCGTGCCGCCGGGCAAAATAAAGTCTTTGAGCGGCGACAGTTTTGTATTGAGAGCTGTGATCGCATCGTCGAGGCGGCGACAGTGCGCTTCGCTTATGATGGTGTGGCCGGGAACGCTCAGTTCGCCGCCGAGATCAAAGAGGTCGTGTTGCACGCCGTCGAGGCAGTCGCGTAATGCAGCCGGCATTTCTTCGGTGAGCAACAGCCCCAGCGTGGTGTTCAGTTCATCAACCGCGCCCAGTGTTTCGATGCGCGGCGCCGATTTCGCAAGGCGTGTGCCGTTGGCGAGCCCGGTGCTGCCGTCGTCGCCGGTGCGCGTTACGATTTTTGTCAATCGATTGGCCATGGCGGATTATACGTCGCAGCGTGAGCGACAGCGGTGCGGGTCATCTGCAAGTAGAATATCGTTTCCAGCCGCGTGATTGTGCCCGGCGTTACGGTCCCCATGAATAAAACAGGTTTTACATACGACCGGACGGCAATTTTCTGCGTCCTTTTTTTCTGCGCGCTGCCGGCAATGGCAGCCGCGCCGGGCGGCGAGGTGGCGTGGTGGTGGTGGCCGCTGGCGCTGTTCTGTCTGTGTTTTGTGCTCGGCATGATTGCGGTGCCGGCGGGTGTCGGTGGCGGCGTCTTGTTTGTACCGCTGGTCGGCGGATTTTTTCCGTTTCATCTCGATTTTGTGCGCAGCGCGGGATTGCTGGTTGCGCTTGCCGGTGCGCTTGCGGCCGGGCCGGGGTTGTTGCGCGCCGGTCTTGCCGATCTGCGTCTGGCTTTGCCGCTCGCGCTGGTGGCGTCCGCCACGTCGATTGTCGGCGCGCTGGTGGGGTTGGCCTTGCCGGTGGCGATGGTGCAGACGGCGCTCGGCATTGCAATTTTGTGCATCGTCGTCGTCATGTGGTCGGCGCAGCGTTCGGAATTTCCTCTGGTTGAAAAATCCGACTGGTTATCGCAGGCGCTGCGCATACACGGCGTGTTTCATGACGCCTCGCGCGGGCGTGCGATCGAATGGCGCGTGCATCGAACGCCGCTGGGGATAGTCCTGTTCGCTTTCATCGGCTTGCTGGCCGGCATGTTCGGGCTCGGCGCCGGCTGGGCCAATGTGCCGGCGCTGAATCTCGTCATGGGCGTGCCGCTGCGCCTGTCTGCGGGTACCAGCGGTTTGATCCTGACTATCGTTGATACGTCGGCGGCCTGGGTTTACATCAACAAGGGCGCGCTGCTGGCAATCGTTGCCGCACCGTCCGTCATCGGCATGATGCTGGGCGCGCGCATCGGCGCGCGGCTGTTGCAGATTGTCGATGCGGCAATCATTCGCCGCATGGTCATCGCTATTCTGGTGTTTGCCGGCCTGCGCGCGCTCGGCCAGGGCACAGGAATCTGGACATGAGCGAAGCAGACGCACGAATTTCGCCGGTGCAACGGCGTTTTGCCGCAGTACTGGAAACCGGCATGCGTTTCGGCCTGGCACTGCTGGCGCTGGGCCTCGTCGCTTATGTTGCAGGCTGGGTGCCGACGGCGGTGCCGCTGCAATCGCTGCCGCAATACTGGAGCATGCCGGTTGCCGACTATCATCGCGCCACCGGCGCGCCGGACGGCTGGGGCTGGCTCGCGCATTTCGGCGCCGGCGAAACACTGCCGATGGCCGGTATTGCGGTGCTGTGTAGTGCCGCGCTGCTGGCGATTATTGTGCTGCTCATCGCGAGCGTGAAGCGCCGGGACTGGGCCTACGTTGCAATCGCATCGCTTGAAATTGCGGTGCTGCTGCTGGCCGCGTCCGGCGTGCTGACCGCGCATTAAAAGCGCTGCCCGCCCGGCGGCAAAATCGGCAAATTACGGTATAATTCCGCGGGTTTAGCGACTTCGGGGAAAGAAAAACAATGAACATGCGAATGACGGTAATCGCGGCAGTGGCCGCGGTTGGTTTGGCGCTGGGCTTCACGGCAAATGCCGCCGGTGATGCGGCTGCCGGCAAACAGAAAACGGTGATGTGCGCCGGATGCCACGGCATTCCCGGTTACAAGACGGCATTTCCGTCGGTTTATAACGTGCCGAAACTCGGCGGTCAGCACGCCGGTTACATCGTTAAGGCTTTGCAGGGTTATAAAGCGGGCGAACGCAGCCATCCGACTATGCGCGCGATCGCCGCAGATCTGAGCGATCAGGATATGGCCGATCTCGCCGCGTATTACTCGGCCGACAATGCCAAGACCGCAGCCAAATAGGACGACGATGATGACGAAAATTATTTTGATTGCGGCGGCGCTGGTTTTCAGCGGCAGCGCGCTGGCCGGTGATGCGGCCGCCGGTAAGGGAAAAGCGAAAGTCTGTGCCGCCTGCCATGGCGAAGGCGGCGCCGGCATGAGCGCGATGCAGGATTTTCCGAAACTTGCCGGCCAGTACAATGACTACATCGTGCGTGCGCTCAAGGATTATCAATCGGGTGCACGCAAGAACCCGGTGATGGCGGCTCAAGTCAAGGACCTCAAGGCTGCGGATATCGCCGACCTGGCGGCATTTTTCTCGAGCCAGCAGGCGCTGGCCGGCAAGTAATTTCGCTGCACTGTAAAAAGCCGGGCTTTCAGTCCGGCTTTTTTTTCGCCTGTTTCGTTGCCGGTGTTTTTGTCTTGCCGCGGAATTCGCACAGATCGGCGATCAGGCAGGTCGGGCATTCCGGATTGCGCGCCTTGCACACGTAGCGGCCATGCAGTATCAGCCAGTGGTGCGCATGCAGTTTATAAACATCCGGCACGAACTTGAGCAGTTTCTCTTCAACCGCAACGACGTCCCTGCCCGGCGCGATGCCGGTGCGGTTGGAGATGCGGAAAATATGCGTGTCGACGGCGATGGTCGGCTGGCCGAACGCAATATTCAAAACCACATTGGCGGTTTTGCGACCGACCCCCGGTAATTGTTCGAGCGCGGCGCGCGTTTGCGGCACTGTGCTGTCGTGCAGATCGATCAATAGTTTGCAGGTGGCGATAATGTTTTTCGCCTTGGTGCGGTAAAGCCCGATGCGTTTGATATAAGGTTCAAGACCGGCCGTGCCGAGTGCGAGTATAGATTGCGGCGTGTTGGCGGTTTTGTAGAGTTCGCGCGTTGCCAGGTTCACGCTCTTGTCGGTAGCTTGCGCCGACAAGATGACCGCGACCAGCAGTTCGAATGGAGAGCCGTACTCGAGTTCGCCTTTCGGTATTGCGGTGGCGGCATGCAGCCGGCGGAAAATTTCTTCGCGTTTGGTCGAATTCATGGTTGGGCAATGCAGTTCCCGTGGCGTCGGTGAGCGTGGAGCGTAAACGCGCTGCGGCGAACTGACAACTGCGGCGCCGGGCTGACGGGAATGACAACAGGGCCGACCAGTCTTCCCCGTTTGGCGGCGCGCACTAATTCACGAATGGTTGCGCAGGATACCGGAGACATGTTTGTAATAGACTGTTGCAAAAGGGAAAAGTTGTTGTCTGCCGGAGTGGCATGCAAATTGCACGGTTTTACGCTGTAGCGCTGCGAATCCGGCGCGCGGGGGTAAGAGGGGGTAGTGCAAATATGAAGCGCAAAAGCAACCGAACAATACAAATCGGTTCGTACATTCTGAATCAGGATCGCCAGCGCTGGCTGACGCTGGGTACGCTGGCCTTGCTGGCGGTTGCCGCATTCGACTATTTCAGTCACTTCAAGCTGCATCTGGCTTTGCTGTATGCATTGCCGATATTGATGCTGACGTGGGCGGCAGGGCGCTTGTTCGGCGCACTGCTGTCGCTGATTGTCTGCACGATGTGGGCGGTTATCGACGTCACCGCCGGCCGCTATCTCGAAAATCCGAAGTTGCTGTACTGGGAATGGGGCGCGAGCCTGATCGGTTTTCTCCTGTTGGTGCTGTGCTTGAGCACATTGCGCCGCATGCTTGAGGAGGCGCATTTCCAGTCGCGCAAGGACACCCTGACATCGCTGGTCAACAAGGGCGGTTTCTATCAGATCGTCAGTGCGGAAATGGAAGTATGCCGGCGCTACAAGCGTACGCTGTCCATCGCTTATATTGACTGCGACAACTTCAAGATGGTCAACGACAAATACGGCCACCACGTCGGCGACGATCTGCTGCGCGTGATTTCGAAAACCATGCAGCGCAAGCTGCGCTCGTCGGATCTGCCGGGACGTCTCGGCGGCGATGAGTTCGCGATCATGCTGCCGGAAACCAGCGCCGAGGCCTGCCGCATGGTGGTCGAAATGCTGCAGCAGCGCCTGCTGCAGGAAATGACCGAGCACAAATGGCCGGTTACTTTCAGTGTCGGTATTGCAACCTTTACCCGCATGCCGTCGTCGATTGAAGACATGATCCGCCAGGCCGACAAACTGATGTATGCGGTAAAAAACACCAGCAAGGGCGCGATCAAGCAGGAAGTGTTCGGCGGCTGAGCGCCGCGGCGCTGTCTAGCGCTTGCTGCGATTTTGCACGATGCGCGCGCGTGCGCGCTCGATGGCGCGCTGCACGGTGCTGTGTTTTCGCGCTGCGGCGGTTTTCAGTGCGGCATCTTTTTCCGCAATCGCGCGGTTTTTCACCAGACGCAGTTCACGCGCTTCGTAACGCCGTCCGGCGCGCCGCGCCGCTGCATGCCGTTCGTCTTCGTCCGGCTGCGCAATGCCAACCATGGCGATACAGTCAACGGGGCAGGGCGGCAAACACAAGCTGCAGCCCGTGCATGCGGCGGTGACGACCGTGTGCATGAGTTTCGTCGCGCCGACAATCGCATCGACTGGGCAGGCGTTGATGCACAGCGTACAACCGATGCAGGCCGCCTCATCGATCACCGCAACTGCGGGCGGCATGGTTACGCCGAAGCGCGGGTCAAGCGGCATGTAAGGCGCACCGAGCGCAGAAGAAAGTGCGCGTGCGCCTTCGTCGCCGGCCGGCGGGCACTGATTCGTGCCTGCAGTGCCGGCCGCCATTGCTTCGGCGTAGGGTCGGCAGGCCGCGTAGCCGCACTGGCGGCACTGCGTTTGCGGCAGCAGCGCGTCGAGTTGTGCGATCAAAGCGGTGTCGGCCATAGGGATGTGCGCGCAGGCGGTGCGTCGGTAGTGGAAGTGTCTGGCGATTTTAGCAGTGCGCCGGTTTGACCCGGCGCGGTGCGCATGATAGAACCCGCGCATACTGCAGTTTTTGGAGACTTTCCATTTGGACATCCGGCTCGAACAGCTGACGCGTATCGCCGCAGTGACCTTGCTGGTGCTGGGCTGCCTGCTGGTGTTGCAACCCTTCGTCACCGCGCTGATGTGCGCTGCCATCGTCTGCTTTTCAACCTGGCCGTGTTACGACTGGCTGGTGCGGCGCCTGCGCGGGCAACGCACGCTTGCGGCGCTGTTGATGACCTTGTTGCTCATACTGGTCATGGTGTTGCCGCTCGCGCTGCTCGCTTTCACGCTGGCCGATACTGCGACACCGGCAATTGAATGGATGCGCGATACCTTCGCGCACGGATTGCCACTGCCGCCCGATTGGGTGAAAGACCTGCCGCTTGCCGGCGAGAGTTTCGATACCGCCTGGCGTGAACTTGCTGCGAACAAGGCGAAACTTGCCGAATTCATGAAGAAAGTTGCGCCACCGGCGCAACAGGGCCTGTTCAAAGCCGGCTTGCTGCTTGGCGAGGGCGTGATTCAACTGAGTCTTGCCGCATTCATCGCATTTTTTCTGTATCGCGATGGCGAGTCGCTGGTGGCGGCGACTCGCGAGGCGATGAAGCGCCTTGCCGGTGAACTCGCCCCGGGCTTACTGGTGACGGTGGGGGGCACCGTACAGGGCGTGGTTTACGGGCTGGTCGGTACAGCGATTGCGCAGGGCATTGTCTCGGTGATCGGTTTTGCGATTGCCGGCGTGCCCGGCGCGCTGCTGCTGGGGTTTCTCACCTTCATGCTGTCGATGGTGCCGATCGGGCCGCCGCTGATCTGGGGCGGCGCGGCGGCGTGGCTCGCGTATCAGGATCAGCCCGGCTGGGCGATATTCATGCTGGTCTACGGATTTGTCGTCATCAGCGGCATCGACAATGTGATCAAACCGCTGTTGATCAGCCGCGGCAGCAGCCTGCCGTTTGCACTGGTCTTTCTCGGTGTGATGGGCGGTGTGTTCGCGTTCGGCTTCGTCGGCATTTTTCTCGGCCCGACGCTGCTCGCGGTCGGTTTGTCGGTGCTCGACGAGTGGTTGAAACCGCGCACGCCGGTAGCTTGAAAAAAGCCGCTGCGGAATTTTTCAGCGCTTCTGCAAAGGCTGCCAGCGGCTGTTGAGCAGGCCTTCGATCGGCTGGAAATTTATTTTGTACGCCATCTTGCGGCTTTGCTCGATCCAGTAACCGAGATACAGGTACGGCAGTTGCAGCCGGCGGCAGCGCTCGATCTGCCACAGGATGTTGTAGGTGCCGAAACTCGCACCTGCGGTGTCCGGATCGAAAAAGGTATAAACCGACGACAGGCCGTCCTGCAGTTCATCAACAATGCTGACCATGCGCAATTCGCCGTCTTCGCGAAATTCAATCAGCCGTGAATCGACATTGCTTTGCAACAGAAAGTGGCGGTATTGCTCGCGGCTGTCCTGATCCATGCCGCCGCCGGCGTGGCGCGCCGCCTGGTAGCGCAAATACAGCGCGTAATGTTCGGCGCTGTATTTGAGATCGAGTACATTGGATATCAGCGCCGCGTGTTTTTTCCAGATGCGGCGTTGCGTGCGATTGGCGTTGAATTCGGCGGTGACGATGCGCACCGGTACGCAGGCGCGGCAGTGGTCGCAATACGGGCGGTAGGTAAAGGCGCCGCTGCGGCGGAAACCGGCCTGCACCAGTTCGCTGTAGACGGGGCCGCCGATAAGGTGGCTGGGTGTCGCCACCTGCGAGCGCGCCATGCGTTCCGGCAGATAGCTGCACGGATACGGCGCGGTCGCATAAAACTGCAGTACCGATAGAAATTGGTCGTTAAGCGAGGTCATTGTCTAATACCCAGGCTCCCGGATTTGACGGGTAGTTTACCAATTCGCCGAGTTTGTGCATAAACGCAGTACGCGGTATTTCGCGGCCGCCCATACGCTGCAGGTGCGCAGTATGCACCTGGCAATCGATCATTTCGTAGCCCCGGCGCTGCAGTTGGCGCACCAGATGGACGAGGGCGATCTTTGAGGCATCGGGCCGGCGCGTGAACATCGATTCGCCGTAAAACATGCGACCGATGGCGACACCGTAGAGGCCGCCGGCCAGTTCGCCGTCGATCCAGGTTTCGATTGAATGCGCAATGCCGCGCCGGTGCAGCGCATGATAGGCCTTGATCATGTCGTCGCTGATCCAGGTGCCGTCCTGCTCCGCACGTGGTTCGGCGCAGGCCTGCATGACCTCGCGAAAAGCGCTGTCGGCGCGCACTTCGTAGTCACGGTTGCGCAGGACTTTGGCCAGTGATCGCGTGATGCGAATTTCGGCCGGCAGCAGAACCATGCGCGGATCCGGGCTCCACCACAGGATCGGCTGGCCGGCGCTGGACCACGGAAAAACGCCGTGTTGATAGGCCTCGATCAGGCGTTCCGGGCTGAGGTCGCCGCCGGCGGCGAGCAGCCCGTTGGGTTCGGCGAGCGCCGATTGCACAGGCGGGAAAGGCTCTTCGGGTTGCAACCAGCGGATCATAACGCGCCATTCTACGGTCGTTATGACCGCGCGTGGTGGCGCTGCCGCGCGCGTTGTGGCTCAGTCCGGGCGGGTGTTGCCGCGCAAACGCGCGGCGTCACGGATGACGATCTGGCGTCCGTTGACGTTGATGGCGCCGGCGCTGATCAATTCGTGCAAAGTGCGTGAGAAGTATTCTGGGGTTACCGACAGCCGCGAGGCAATGATGCTTTTTTTTGCCGGCAGTAAAACCGCCGGTGAGGCCGCCGGCCCCGTTGTTGCGCTGGCCAGCAGATACTGCACGATGCGTTGGCGTCCCGACTGCAGTGAAACCGCTTCAAGATCGAGGGCGAGATTGCGTGCCTGTCGCGCGGCTAGGGAAGCCAGTGCAAATGCCAGCGGCGCATCGCGCCGCGCGCGCTCGACGAGCGCTTCGCGCGGCAGCAGTATGACGGTGCTGTCGACCAGCGCCTCGGCGCTGGCGAAAGTAACAATGCCGAGCAAGGCGGCGGAGAGTCCGATGACATCGCCGGTTTCGGCGAGGCGGATGACTTTGTGGCCGGTATCCGGGTTGCCCACGCTCAACGCAAGGCGTCCGCTGGCGAGAATATAGGGGCCGGGACAATGCGCAGACGCATCAAACAACCGTTCGCCGCGCGCGACCTCAAGGCGCATGGCGCCGGCGGCAAGGCGCACCATCACGGCGGGTGCCAGCTCGCGCAAGGCATGCACAGTGCGCAAGGCGGCGGTGATCTCGCGATCGTGCGCGGCAGTTTTGGGCCGGGCATGAATCGGCGGCCGGGCTTCGCGCATTGCCAGCTGATCGTCGCGCATATTCATGCCGTCCGTCCGCAGTTCTTCATGGTGAAGGCAAGTAAACCGTTATTTGCGCAGTCGCCGCTTGATATGGATCAAAGTGTTCGATGGTTATTGGCAGATGTCGCGCCGGCGACGGCATTATGCCGCAGCCCCGGCCGGCATGGCCGGCAGGCGGCCGGTCAGGAAGTAGTCGAGCAGTTCCGCAACCGGACGTATCGCCGTGCCGAACGGCAGCGTTTCGCTGCCGCGGAAAAACAGGCCTTTGGCAACATCGCCCTTTAATGCATAAGCCAGCCGTGTATCGATGCAAAACTGGCCGGACGAGGCGTGGCCGTCGCGCAAACCGCAGACGCTCAGGCAGTTGAGGCCGGGAACGCAGCGCCGCTGGTCGGCGTTAGCGTGCGCTTGCAGCGCTTTTTCACGGCGCAGATACCGTTTCAGCCACGGCGTAAGCACGGCGCGCGCCGGCAATCCTGCAACACTCATGAATTCAACGATGTCTTCGCGTTGCGCCTGCGCCAGTACTGTTTTGAAATTGATGTGCGCATCACCTTCCTCGGTCACTGCGAAAGGGGTGCCGATTTGTACGGCCGCAGCGCCCATTGCCAGCAGCTTGCGCAAAGACGTGTGCGTGTTGATGCCGCCGGCAGCGATCAGGGGAATGCGTTCACGCTCGATGCCCAGTTCGCGCATGAGTTCGCCGATGCCGGCCAGCACCGGTTCGAAGTTGTAGCGCGGGTCGTCGATATCCTCAATGCGCGTGGCGCCGAGGTGGCCGCCGGCATAACGCGGATGTTCGATCACGATGGCGTCGGGCAGGCGGTTTTTGCGCAGCCATTTTTTGAGCACGATAGCGGTGCCGCGTACGTCCGAGAGTATCGGAATGAGCGCGATATCCGGGAAGTTACGCGTCAGGTCGGGCAGGTCGAGCGGCAGGCCGGCGCCCATTACTATCGCATGTGCACCGCTTTCGCAGCTCTGCCGCACATAGGCGGCGTGTGCGGCAACTGCCTTCATTACATTAACTGCGATGGCGCCGCGGCCGCCGGCAAGTTTCAACGCGGCACTGATTTCGCGGTCGAGGGCGATGAGGTTGACTTGATTGAGCCGTGCGCTGTCGGTGCATCCGGCGGTGCTTTGCAGCAGGTCTGCATGGTGGTGGCGCAAATCGACGCTGGAGATGGTGCCGAGTGCACCGAGTGCGGCGACATTGCCGGCCAGGCGGTGCGCCGACACGCCGATGCCCATGCCGCCCTGGACGACGGGCAGCAAGGCGCGGCCGCGCAGCAACCAGCTTCGCGGCGCGGCGACCCCAGCATTGGTTTTCAGGGCGGTTTGCATTGCATGCCAAACCGCATTCTCACGGCGCGCCCGGTGCCGGACATTGATATCGATCAAGTGGCGGGCGATATTTCCGCCGCAAGGCGTGTCAGCCGTAAGCAATGCAGTTCTCGCAGACAGTGCCCCTGACGTCGCGGCGCAGGTGGGCGGCGCGCAGTTTCACGAAGTCGTCGGAATTCCACGCGTCCATGAACGGCATTTTGTTCAAGTCGCCCATGGTCCAGTGCGCAGTCGCATCGAAACAGCAGGCCGAGAGCTTGCCTTCGGCGGTGACATGGCCTTCGGTAAAAGCCGACCAGCAGGGCAGCGGTTCGCGCAACGCACCGATGCGCCCCTGGTTGCCGGCGGTCGGCCGATAGCCGAGTTCGCTTTCCCTTTGCGTGGCAAACGCTCCCATCGAATACAAGGGCAGCCAGTAATGCTGATCAACATAAGGCCGCACTTTTTCGTTCAGCAGCTCTTCCATCTTCGCCTGCTGTTCGCCGTCGTAGCGGATCGATGAGGCATAAAGCCCGGTCTTGTAGCGCCGGGTCTGCCGCAGTTCCCATGCCGCGCGGATGTTGGCGAGGGCGTGGCGGAACAGGCGCCTGGCGACGCCCATGATTTTTTCAAATTGCGCTTCGTCGGCGGCATTTACCGACCATTTGAGTGAATCGAGCCCGGCAGCCATGCATTCGTCGAGCGCCTCGCTAAATGCCATCGACGCGTTCGAGGTCAGAAAGACGTAGGGCATCTGCAATTCGCTTTTCAGGTAACGGATGCAATCAACCAGCAGACGCGGGTTCATGAACGATTCACCGAGATAAAAGACGCCGATTTCTTCGACCCCGGCGTTGCGCATTTCATGCGTGATGCGCTTGAACAGACCGAAGTCCATATCCCATTTCGGCTGCACTTCGCGCGTGCGCAGGGCGCAAAAGCCGCAGCGATAGTTGCAGCGCGGCGAGATTTCGATCTTGACGCTCTTCGGCGCCGGCAGTGCGGCGTGCTGATACTGCGGCGGAATGCGCGTGACGTTGTCGATGCGATCGGTAATGGTAGACATGGCTTCAGGCTTCCAGGTTGATTTGGCCGCTTGCATCACCTTATGTTGAGGGCGCGGTCAGCGCGTTGATGTGGATCAACCACGCCGCAGGGCGCGTCCAGGCGCCGGCAATAACGAAAGCGCGAATCTCTTGATCCAGATCAAATCCTATTCCGGTCGCAGGCCTAAGATGCAATCAGACGTTCGTGGTCGATAGTGCGCAAAAGGCGGCACGAAAATCATGAACCGGTGAAATTTAATCCGACGCGTTATTTTGAGGAGAGACAACATGTTCAAGCATATTTTGATTCCGACTGACGGTTCACCTGTTGCGGCCAAGGCAGTCAAGGCCGGCATCGCGCTGGCGCGGGAAGTCGGCGCAACGGTCACTGCTTATTACGGCCTCGATCCGATGCCGGCGCCGTATTACGGCGACGGCTACACGGTCGATGCGCGCGCGATCGCGGATATTGAACGCAGTGCGCGCGCAACCGGCGAAAAAGCGCTGGCGAAAATCGCGCAGACGGCTAAAGCGGCCGGCGTGAAGTTCAACGGCATCATTAACAAGCCGGTGACGCCCTACGACGGCATTGTCGGTGCCGCCAAAAAGAGCAAATGCGATGTAATTTTCATGGCGTCGCACGGCCGCCGCGGTCTCGCCGGACTGGTGCTGGGCAGCGTCACTAACAAGGTGCTGTCGCACTCGAAGATCCCGGTGCTGGTTTATCGATAAGCCGAACCAGGTGTCGACGCCAGCAGCGGATGCGGTGTCGCGACTGAACGAAGAACAGGAAAGGCGTTTATGAAAATTCTGATTGCCGTTGACGGTTCAGCACACTCGCTGGATGCCGTCCGTTACGTGATTGAACAGGCCGGCTGGTATCGCGAGAAACCCGCGGTTGAGCTTGTGTTTGTGCATCCGGCGCTGCCGCATTTGCCGCGTATGGGCATGGTGGTCAGCAACGAGCAGGTGCAGCGCTATTACGGGGAAGAGGGCGCGAAGGCGCTGGCCGGCGCCAAGCGTTTGCTCGACACCTCCGGTCTTGTTTACAGCGAGCACATACTGGTCGGGCCGATTGCCGAATCAATTGTGCAACACGCCAACACTGCCTGCTGCAGCATGATCGCGCTGGCGACGCGCGGCATGGGCGCGGCAGCCAACCTGCTGCTGGGTTCGGTGGCAAACCGCGTGCTGCATCTCTCGGCGGTTCCGGTGACGCTCGTAAAATAATCTGCAGCCGGCGTCACGCCCCGGCAAGGGATAACGTGGCGAGCCGGGCGCCGGCCTCATCGTCGATGTTTGCGATGACAAAACCGAGCGCGCTGCACAAATTCAGCATGCCGGTATTGCCGGCGGCGATGTAACCGAGCATGGACGTAAGCCCGCGTTGGCGCGCGACCTCGATCAATCGCCGCAGCATGATGCGGCCGAGACCGCGGCGCTGCCAGGCGTCTTCAACGACGATCGCAAATTCGCAGCTGCTGCCGTCAGGATTGGTGATGTAGCGCGCGACGGCGACTTCGCTCTCATCTTGTACGGCGACAAACGCCATTTCACGGTCGTAGTCGATTTGCGTAAAGCGCATCAACATTGCCGGGGTCAATTCGCGCAGCGTACCCATGAAGCGGAAATAACGGCTCGCCGGCGACAGGCGGCGCACGAATGCCTGTTCCATCGTCGCGTCTTCAGGGCGGATCGGGCGCAGCGTGACGTGCGCACCGTTGCGCAATTCGCGTACCGTCGCGAGTTCGGCAGGGTACGGGTGTATCGCCAGGTGCGCATAACGCCTTTGCCCTGTGGTTCGCGGCGAAATGACAATGCGCGCATCGACTGCAGTGACGCCGCTGGCATCGGCGATCAGAGGATTGATGTCGAGTTCGTCGATCCACGGCAGTTCGCAGGCCATTTCGGAAACGCGCAGCAACGCTGATTCGAGTGCTGCCATGTCGATCGGCGGCAGATTGCGAAACGCACCGAGCATTTTCGCCACGCGCGTGCGCGCGATCATCACCGCGGCAAGTGTCTGGTTGAGCGGCGGCAGGTCGAGCGCGCGGTCGTGCAGTACTTCGGTGGCGGTGCCGCCGGCGGCGAAAACAATCGCCGGCCCGAACACCGCATCCCGAACGATGCCGAGCATGAGTTCGCGCGCGTGGCTGGCAGCCAGCATTTTTTCTACTATCACGCCGTTGATACGCGCCTGCGGGCGCAGACGTTTTGCATTCGCTGTCACCTGCGAGAAGGCGGCGCGAACGGCGTTGGCGTCGCCGAGATTCAAGCGGATGCCGTCGACATCGCTCTTGTGGCTGATGTCCGGTGAGTCTATTTTCAGGGCCACCGGATAACCGATTTCCGCCGCGCGCAGCACGGCTTCGGCGGAGCCGGCTGCGCTGAATGTGCGCGCCACCGGAATGCAAAATGCGCTCAATACCGTTTTGGCTTCGATTTGCGTCAGGCTGCGACGGCCTTCTGCAAGCGCGGTTTCGATAATGCGTTGTGCCTTTTCAATCGCCGGCGCGGTCTGCTGTTCGCCGGACGCCGGCGTCTGCAGGAGTATCTGCTGATTGATGTAAAACGCCGATACATGCGCGAACATGTCCACCGCCGGTTCCGGTGTGCGAAATACCGGGATATGCGCCTGCTTGAAGACCTGCCGTGCCGCTGCGACCGACTGTTCGCCCATCCAGCACGCCAGCAGCGGTTTGTTCGAGCTTTGGGCGGCGACGGCAACCGCATTCGCCGCGGCGACAGCGTCGGTCATGGCTTGCGGTGTCAGGATAACGAGCGCGCCGTCGACTGCAGGGTCGGCGAGGCAGGCGCTGACCGCCGCGCTGTAGCGTTGCGCATCGGCGTCGCCGATCAAATCGAGCGGATTGCTGTGCGACCAGTTTGCCGGCAGCGATTTTTGCAACGCTTCAACGGTGGCGGCGGCAAGGTTTGCGAGCGGCAGCCCGAGTTCGGTGGCGCGATCGGCTGCCATGACGCCGGGGCCGCCGCCGTTGGTGATGATGGCGAGGCGATTGCCCTGCGGGCGCACACGCGAAGCGAGCGCCTGCGCGGCTGCCACCAGTTGACCGATGGTTTTTACGCGCACGACGCCGGTGCGCCGCACCGCTGCATCAAACACGTCATCGCTACCGACCATTGCACCGGTGTGCGACTTGATTGCGCGCGAGCCTGACGGATAACGTCCGACCTTCATCAGGATCACCGGTTTGACGCGTGCCGCTGCGCGCAGGGCGCTGACAAAACGCCGCGCATCGCGTACGCCTTCGATGTAGAGCAGGATGTGGGCGGTGGCCGCATCGTTGACCAGATAATCGATCAGTTCGCCGAAATCGAGGTCGCTTGAGGCGCCGAGCGAAACGATGCTGGAAAAACCGACGTCATTGGGCGCTGCCCAGTCGAGCAGCGCCGTGCACACGGCGCCCGATTGGGAAATCAGGCCGAGTGAACCGGCGCGCGCGCTGCCGCGCGCAAAGGTGGCATTCAGACCGCTCGATGGCCGCATGATGCCGAGGCAGTTCGGGCCGAGCAGGCGGAGATTGTGGCGGCGCGCGTTTTCGAGCATAGCCTGCTCGAGCACGCTGCCGGCCGCGCCGGTTTCGCCAAACCCCGCGCTGATCACCACGGCGGCTCTGATGCCGGCGCGCCCGCATTCTTCGATCAGTTGCGGCGCCGTTGATGCCGGCGTTGCAATGACCGCGAGGTCGGCGCGTTCCGGCAGATCGGCGATCGACGCGTAGCAGCGCAGGCCCTGAACGGCGGCGTGCTTCGGGTTGACCGGGAAAATTTTTCCGCTGAATCCGGCGTCCAGCATATTGCGCATCAATACCGTGCCGATTGTGCCGGCGCGTTCGCTCGCGCCGATGATGGCGACCGATGCCGGTTCAAATAACGGCGCCAGGTAATGGCGTGTGGCGGGAGCTTGCATTTTTATGGCGGCGCCGGTGCGCTCAGGGTCCGGTCCGCAGTTGCCCCGGCGGCTTATTGCGGCGGGTGTCCTGCGCACTGGCTGACCATAGCGCGCAGACGATCGGCGTCTTTGATCTCGACGTTCTTGTTTTGCACGGCAATGATGCCTTCGGTCTGGAAGTGCGATAGCGCACGGCTGATGGTTTCGAGTTTGAGACCGAGATAGCTGCCGATTTCATGGCGCGTCATGCGCAGAAGAAAGCGGCTCGGCGAGTAGCCGCGGGCGGCGAAACGCTGTGAAAGATTCAGCAGGAACGCCGCCAGGCGCTCTTCGGCACGCATGCTGCCCAGCAACAGCATGACGCCGTAGTCGCGTGCGATCTCGCGGCTCATGATGCGGTGAAAATGCTGTTGCAACGTTGGAATCTCGCGGCTCAATTTTTCGAGATCGCCGAAAGGTATTTCGCATACCTCGCTGTCTTCGAGCGAAACCGCATCGCACATATGGTTGCCGCTGCCAATGCCGTCCATGCCGAGCATTTCGCCGGCCATGTGAAAACCCGCGACCTGTTCGCGGCCGTCATCGTGCATGACGCAGCTTTTGAAAAAACCAGTGCGCACGGCAAACAGCGATTGCAGCGCGCTGCCGGCGCGATAAAGATATTCGCCGCGTTTGAGCGGGCGCTTGCGGTTGACGATTTCGTCGAGTTTTTGCAGTTCATCGGGTGCAAGTCCTGCCGGCAGACAAAGTTCCTGCAGGCTGCAGGCTGAACAGGCGGCGCGCAGCGTGTGGGAAACAATCGGGATCACGGTATTCATAAGTTGGCCTTATGCCTGTTGCATCTGTTGCGGCGCGTCAACGTAATCTTAAATCCCGCCGGGCCGGTCGGGCGCGGAATCCGTGCCGGCATTGATCTATGTCAAAACCGCAGTTGCCCCGAGGTTGATACTAGCACCTCACGAAACTGAAATCATGCCGCAAACAGTGACTATGCCGCCGCCGGCGCTCCCGGCACTGGAAATCGATCTAGAGTTGATCCGCCGGTTTGACGGCCGCGGACCGCGTTATACCTCGTACCCGACCGCCGACCGCTTCGTCGAGGCGTTTGATGCCGAGGCCTACCAGTCGTGGCTGGCGCGTCGCAATATCGGCGGTATCGCGCGTCCGCTGGCGTTGTATATGCATCTGCCATTTTGCAGCACGCTGTGTTTTTACTGCGGCTGTAACAAGATTGTCACGCGCGATCGCAGCAAGGGCGAGGTCTATCTCAAATATCTGAATGAAGAAATTGCCCTGCAGACATCACTGCTCGGCGGCGATACCAAAGTGCGCCAGATGCACTGGGGCGGCGGTACGCCGAATTTCTTTTCGATCGAACAAGTCTCCGCGTTGATGCGCGGGCTGCGCGATCACTTCAAATTTGATCCTGCCGGCGAATACTCGATCGAAATCGATCCGCGCTCGGCCAATGCGAAATACGTTGCGGCGCTGGCGGCACAGGGTTTCAACCGGATGAGTGTCGGCGTGCAGGATTTCGATCCGGAAGTGCAGCGCGCCGTTCATCGCATACAGAGCGAAGCGGAAACGCTGGAAGTCATTGATGCAGCGCGCGCGCACGGTTTTACCGGGATCAACGTCGATTTGATCTACGGTTTGCCGAAGCAGACGCTGGTCAGTTTCGAGCACACGCTCGAACGTGTGATCAAGGCGGCTCCCGACCGCATTGCGGTCTATAACTACGCGCATATTCCATCGCTGTTCAAGCCGCAACGGCGCATTCGCGAGGTTGATTTGCCGTCGCCGGACACGCGGCTCAAGCTGCTCACGCTGGCGATCCGCCGGCTCACCGGCGCCGGTTATCAATACATCGGCATGGACCATTTTGCGAAGGGCGACGACGGGCTGGCGGTGGCGCAGCGCCAGGGTCGCCTGCATCGCAATTTTCAGGGTTATTCAACGCACGCGGACTGCGATCTGCTGGCGCTTGGCGTGTCGGCGATCGGCAACATCGGCCCGACCTACAGCCAGAACCATCGCACGCTGGACGAGTATTACAGCACGCTGGATCGCGGTGAACTGCCGGTGATGCGCGGCCTTGAACTCTCCGCGGATGATCTGCTGCGGCGCGCCGTCATCGGCGGTCTGATGTGCAACTTTGCGCTGATCAAGCAGTCGCTCGCGATCGGTTACTTGATCGATTTCGACAAATATTTTGCCGCCGAGCTGGCTGAGTTGCGCGAATTCGAGCAACTCGGCATGCTCGAGCTCGACGATTATGAAATTCGTGTGACGCCGAAAGGACGCCTGCTGGTACGTAATATCTGCATGATATTCGACCGCTACCTGCGGCAGGATCAGGAACGCCGCCGCTACTCGCGCGTGATTTAGTCGCGCCGTCAGCGTTACCGGCGCGTGACCCGGGCGCGCCGCCGGGCGCCGCTGCAGCGGTGCAGTGACGACTTGCGCGACGCAAAATGCTACACTTCGCAGCGCAAAAAATCATGTCGCGGGATCGCAGATGAACGAGAAAAAGCACGTCAAGTTTAACGGACGCCTGGTGATCGTCGGCTTCGGTTCGGTCGGGCAGGGCACTCTGCCGCTGCTGCTGCGGCATATCGACATGCCGGCTGAACGCGTCTCCATATTGACCGGCGACACGCGCGGCATCGAAGAGGCCAAGCATTTCGGCATCAAGTTCAACGTCAAGCCGCTGACGCGCGAGAACTATAAAACCGTACTCGACCCGCTGCTGGCGAAGGGCGATTTTCTGCTCAACCTGTCGGTCGAGGTGTCGAGCGTCGACCTGATCGAGTATTGCTGCAAGCGTGGCGTCATGTATCTCGATACCTGCATCGAGCCCTGGCTCGGCGGCTACTACGACACCAGCGTGTCGGCGTCACGGCGCTCCAACTACGGCTTGCGCGAAGAAGTGCTGCGCCTGCGCAAAAAATATACGAGCGGCGCGCCGACGATGATTCCAACCCACGGCGCCAATCCGGGGTTGATCTCGCATTGGGTCAAGCAGGGCTTGATCAATCTCTCACGCGACATCCGCAAGCGTGCTGCCAAACCGGAATCGCGCGAAGACTGGGCGCGGCTGGCCATGCAGCTCGGCGTCAAGGCGATCCACTGTTCGGAACGTGACACGCAGGTGGCCAATCCGGGCAAGCGCCGGCTCGAATTCGTCAACACCTGGTCGGTCGATGGTTTCGTTGGCGAGGGTTCGCAGCCCTGTGAACTCGGCTGGGGTTCGCATGAGAAACATTTCCCGCGCGACGGCAAGCAGCACAAATTCGGCTGCAAGGCAGCAATTTATCTGACACGCCCCGGCGCCTCGGTGCGCGTGCGCTCGTGGACGCCGCTCGAAGGCTGTTTTCACGGTTTTCTGATTACCCATGGCGAGGCGATTTCGATTTCCGATTACCTGACCGTGCGATCCGCCAAGAAAGTGGTCTACCGGCCGACCTGTCATTACGCCTATCACCCCTGCGACAACACCATCCTGTCGTTGCACGAATACGCCGGCAAGAACTGGGCGTTGCCCGAAAACAAACGCATCCTGATGGATGAAATTTACGACGGCGCTGACGAATTGGGGGCCTTGTTGATGGGGCACGCCAAAGGCGCTTATTGGTACGGCTCGCGCCTGACCATACACGAGGCGCGCAAACTCGCGCCTTTCAATAATGCAACCAGCCTGCAGGTTGCCGCCGGGGTCATGGCCGGCGTGGTGTGGGCGATGGAAAATCCGCGCCGCGGCGTCTGCGATCCGGACGATCTTGATTTTCAGCGCGTGCTCGAAATCGCCAATCCCTATCTGGGCAGCGTCGGCGGCACTTATACCGACTGGACGCCGCTCGACGACCGCGGGCAGCTGTTTCCGGAAGACGTCGATACCGCTGATCCGTGGCAGTTCAAAAACATCCGCGTCAATTGACCGCCTGCCCGGGCGCTGGCCGGTTCTTTTGAATTGCCGAGATGAGCGCAACACATCCCGTTGACGAACCGCCTTCCGACTGGGTGCGCCGTTTCGCGCCGCGCATAGCGGTCGGCGGCAGCGTGCTCGATGTTGCCTGCGGCAGCGGCCGCCATGCGCGTTTTCTCGCGGCGCAGGGTTTACAGGTGCTGGCGGTTGATATCGATGCCGTCGCACTTGAACCGCTCAAAGATATCGCCGGGATACGCAGGCACGCCGCGGATCTGGAAGGTTCGCCCTGGCCGTTTGCCGGGCAGACATTCGACGCCGTTGTTGTTACCCGTTATCTGCACCGGCCCTTGCTGGCGCTGATGGTCGACGCATTGGCGCCGGACGGCGTGCTGATCTACGAGACCTTTGCGGCGGGCAACGAGCGCTTCGGACGCCCGCGTAACCCGGAGTTTCTGCTGCAACCGGGCGAGCTGCTGGAACTGGCGCGCGGGCGGTTGCGCGTGCTTGCCTTTGAAGACCTCTACGTCGAGTTGCCCAAGCCGGCAATGATGCAGCGGATCTGCGCCGTCCGCGCCGCCGTTGCGGGAAAAAATTCACCGCCGCTGTAACCTTTTTCACGGGTCGCGCGTTGCCTGAAGTAATAGCCCTTGCGTGTCGTTGTCAGGAATGCGCGCGGGGCGTGACCAGGGCGGCAATATGAGTTCCAGCGAAAACAGAATACCGGCGAATCCACCGCTCCAATATGCGGAAGAGGTGTTGTGTGCCAACTGGAACCCGCTGGCGCTGCTGTTGGCGGAACCGGTGCAGCGTGCGCGGGCGTCGGCTGTCGACGGTAGCGATGCCGAGGCATTTCTGGCCCGGCTTTATCGCTGCCAGCAAGCCTGAGCGCGCCGCCCCTCCAGACTGCCGCGCGCCGCGCCAGTTGTGGCGCTGCAACCTATGCCCCGGGCGACGGTCAGAAGCATTGCTGGTCCAAATCCCGAATGCGGTAGAATCTGCGCTTAATTAGCGGGTTGCTGACCAATTTTTCCAGGAAAAACCGATAGATGGCATCACTGAGCGGCAGCGTAGTGGCGATTGTTACGCCGATGCACGAGGACGGCAGTCTGGATCTGGACGCGTTCCGGAAACTGATCGACTGGCATATCGCCGAAGGCACTGACGGCATCGTCGTTGTCGGCACCACCGGCGAGTCGCCGACGGTCGACTTTGACGAGCATCATCTGCTGATCAAGACTGCGGTCGAACACGGCAACCGCCGCGTGCCCATCATCGCCGGTACGGGGGCTAATTCGACGCGTGAGGCGATCGAACTGTCGGTCTACGCCAAGCAGGTCGGCGCCGACATGAGCCTGTCAGTGGTGCCTTATTACAACAAGCCGACGCAGGAAGGGCTTTATCAGCATTTCCGCGCGATCGCCGAAGCGGTCGAAATTCCGCAGATCGTCTATAACGTACCGGGCCGTACCGTTGCCGATCTGGCCAATGAGACCATGCTGCGCCTGGCACAGATTCCGAATATCGTCGGCATCAAGGACGCAACCGGCAATCTCGAGCGCGGCAGCGATCTGTTGCGGCAGGCGCCGGCCGGGTTTTCTGTTTATAGCGGCGACGATGCGACAGGCATTGCGCTGATGCTGTTGGGGGGGCATGGCGTTATTTCGGTCACCGCCAACGTGGCGCCGCGCCTGATGCACGACATGTGCGCGGCGGCGCTCAAGCCCGATCCGGTTCGGGCGCGTGAATTGAACAACCGTCTGCTCGGGTTGCATCGCCATCTTTTTGTCGAGGCAAACCCGATCCCGGTCAAATGGGCGCTCATGCAGACCGGACAGATCGGCAAGGGAATCCGTTTGCCGCTGACCGCGCTGTCGGAAAACTGTTACGGCCAGGTGCGCGCGGCGATGTTGCAGGCCGGCGTCAAGGTTTAAGGAAAGCGCAACGATGAAGCGAATGACTCGAATGCGGAACTGGGTTGTGTTGTTGCCGTTTTTGCTTGCGGCATGCAGCAGTATGCCTTCGATTCAGAGCGACAAGGTTGATTACAAGTCGCAGAGCGCGAAACTGCCGCAGCTCGAAATCCCGCCCGATCTGACCAGGCCCGGAACGGACGATCGTTTTGCGGTGCCCGATATTAATGCTGCACGCAGCGGTGCAACGGCCTCGGATTACAACAAGGATCGCATTGCGCGGCCGGATGCGTCGCGGGCGTCAGTGCTGCCTTCGCAGGAGAATGCGCGTATTGAGCGGTCCGGTTCGCAGCGCTGGCTGGTGGTCAAGGGCGAGCCTGACGCCGTCTGGAATGCCGCCAAACTGTTTTGGCAGGAGCTCGGTTTCATTGTCAATATAGAGCATCCCGATGCCGGCGTAATGGAGACCGACTGGGCGGAGAATCGCCCCAAAGTCGATGCCGGCGTGGTGCGCAATTTTTTGAGCAAAATGCTCGATAGCGTTTATTCGACTGCCGAGCGTGACAAGTTCCGTACCCGGCTGGAGCGCGGCGCCGAGCCCGGGAGCACCGAAATTTACATCAGCCACCGCGGCATGGAAGAGGTTTATACCTCTTCGGGAATCGACACTAAATCGACCAAATGGCAACCGCGTCCGCCGGACCCGGATCTTGAAGCCGAAATGCTGCGACGCTTGATGACGCGTTTTGGCGTGCAGCAGGAGCGCGCCAAGACCGAAGTGGCGTCAGCGTCAGCTGCAAAGCCGGTGTTGCGCGCAACGCTGATCAAGAGCAAGGACGGTGGCGGCCAGCTATCGGTTGACGATCAATTCGACCGCGCCTGGCGTCGCGTCGGACTGGCGCTGGATCGCGTCGGTTTCACCGTCGAAGACCGCGATCGCTCGAAGGGGCTGTATTTTGTGCGCTACGTCGATCCGGACACCGACAACAAGGCTGCGCCTGAGAAGGGCTTTTTCGCCAAACTGAATCCCTTCGGCAAGTCCGATAAGAAGACCGCCACCAGCGAGCAGTTTCGCATTCAGGTCAGGGACGCTGCTACCGCCAGCGAGGTCAGTGTGCTGAGTAAGGATGGCGTGGTTGAAAAATCAGAAACGGCAAGCCGCATACTGGCGCTGCTCTACGAGCAGCTCAAGTAAGGCGGGAAGCGTGAGGCGGAACAGTTGCAGGCCTGCAGCGTCAGAAGGTTTTACCGCTCACCCCTTACACCTCGCTTCTCCCGTGCTTCATTGATGCGCTTTGCTTCGCTTGGCAGCGGCAGCGAGGGTAACGGGCTGCTGGTCGAATCCGGCAGTACGCGCATACTTGCCGATTGCGGCTTCAGTCTTGCTGAAACCATCACGCGTCTGGCCCGCCTCGGCATCGAAGCTGAATCCGTCAACGCGGTGCTGGTTACGCACGAACATGACGATCACGTCGGCGGCGTGGCGCGATTTGCGCGCAAGTTCAAAAAACCGGTGTGGCTGACCCACGGCACGTTGCAGGCATCGGCGGCGGTTCTCGCCGGCGTTGACGACGTGCGCGTGTTCGATTGCCACCGGTGTTTTACGATCGACGCGATTGAAGTCGAGCCTTACACCGTGCCGCACGATGCGCGCGAACCTTCGCAATTCGTGTTCGGCGACGGCAACGTCCGGCTCGGCCTGCTGACAGATGCGGGTTCACTGACCGCGCACATGCGCGCCATCCTCAATAATCTCGATGCGTTTGTGCTTGAATGCAACCACGATACCGAATTGCTGAGCAATAGCAGCTATCCGGAAAAACTCAAGCAGCGTATCGGCGGCCGCTTCGGGCACTTGTCGAACGACACTGCCGCCGAACTGCTGGCGGGGCTTGATCGCAGCCGGCTCAAGCACGTGATTGCCGCGCATCTCAGCCGGAAGAACAACCGCCCTGAACTGGCGAGTGAGGCGCTGGCGCGCGCGATGTCATGCGAAACGCAGTGGATAGGCGTTGCCGATCAGGCGCACGGATTCGACTGGCGGGATCTCTGACCGGTTGATGCGGGGCGCATGAAAATCGGGTGCGAAAAAAAGCCGGCCCGCAGGCCGGCTTTTTAATTCTGCAATTACGCCATTACTTCTTCATTGCGTCCTTGGCTGCTTCGGCGGCACCTTTGGCTGCTTCGGCGGCGCCTTTGGCGGCATCGGCTGCGCCTTTGGCTGCATCAGCGGCACCTTTTGCTGCGTCGGCGGCTGCATCTTTGGCGGCTTCGGGTGCCGGTGCAGCCGGCGCCGGTGTGGCGGCCGGAGCGGGCGTTGCCGGAGCTTGCGGTGCGGGTGCGGGTTTTTCGCCGCAGGCTGTAAGGCCGAGTGCGACGATGGCGGAAATCAACAGGGTGCGATTCATGGTGTGTCCTCAAAAAGTTGAATACGATACATCAGGGTGAAAAAGTTCTACTGCGGGAAGTTGTTGCATCGAACGGCTGCCAGGACAGTCGATCCGGAGCGGGAATTGTATGCTGAACGCATGCGAAATTCCAGTACCCGGGGGTTTTCTTACACGACGCTTACAGTCCGGTTTTGCTTGCGGTGACTGCCGGCGCTGATGCCTGCCAGATTTCGTCAAAGCGTTTGAGCAGCGAATAAGTCGCGGCAACATCGCCGATCGTCGCCGCGCCGCGTACATCATTGTAATGAAACCGGTGTACGAAACGTATGTCGTCGGCAATCGAGAACGGATCGTAGACCTGCCGTGCCACCGGTTGCGTCCGGTGAATCGCCATGCTGTGACTGAATTGTTTGAGCAGCAGCATCAGGCGCGGGCAGTCGCGAACGATATTTCCCGTTTCATGCAGCACGATGCAGACACGATTGGTGCGTTTGGCGAGCAGTAGCCGGCGCAGCAGGTCGAAGCGCTGCGGTGTGTTGAATGCGGCGGTAATACGGCGGTCAAAAATGCGCACCGTATGCGTTGCATTCGCGATCAATTCGTCGAGGGCTTCTTCGTAGGCGGCGTTGCCTTTGAGCTTGCGCTCGCCGGGCATGCGTTCGGGCGGGACCAGTTCCATGATTCAGCTGCGGGTGCGTGCGCCGCGCCGCGGTTGCGTTGCTTTTTTTGATTCAGGTGCGCGATCGGCAACTCCGCCGGGTTGTAGATAGCCCGCTTCATACCAGCGCTGCAGATGCGCCAGCACAGCGCGGCTCACGTGCGCGCCGGCGGCAAGCCGGCGGTCGTCGGCGAGTTTGCGCAATGCGCCCGCATCGCCGGCGGCCACTGCGACGGCTTCGCCATTGATGAAGATATTCCTGCAGTCGAACAGCATGCGGCTTTTCAAATCAAGCTGCAGTCCCTGTGTTTGCAGTTTGCGCGCGAAGGCCGCTGCGTTAAGCGGAGGCGGTGGATCGAACACGGTGTTTTGCCGCGGTTCGCTCAGCATTTCACCGAGACTGCGGTCGATATCGGCGTCGCCCCAGCGCATCGCGGCGATCATCCGGCGCACTGTTTTACGCATTTGCGCGCCGATCTCGGCGCGGTGGGTCTGGCGCTTGAGACGCGGATCGCGGTAGAGGGCATCGCCGCTTAAATGGTCGTGCAGGTATTCGAGGAATTGCGCTGTGACTTCGCGTTGATTCGGCGCGCGCATGCCGATCGACCAGGTCAGGCATTCACCGACGGCGCTGCCGTTGTGCGCATAGTCCGGCGGCAGATAAAGCAGGTCGCCGCTTTGCATCAGTAAATCGCGCTGCGCACGGAAGCGGTTGAGAATTTTCAGCGGGGCGCCGTCGATCAGCGCCAGATCGCGCTGATTGCTGATCTGCCAGCGGCGCGTGCCGGCACCCTGCAGGAGAAACACGTCGTAGCTGTCGAAATGCGGGCCGACACCGCCACCCGGCGCGGCATAACTGACCATCACGTCGTCGTGCCGCGCATACGGAATAAAACCGAAGGCGGTTTGCAGTGCGCGCGCCGCCGGCACCAGCGTGTCGACGCCGTTTACCAGCAGCGTCCAGTTGCGCGCCGGCAGTTGCGCAAAGTCGCGCCGCCGGAACGGGCCGTGGCGTACCTGCCACTGGCGTCCGCTGCCGATCACCAGCCGCGATTCGGTGTCGTCGCGGCAGGCCAGATCGATCAGGTCGGCGCGCCCCAGTGCGCCGGCCAACGCGGGCGCGATGCCGCGCAGCACCAGCGGTTTTTTCTGCCAGTGCTCGCGCAGAAAACGAGCAACGCCGAACGCTTGCAGCGGGTTTTTTCTCATGTTTCGATTATAACTTCCTGATTCCAAGGCGCACGCATGCCGCAGTGTGCGGTTGAAATTCGCGAAGTCGCACCCGCAGTATCCTTTGCTACAATCGGCCCATCGGGTCCCGAACTATTGCGGGGTTTCGCATGTTGCAGGTTGGTCAGCCAGCGCCGGCATTTGATCTGCCCGATGCAGATATGGAATGCGTTAGCCTGGCGGCGTACCGCAATCGCAAAATTGTCGTTTTGTATTTTTATCCGCGCGACGACACGCCGGGTTGCACTATGGAATCGATCGATTTCAGCGATTTGCAGGATGATTTCGATCGTTGCCAGACGGTAGTGCTCGGCATCAGCATGGACGATTTCCTGAGCCACAGCGAGTTCCGCGACAAGTACGGGATTGCGGTGAAACTGTTGTCGGACGAAGAAGGCGAGGTGTGCGGCAGTTACGGGGTGTTGCAGGAAAAGGAACGCGACGGCGTGCGCCGGAACTGTATTCAGCGCTCGACCTTCGTGATCGACAAGCGCGGCGTGATTGCGCAAGCGTGGTATGGCGTCAACCCGCGCGGACATGCGGCGGACGTATTGCAAACAATAAGGAGCGCAGGCAAATGCAAGTAGCACAGGACATGGTAGTCAAACTGCAATACGAACTGCGCAACTCGGAAGGCGAGTTGCTGGAAAAAACCGAAGAGCCCCTCGAATATCTGCATGGCGGTCATCAAGGCATGTTTCCGCGCATTGAAGAAGCGCTTGAGGGCAAGAAGGCCGGTGATGCCTGCGAGATCTATCTGCAGCCTGCCGATGCGTTCGGCGATTACGATGAGGCGTTGGTGCAGATCGAACCGCGCGACAAATTTCCCAAAGACATCGAAGTCGGCATGCGCTTCGAGGGCGGCGCCGAAGAGGGCCATGGCACGGTGGTTTACACCGTGACCGACATTGCCGACGGCAAGGTTGTGGTCGATGGCAATCATCCGCTGGCCGGCATGGCGCTGCGTTTTGTCTGCACCGTTGAGAACGTGCGTGCGCCGACCAAAGAGGAACTTGAACACGGGCATGTGCACGGCGAACACGGCCATGAACATTAGAATCCCCGATAACCTGCTGCGCGGCGCGATTGCTTCGTTGCGCAGTGCTCGGAACCTCGCCTATCCGGGTGATTGATATGTCTCGGTTCCTGCGCGTTGCGCGCCGCGCACTCACGCCGCGCGCTACGGTTCTTCGGCGATTCCAAAAGGATTTTTTCAGCGGCCCGGGCTGATAGAAAACTGCAGGCGTCCGTTGCTTTCGCCGACACGCACTCTCAACCAGTTGGTGTCGGGACTGCCGAAAACCTCGGCGCGGGTGAAGTTTGCGAGCGGCTTGCCGCTTTGCGGATGCTTGAGTGGTTGATCGACGCGATAGGTGTGCGTGTCGCCATGACCAAACAGCACGGCACCGGTGAAGTTCGCCGTTTCCTGCGTCAGTGCGGCAAGCAGGCCATCGTAACCGCGGCGCGGATTGCCCGATTGTAAAAACGGATTCGCCTGTGTCATGACGACAACGCCGTGCGCATTCTGCGCTCGCGCCAGCGCAAAACCCTGCCGCAGCCAAACCAGCGCAGCGGCCGTTCGCGCGGCCGATTCGTCCGGCATGCGCAGATTGTTATTGCCGCCGGGAAAGTTCAGCGCAATAAACAAAACGCCATCGTGTTGCCAGCGCATGTGTTCGGGATACGGCGGTGCTGCAGTAATGTCACTTTGTCGCGCCAGCTTGAGCGGCGTCTGGCCGAGACTGTTGGCGCCCTGAAAAAACCGCGCACGCAATGCGGCAAGCCGTTCGAGCGGGTCGTAACTGCCGGCGAGCAGTCGCGAGCAGTCGGTCCATTCATTGTCGCCGGGGATATAGATGAAGGCATGGTGTGAAGCTTCGAACATCGCGCGGCGTTGTTCGAATATCGCATCGCTGCATGACGACCAGCCATTTTTGAAATCGCCTACGTGTACAACAAACGCCATCTCGCTGCGATTGATTTCCTGCAGCATTGTGGTAAATGCCGTTTCCTCGGCGGCGCTGTAGGGCGTGTCGCCGAGCAGCGCAAAAGTGAAATCGGCACGCGCGCTGCTGCACAGCGTCAACGCGACCATGGTGAGAATTGCAGGAACGGCGCGCAGCTTCACGCGTCGAGAAACCTGCGCAGTTCGTAGAGCGCTTCGAGCGCCTGCTTCGGCGTCAGCGCGTCCGGATCAAGCGCCTGCAGTTTTTCCAGCAGCATGGGATCGATCGCCGGCTCTGGCGCCACCGTCGGTGCGGTGAAGAGATCAGGCTGGTGGTCGCGCGCAACACTCTCTTGCTCAAGCGCAATCAGATGTTTTTTTGCCGCGCGGATCACAGCGCCAGGAATGCCGGCGAGCTGCGCGACTTGCAGTCCATAGCTTTGATTAGCGGGGCCTTCTTCGACGCTGTGCAGGAAAACGATGCGGTCCTTGTGTTCAACCGCATCGAGATGCACGTTGACTGCCTGTTTAAATTCCTGCGTCAGGCGTGTTAATTCGAAATAGTGCGTCGCGAACAGCGTCAGGCTTTTGTTGACGTCGAGCAGTTGTCGCGCGATCGCCCACGCCAGCGCCAGTCCGTCGAAAGTCGAAGTGCCGCGGCCGATTTCATCCATCAGCACGAGGCTCGCCGGTGTGCCGTGATGCAGGATGTAAGCCGCCTCGGTCATTTCGACCATGAAAGTCGAACGGCCGCCGGCCAGATCGTCAGCGGCGCCGATGCGCGTGAAAATGCGGTCGAGCGCGCCTATTTTGGCGCTTTGCGCCGGCACAAAGGAGCCGCAATGCGCGAGCAGCGCAATCAGCGCGACCTGCCGCATGTAAGTCGACTTGCCGCCCATGTTGGGGCCGGTGACGAGCAGAAGCTGGCGCGCCGCTGAGAGTTGCGCGTCGTTGGCGACAAAATTATCGATCTGCTGCTCGACCACCGGATGGCGGCCGCCTTTAATTTCAATCAGCGGCATTTCGACGAGTTCGGGCTCGCACAGCGCCAACGTTTGCGCGCGTTCGGCAAACGTCGTCAACAAATCGATTTCGGCGAGTGCGGCGGCAACGCGCTGCAAGACCGGGATTTCCGGCGCGAGGGCGTCGAGCAACTGGTCGTAGAGCAGTTTTTCACGCGCCAGCGCGCGGTCCTGTGCCGACAACGCCTTGTCTTCAAAGGTCTTGAGTTCCGGCGTGATGTAGCGTTCGGCATTTTTCAGTGTCTGCCGGCGGCGGTAATCGTCGGGCACTTTCTCCGACTGCGCGCGCGTCACCTCGATATAGAAGCCGTGCACGCGGTTGTATTCGACTTTCAGCGTGGCGATGCCGCTGCGCGCGCGTTCGCGCGCTTCGAGATCGAGCAGGAATTGCCCGCAGTTGGTTTGTATAGCGCGCAATTCGTCGAGATCGGCGTCGAAACCGTCTGCGATGACGCCGCCTTCGCGGACCAGGGCGGCGGGCTCGGCGAGAATTGCGCGCTCGAGCAGTGCGTGCACGGCATCGAGCGGACGCGCCTCAATGGCGAGTTGCTGCAGGCGCGGACGGTCGAGACGGCCGAGTTGCGCGCTGATTTCGGGCAGCAGTGCAAGCGTGCTGCGCAGTCCAGACAGGTCACGCGGTCGCGCGCTCTTCAGCGCAATGCGCGCGGTGATGCGCTCGACATCCGCGCAGGCTTTGAGTGCAGTGCGCAGCGCCGCTGCAGCGACGTCGCTGTCGCCGGCGAGCAGGCCGACCGCCGACAAGCGCGCCTGCGATGGAGTGTGATCGCGCAGCGGATGGTGCAGGGTGTGGCGCAGCAGGCGGCTGCCCATGCCGGTGGCGCAGGTGTCGAACAATGACAGCAGCGTCGGCGTCGCTTCACCGCGGATGGTTTCAGAAATCTCGAGATTGCGCCGTGTCGCCGGATCGATACCGATGTAGGTAGCCGTATCTTCGACTGAGAGGCCGGTGACGTGCGCGATGGAATTGCCTTGCGTCGCACGCGCGTATTCGATCAATGCGCCGGCGGCGCAGACCGCGGCGGGCAGGCGCTCAATGCCGAACGCTGTCAAATCGTGCGTGTTGAACTGGCGCGTCAGCGCGCGGCGCGCGGCTTCGCTGTCGAATTGCCATACCGGCAGACGCTTGACCGCGAAGCCCGGATTGTCGGGCAGCACGACCGATGACGAATCTGCAACCAGCACTTCGGCCGGCCGCAGGCGTTCGAGTTCCCCCGCCAGTTGCTCCGCTGTCGTCACCGAGGCGCGCATGCGACCGGCGGCCAGTGCGAGCCATGCCATACCGATGTCGTTCTGTTGCGGCCACAGCGCGAGCAGTACGTTGTCGCGTTTGTCATCGAGCAGCGCTGCGTCGGTCAGTGTGCCCGGCGTGACGATGCGTGTGACTTTGCGCTCGACCGGCCCTTTCGAGGTGGCCGGGTCGCCGATCTGTTCACACACCGCAACCGATTCACCGCCTTTCACCAGTTTGGCCAGATACTGCTCGACCGAATGGTAGGGCACGCCGCACATCTTGATCGGTTCGCCGGCAGACGTGCCGCGCGCGGTCAGCGTAATGTCGAGCAGGCGCGCGGCTTTTTCAGCATCGGTGAAAAACAGTTCGTAGAAATCCCCCATGCGGTAGAACAGCAGCATGTCGGGATGTTCTGCCTTGATGCGCAGGTACTGCTGCATCATCGGCGTGTGTGACGGGGCATTCATGCGGGTAAAAGGGGCGTCGGGCGAAGCCCGTATTGTGCCTGTAAGCGGCACGCTGCGGATAGCGGCGGGAGACCCGGTTTGCCGCCGGTGCTGCGGGGGCTTGCGTTAGCCGGCTGAGCCGGCATTGCGCCAGAGTTCGGTCAGGTCGCTAAATCCCCATTGGGCCGGATCTTCCTGCGCAATGATGCGGTCGTTGGTCTGGGGGCGCGACAGATCGATTATTTGTGGCGGCAGGCGCACCTGCGATTTGGTCGAAAAAAACACTTTGATTTTCGGTGTCAGCAGCGAGACGGGGGATTGATCGACGACGACACCGAGACGCCCCGATTGCAACCGCACCAGGCTGCCGACCGGATAGATGCCGACACTTTTAACGAAGGCTTGGAAGATGCGATCATCAAAGTGACCTATGCTCCATGACGCCATTTTGTGCACGGCTTCGGCCGGGTCCCAGCCCTTTTTGTACGGACGCTCGGAAGTGATCGCGTCGTAAACATCGCACACCGCGCCCATTTTGGCGTAGAGGCTGATGTTGTCGCCGGCGAGTTTGTGCGGATATCCGCTGCCGTCGATTTTTTCGTGATGATGCAGGCTCACATCAAGTGCAATTTCACCAACACCCTTGCCGCCGGTCAGCATTTCATGTCCGGCCAGCGGATGGCTTTTGACCAGCGCGAATTCCTCATCGGTCAGTTTGCCAGGCTTATTGAGCACTTCGAGCGGAATCGCCATTTTGCCGACGTCGTGCAGCAGGCCGGCCATACCGGCCTCGCGTGTTTGGGCGTCGTTGAGGCCGAGCTTGCGCGCCAGCGCAATCATCAGTCCGCAGACTGCGACCGAATGCATATAGGTGTAATCGTCAGAGGTTTTGAGTCGAGCAATGCTGATCAGTGCGCACGGGTTGCGCGCGACCGATGCAGAGATGTCTTCCACCAGCGGCATTACGTTGTCCGCTTCTATGGCCTTGCCCATGCGCGCCTCGTTGAACATCGAGACGACGGCTTTTTTGGATTCGGCGACGATGCTCGAAGCGCGCTCTATTTCGGCGTTGATGGATGTGAGTTCGGGCGCTGCGGGTAGCGCCGCTTTCTGCGCCGGCGGCGCAATTTGTTCAACCGCTGCTTGCGCAGTTGCCGGGGCAACCGCCACCACGATGTCGAGCCCCTTGTCGGTGTCGATCAAGGCTTCCTTGATGCCGCTGCCGAGAATTTTCGCGATCTGGCCGGCGTCCTTCAGCTGAAAGGAGGTGCGCCAGAACGGATGATCCATCCAGCTGCCGCACAGTTCGTGCAGGAACATGCCGGGTCGCAGTTGATGGGTATCAATTTTTCTCAGCATGATTTCGCAGGCATGGTTTGCCGCATGCGAAAACAGGCGCCACCGGATTCCGGCAGATCGAGCGCTTGCTCCACGCCTGCGCGCAGTGGTCTCAAGAGTACACATCCTGATTACGGCAAAGCCGGCGTAATCTTTAAGGCAGTATCACGGCAGGCGGGTATGAATCCGCCCCGCGCGTGCCGGATGCGGAGGCTAGGCGGCGAGGCCGCGGGCGCGCAGGTAGTCTTCGTAGCCGCCGACATGGATGTGGATGCCGTCGGGCGTCATCTCGATGATACGGGTGGCGAGCGAGGAGACGAACTCGCGGTCGTGCGAAACAAAAATCAGCGTGCCCTGGAATTTTTCGAGCGCCGTATTCAGCGATTCGATGCATTCCATGTCGAGGTGGTTGGTCGGCTCGTCCATCAGCAGCACGTTGCGCCGCTGCAGCATGAGCTTGCCGAAGACCATGCGCTGCTGCTCGCCGCCCGACAACACGCGCGTGAATTTCAGGGCGTCATCGCCCGAGAACAGCAGCCGGCCGAGTACGCTGCGCACCGTCTGGTCGTTGTCGTTGGGGCCGCGCCACTGGCTCATCCACTCGGGCAGCGTTTCCTCGTCGTCAAAGGCGCCGGAGTGATCCTGCGGGCAGAAGCCGAGTTTGGCTTTTTCGGTCCAGCGCACCGTTCCCGCATCGGGTTCGAGATCGCCGCCGAGGCATCTGAGAAGCGTGGTCTTGCCGATGCCGTTGGGGCCGATGATCGCGATTCTTTCGCCGGCTTCGAGGCGGATGTTGAAATTGCTGAACAGCGGTTTATCGTAACCCTTGGACAGCTTCTGCGCTTCGAATACATAGCGGTGCAGGCGGTCGCGATCATCCATTTCAAAACGGATGTACGGATACTGGCGGGTCGACGGTTTGATGTCTTCGATCTTGATTTTTTCGATCAGGCGCGCGCGCGAGGTGGCCTGGCGCGCCTTTGAGGCGTTGGCCGAAAAGCGGCGCACGAAATCCTGCAGGTCGGCGACGCGCTCCTTGGCGCGCGCGTTGGCAGTAATCAGGCCCTCGCGTGCCTGTGTCGAGGCGAGCATATAGTCGTCGTAGTTGCCGGGGTAGACGCGGATCTCGCCGTAGTCGACGTCGGCCATGTGCGTACAGACCGCGGACAGAAAGTGGCGGTCATGCGAAATGATGATCATGGTACTCGAGCGTTCGTTGAGGACGCCTTCGAGCCAGCGGATCGTATTGATGTCGAGGTGGTTGGTCGGTTCGTCGAGCAGCAGGATGTCGGGGTCGCCGAACAGCGCCTGTGCCAGCAGCACCCTGAGCTTCCAGCCGGGGGCGACCGCGCTCATCGTGCCGCCGTGCTGTTCGAACGGAATGCCGAGACCGGACAGCAGTTCGCCGGCGCGCGACTCGGCGGTGTAGCCGCCGAATTCGGCGAAGGTGTGTTCGAGATCGGCGGCGCGCATGTAATCGTCTTCGCTGGCGTCGGCGTTGGCGTAGATGGCGTCGCGTTCCTGCATCGCCTGCCACATTTCATTGTGGCCCATCATGACGACGTCTAGTACGCGCATGTCTTCATAAGCGAACTGATCCTGGCGCAGCTTGCCCAGGCGCTCGCCCTTGTCGACTGCGACCGAACCCGCACTCGGATCGAGATCGCCGCCGAGAATTTTCATGAAGGTCGATTTGCCGCAGCCGTTGGCGCCGATCAGGCCGTAGCGGTTGCCCTGACCGAAACGGATCGAGACGTTTTCAAACAGCGGCTTGTCGCCGAACTGGATGCTGATGCCGGTAGTGGTAATCATGATGTGCCTGCGGCGCGCGCGCCGCTGAATTACTTCTTGAGCTTGTCGCTCAGGTACGGCGCGAGCGACTGGATCAGTTGGGAAAACAGCTTCGGATTGGCGGCAACGATGTTGCCGGATTCAAGGTAGCCGCCGTTGCCGAGAAAATCGCCGACCAGACCGCCGGCTTCGGTGATGAGCAGGCTGCCGGCCGCCATATCCCAGGGCGCCAAGCCGAATTCCCAGAAACCGTCGAGACGTCCGGCGGCAACGTAGGCGAGATCAAGGGTGGCGGCGCCGGCGCGGCGGATGCCGCTGGTTTTTTGCGTGAGGTCTTTGAACATCGCAAGATAGTTGTCGATTTGCGAAAATTCCTTGAACGGAAAGCCGGTTCCGAGCAGGCAGCCTTGCAGCTTGAGGCGTTTGCCGACGCGCATGCGGTGATCGTTCAGATAGGCGCCGCGGCCGCGCGAGGCGGTAAACAATTCATTGCGGATCGGATCGTAAATCACCGCCTGCGACAGCACGCCTTTGTGCGACAGCGCAATCGACACCGCATAGTGCGGAAAGCCGTGCAGAAAATTCGTCGTGCCGTCGAGCGGATCGATAATCCAGACATACTCAGAATTGCCGGAGGCGCCGCTTTCCTCTGCTAAAATCGAATGGCTCGGATAGGTTTCCTGAATGACGCGAATGATCATGCGTTCGGCTTCGCGGTCGACTTCCGAAACATAATCGTTGGCTGCCTTCGTCGTGACCGTCAGGATGTCGATATTTTGCGCGGCGCGGTTGATAATGCTGCCGGCGCGGCGCGCTGCCTTGACGGCGGTATTGAGCATCGGATGCATGGCGGCGGCGATCAGGATAAAGTGTTAAAAATCACGGGAGTCTGCGGCGCTGGAGCGGTACGGGCCGGACTCGAAGGGGCGTATTGTAGTGAATAACACCGACGCGCTCAAAAATATTCGTATCGTGCTCAGCCGGCCCAGCCATCCGGGCAACATCGGCGCTGCGGCGCGCGCGATGAAGACCATGGGTTTGAGCGATCTGCGCCTGGTCCAGCCGCGCCATTTTCCGCACCCCGATGCGGTGGTGCGAGCCGCCGGCGCTGATGACATATTGAACGCTGCGCAGGTTGTTGAAACCTTGCCGGAGGCGCTGTCAGACTGCGTATTTGCCGTTGCGGCGACGGCGCGTCACCGCGAACTGCGGCATGAGGCGCTGGACGCGCGTGCTGCGGCACACGCCGTGGTGGCGACGGCGCCGCAGGCGGTTGCCATCGTCTTCGGCAACGAAACCGCCGGGTTGACTGCGGATGAAGCGGCGAATTGCAGAATCTGGGCACGAATTCCGGTGAATCCGGAATTTTCTTCACTGAATCTCGGCGCTGCTGTGCAGGTGTTTGCCTATGAGCTGCGCATGGCCTGCGTGATCGCAACGCCGGCGCCGGCGCCGGAGTTCGCGCCGGCCACGCTTGAGCAGGTCGAACAGCTATACCGGCACCTCGAAGAACAAATGACAGTGACCGGTTTTTACAATCCCGCCAATCCGGGGCGTCTTGAATTGCGGCTGCGACGGCTGCTGGCACGCGCGCAGCTCGAAGCCGAAGAAGTCAATATCCTGCGCGGATTTCTGAAAACGCTGGAGCGGCCGAAAATCCGCTAGCGCGGTCGCTCAAGTCGTGGTGGAGCTATCGCGGTTTTTTAGTGCCGATAAAGCAAGCCATGCCATTGGTACCAGCACCAATGCAGCGGACAGCAGCTGGCCGTAGAAACCTTCCGGTCCATACGGTTCGGTCGCCTCGTGCCAGAACGCGTTGTCGAGCGGCAGCACGTTGGCTTCACTTAATTCGTGGAAGCTGTAGATGAACAATTGCGCGACGAACAGCAGCAAAAAAATCGACGTCACCTGAAAAAACAGATCGAGGCGCACGCGGTGGCCATAGCGCGTCCACGCCCAGGCGACCGCGGCGGCGATGCCGATGCCGATGCCGGCGCCGGCTATCATTTCGAGCGAGCCGGTTTTTAACGCGAGCGCATTGACGATAAATGCAGTCTCCATGCCTTCGCGCGTAATCATCAGAAGCACAAATGCAAAAACGCCGAGCGATGCGCCGGTACCGGTTTTTTGCGCCGCGCTTTCAATTTTTGAGTTGATCGTGCTACGCAGATGTTTTGCCGCGCGCAGCATGTAAATCACCATGCCGAGCACCATTGCTGCAGCGATGGCGGCGAGTATGCCTTCCCACAACGGTTGCACGGCGACTTCCGCCAGGGCGACGCCCAGCACGATGCTGAGCGCAACGGCAGTGGCGGTGCCCCAATAGGCGGGGGCCAGCAACGCCGTGCGTCCGGTTTTGCGCAGATAGGCAATGGTGATGGCCACGATCAGGAACGCTTCTATGCATTCGCGCAGGGTAATGACGAGGATTTGCAGCATTCTGGCCGTTACTTAATAGTGAGAATGGTTCTCATTATTGGAATTGACGCTGCGGATGTCAATCATTTTCGCCCCAAAAGCGCTCTCGGTCGGTACGAAATACTTGCTGAATGTCAATAGTTGACTGTTTTACTGGGGAAAGGTAATCTGCTAGCCCATTTTGTTAAAAATCAATCATGTTCAAGCGAATACGGGAAGAGATCGCGATCGTTTTTGAGCGCGATCCGGCGGCGCGCAACGCGTGGGAAGTGATGACCTGCTATCCGGGGTTTCATGCCATGTTGATGCACCGCTTCGCCCATCTGTTGTGGCAGGCCAGGCTGCGCTGGCTGGCGCGTTTTGTTTCCTATATCGCGCGCTGGTTGACCGGTATTGAGATCCACCCGGGAGCGATGATCGGACAGCGCTTTTTCATCGACCATGGCATGGGCGTGGTGATCGGCGAAACCGCCGAGATCGGCAACGACTGCACGCTCTATCACGGCGTAACACTGGGCGGCACCTCGTGGAATCGCGGCAAGCGCCACCCCACGCTCGGCAATAACGTGGTGGTCGGCGCCGGCGCAAAAATTCTTGGCCCCATCGTCATCGGCGACGGTGCGCAAATCGGTTCGAATGCGGTGGTTGTCAAAGCGGTGCCGCCGGGGGCGACGGCGGTCGGCATTCCCGCGCGCATTGTTGAAAAAGAGGCGGGCGACACAGCCGGCTTCTCGGCCTATGCGGTGGGCAGCGATATGAACGATCCGGTGTCGCGTGCGATTCATGAATTGATTGATCACGGCGTGGCGACCGACAAGCGCATTGAAAAAATCCTCGCGCATCTGGAAAAACTCGGCGTCGATTGCGCTGATTCAGCGGCACGCGATCGCTTCGATCCGGGCTACCTGAACAAGATCGTTGATTGAGGGGATGCATGCCCTTGGAAGCGCAAGCGTTAAACTTGACCAGTTAACTCGGATATTCTATAGTTGACAAGTTTACTCTGGTATGTGATTCATGCAATTCAATGTTTTAAAAGGAATTTCACATGAGACTGACGACTAAAGGACGTTTCGCTGTGACCGCGATGGTGGATCTGGCGATGCGCCACGGCGGCGGCCCGGTGGCGCTTGCCGAAATCAGCCAGCGCCAGAAAATCTCCTTGTCATACCTGGAGCAGTTGTTCGGTAAATTGCGGCGGCGCGGGCTGGTCGATAGCGTGCGTGGCCCCGGCGGCGGTTATTGCCTCGCCAAGGACATGGCGCAAATCGCTGTTTCCGACGTCATTCTTGCGGTTGACGAGCCGATCGATGCGACGCAATGCGGCGGCAAGGAAAACTGTCGCGACGACCAGAAATGCATTACCCACGATTTATGGGCGCAGTTGAACAAGCGCATTTTTGATTACCTCGGCGGCGTAACGTTGAAGCAACTGGTTGAGGAACAGAAAGCCAAACAGAACGGCGTCACCCAGATGCACGACATGCGCGAAATCAGCCGCACGCCGCGTACACCGGTTTCGGCCTGAGCGCGGTGGCATTTCCGGATCAACGTTTCATGGCCCACGTCTACCTCGACCATAACGCGACTACGCCGCTCGACGAGCGCGTGCTCGCGGCGATGCTGCCGTTTCTGCGCGAGCAGTACGGCAATGCGTCGAGCCGCCACGAATTCGGCACGCTGGCGCGGCAGGCGGTCGAGCGCGCGCGCGAGCAGGTCGCCGCGCTGGTAGGGGCAAAAAACGCGCAGCTGGTTTTTACCAGCGGCGGTACCGAGTCGAACAATGCATTCATCAAAGGCGCGGCCGGCATGCTGCGCCCGGCGCAGATCGTGATCAGTGCAATTGAACATCCCTGCGTCGCCAGGCCCGCCGCGGAACTAGTGCGCGCCGGCTGGAAATTGCGCAAGCTCGCCACTGATAGCGACGGTCGTGTCAGTGTTGCCGACGCGGCGCGGGCCTTCAGCGAAAAGACCGGCATTGCGTCGGTGATGCTGGTGAATAACGAAACCGGTGTGATTCAGGACGTCGCCGCAATCGCCGAACGGGCGCGTGCGGCGGACGCCTGGATGCATACCGATGCAGTGCAGGCGCTGGGCAAGATCGATGTCGACTTCGCGGCGTTGAATGTGCACGCGATGACGTTGTCGGCGCACAAGATCTACGGCCCCAAGGGTGTCGGTGCGCTGGTGCTCGATAAAAAAATTGAATTAAAGCCGCTCTTGAGCGGCGGTGGTCACGAGCAGGGGCTGCGTTCGGGCACCGAAAATGTGGCGGGTATTGTTGGTTTCGGCGCGGCTTGCGAAATCGCCGCGGCGCGCCGGCGTGAACTCGCGCCGCGGCTCGCTGCGTTGCGCGATCAGTTCGAGCGCGGTTTGGTGAATCTTGGTGCAACCATATACGGTGCCGCTGCGGCGCGCATTGCTAACACCAGTTATTTTTCACTTGCCGGCATCGACGGAGAAACGCTGGTGGTCGAACTCGATAAATGCGGCTTTGCTGTTGCGAGTGGCGCGGCGTGTTCGAGTGCGAGTACCGAACCCAGCGCAACGCTGCTGGCGATGGGTGTCGCGCCGGAAGTGGCGCGCGGTGCAGTGCGCGTCAGCGTCGGTGCAGCGACTGCGCCGGCTGAAATCGATGCATTTGTCAGTGCGCTGACGGCGACTGCACAACGATTGAGACAACTGACCGCGATTGCGGTCTGAACCGTAACGGAGCACACATCATGACGATATCCCTGACGGACAACGCGGCAAAACAAATACAAACACAGCTCGCCAAACGCGGCCGCGGCGTTGGTCTGCGCGTCGGCATCAAAAAAGTCGGCTGCTCGGGTTTTGCCTATACCTTCGATTACGCCGATGAGATAAAAGCCGGCGATCAGGTCAGCGAAAACAACGGCGCGAAGCTTGTGGTGGATGCCGAAAGCCTCGGTTTTTTGAACGGCGCGAAACTTGATTTTGTGCGCGACGGCTTGAAGCAGACTTTCAAGTTCGAAAACCCCAATGTCGATGCGACTTGCGGCTGCGGCGAAAGCTTCAGCATCAAGGGCGACGCCGACGCCACGGCGAAAGCCTGATCCGCGCGCGGATCGATTGAAGGAAGCGATGGAATTGCAATGAGCAGCGTTCTGCAAAATCTGGTCAACAAACCCTACGAGCACGGCTTCGTCACGGATATCGAATCGGATACCGCGGCCAAGGGGCTGAGCGAAGACACCATACGGTTTATTTCCGCCAAGAAAGACGAGCCGCAGTGGTTGCTCGATTTTCGTTTGAAGGCTTACCAGCACTGGCTGACGATGACGCCGCCCGCGTGGGCCAATGTGCATTATCCGCCGGTCGATTTTCAGGCGATCAGCTATTACTCGGCGCCCAAGGCAAAGAAAAAACTCGCCAGCATGGACGAAGTCGATCCGGAGCTGCTCAAGACTTTTGAAAAACTCGGCGTGCCGATGAACGAACGCGCCAAACTCGCCGGCGTCGCCGTCGACGTGATTTTCGACTCGGTTTCAGTGGCGACGACCTACAAGGCCAAGCTTGCTGAAGTCGGCATCATTTTCTGCTCGATTTCGGAGGCGGTGCACAACCATCCGGAGCTCGTGCAGAAGTATCTCGGCAGCGTGGTGCCGACCGGTGACAATTTTTATGCGGGGCTCAATTCCGCAGTGTTTACCGATGGTTCGTTCTGCTTTATTCCGAAGGGCGTGAAATGCCCGATGGATCTGTCGACCTACTTCCGCATCAATACCGAGTCTTCGGGCCAGTTCGAGCGCACGCTGATCATCGCCGAAGAGGGCGCCACGGTGTCGTACCTCGAAGGCTGCACGGCGCCCAAGTTCGATACCAACCAGTTGCATGCGGCGGTGGTTGAGCTCGTTGCACTCGACAACGCCGACATCAAATATTCGACCGTGCAAAACTGGTACGCGGGCGACGAAAACGGCGTCGGCGGCATTTACAACTTCGTCACCAAGCGCGGTTTGTGCAAGGGTGTGAATTCGCGCATTTCGTGGACACAGGTTGAGACCGGCTCGGCGATCACATGGAAATATCCGAGCTGCATCTTGCGCGGCGATAATTCGGTCGGCGAATTTTATTCGGTGGCGCTGACCAATCACTATCAGCAGGCCGATACCGGCACCAAGATGATTCATATCGGCAAGAACACGCGCAGCAAGATTGTTTCCAAGGGGATTTCTGCCGGGCATTCAAACAACAGCTATCGCGGCCTCGTGCGCATTGCGCCGACCGCAAGCGGCGCGCGCAACTATTCGCAGTGCGATTCGATGCTGATCGGTGATCAGTGCGGCGCTAATACCTTTCCGTACATCGATGTACGCAACCCCGGTGCCAAGGTCGAGCACGAAGCATCGACCTCGAAAATCGGCGAAGACCAGTTGTTCTATTTCGCCCAGCGCGGCATCGGCGCTGAAGAAGCGGTGTCGATGATCATCAACGGATTCTGCAAGGACGTGTTTCAACAATTGCCGATGGAGTTTGCGGTCGAGGCGACCAAGCTGCTCGGCGTGAAGCTTGAAGGAAGTGTCGGATGATAGGCAAGGACAGCAAAACGCTGCTCGACGTGCAGGGTCTGCGTGCGACGGTCAATGGCATCGAAATTTTGAAGGGCATGGATCTCACGATCAAGAGCGGAGAAGTGCACGCCATCATGGGGCCCAATGGTTCGGGTAAAAGTACTTTTGCCAAAGTGCTGGCCGGACACCCGGCGTATGTCGTTACGGGCGGCAGCGTGCAATTTGAAGGCAAAGATCTGTTTGTGCTGGCGCCGGAAGCGCGCGCGCGCGCCGGCCTGTTTCTCGGTTTCCAGTATCCGATCGAAATTCCGGGTGTGGCTAACGCGCAGTTCCTGCGCCTCGCCTACAACACCGTACAGACGCAGCATGGCAAAGACGAACTCGATCCGCTCGAATTCGACGACTTCGTGCGCGAGAAAATGAAGCTGCTCGAAATGAACCCTGACTTTCTCGACCGTAGCGTTAACGAAGGTTTTTCCGGCGGCGAGAAGAAGCGCAATGAAATTCTGCAGATGGCGCTCCTTGAGCCGCGTGTGGCGATACTCGACGAAACCGACTCGGGGCTCGATATCGACGCGTTGCGCATTGTCGCCGGCGGCGTCAATCAGTTGGCGAATAAAGACAATGCAGTGGTGCTGGTCACGCATTATCAGCGCCTGCTGAATTACATTGAGCCTGACTATGTGCATGTGATGGACGCCGGCCGCATTATCAAGACCGGGCCGAAAGCGCTGGCGCTCGAACTCGAATCGCGCGGTTACGACTGGGTTAGTGCGGAAGCCCGCGCCGGGGCGGGTGCGGCGGCATGACGGCAGCAACGAACAAGTCTTTCCTCGCCGATTTGCTGGCGGGGCGGCCAACCGCAGACCGTGGCGACGCGATGAGCCGTCTGCGCGCGCGCGCGGTCGAGCGCGTCGGCGCGCTGACGGTGCCGAACACGCATGATGAAGACTGGCGCTTTACCGATATTTCACCGCTGACGCGCCTGTCGTTTCAGCCGGTGCGCGCGGCGACAAAATTGAGCGCAGCGGATATCGCGCCGTTTGTGCTGGCGGAAGCGGCATCGCGCCTCGTTTTTGTTGACGGTATTTATGCACCGCAGTTGTCGACGCCGGCAAGCGGCCCGGTTGTGCTGTCATCGCTGGCGGCGGCGCTGCCGGTGCAGGCAATCGCAATTGAGACGGAGCTTGGCCGCATGGCAGCGTTCGAACACAATGCTTTCACGGCTTTGAACACGGCCTTCGTCAACGATGGCGCATTGCTGTTGTTGCCGCGCGGCGCGGTAGCTGAAAAACCGGTTCATTTGCTGTTTATAGCCACGCAAAAAGAAGTCGCCAGTTATCCGCGTTGCCTGGTGGTGGCGGGGGCGGGCAGTAGCGCGACGGTAATCGAAGATTATGTTGCACTGACCGAAGATGCTTATCTGACAAATACAGTCGGCGAATTCGTACTTGGCGAAGACGCGCGGCTGCATCATGTTCGCGTGCAGCGCGAGAGCAGCGCCGGTTTTCACGTCGGCCACAGTGCAGTTTCAATTGCGCACGGCAGCCATTATCACGGCGTCAACGTAGGCTTCGGCGCGCGCTTGTCGCGTTACAACCTCGACATGGTGCAGACGGCGGAAGGCGGTGAATGCACGATCGGCGGGCTCGCCATGGTTGATGACAATCAGCTGGCCGACACGCATACCACCATCGATCACACCAAACCGCACGGCGTCAGCCGCCAGCAGCACAAGTGCATCGTCGGCGGCAGCGCGCGCGCCGTATTTAATGGCCGCATCGTCGTGCGCAAGGGGGCGCAACTGACCAATTCCACGCAGTCGAGCCGCAATCTGCTGCTCTCGGATCGCGCGCGCGTCGATACCAAACCGCAGCTCGAAATATTCGCTGACGACGTGAAGTGCACGCACGGCGCCACTGTCGGTCAGCTTGAAGCCGACGAAGTGTTTTATCTGAAAAGCCGCGGGCTCTCGGACGCAGCGGCGCGCAGCCTTCTGACCTATGCTTTTGGCGCTGAAATTCTGCGTCAAATATCGGTGTCGGAACTGCGTCAGCGGCTTGAGCAGACGGTGCTGGCGCAGACGGAGCGCGCATGAAGAGCGCTTCTGCTAAACGTACAGTTGGTGCGGCATTTGACGTGCAACGTGTTCGCGCCGACTTTCCGATACTCGACATCAAGGTCGGCGGCAAGCCGCTGGTTTATCTTGATAACGCCGCATCGAGCCAGATGCCGCAGCCGGTGATCGACCGTCTGGTGCGCTATCAGCGCGAGCAGCACGCCAACATCCATCGCGGTGTGCATTATCTGTCGGAGACCGCTACTGCCGAATTCGAGGCGGCACGCAGCAAGCTGGCGCGTTTCGTCAACGCGCGCGAAGAGCGCGAAGTGATTTTCACCAGCGGTACCACCGAGGCGATCAATCTTGTTGCGCACGGCTACGGCCGAAAATTTATCGCCACCGGCGACGAAATCATCCTGACGACGCTGGAACACCATTCGAATATCGTGCCCTGGCAGATGCTGGCTGAAGAGAAGGGCGCGAAAATCCGCGTCGTGCCGGTCAACGATGCCGGCGAGCTGCTGGTCGACGAATACGAAAAGCTTTTTAACGAACACACGCGTTTTGTCGGCCTGAGCCATATGTCGAACGCGCTGGGCACGATCAATCCGGTGAAGAGCATGATCGCCTTTGCGCACGCGCGTGGCGTGCCGGTGCTGCTCGACGGCGCGCAGGCTGCGCCGCATATCGCCATCGATGTGCAGGATCTCGATTGCGATTTCTACGCATTTTCGGGGCACAAGCTGTGCGGCCCGACCGGCATCGGCATGCTCTACGGCAAAGCCGCGCAACTCGAGCGCATGCAGCCGTTCAAGGGCGGTGGCGACATGATTTTGTCGGTGACGTTCGAGAAAACCACCTACAACACCATTCCGCACAAGTTCGAGGCCGGCACGCCGCCGATCGCCGCGGCGATCGGCCTTGGGGCGGCGATTGATTACCTGTCGAACATCGGTCTCGAAACGATTGCGGCGCATGAACTCGAGTTGCTCGATTACGCCACAAGCGAGGTCAATAAATTGCCCGGTGTGCGTATCCTCGGCACCGCCGAACACAAGGCGGCGGTGCTGTCGTTTATTGTCGAGGGCGTGCATCCGCACGACGTCGGCACACTGCTCAATCAGGACGGCATCGCCGTGCGCACCGGCCACCACTGCGCGCAGCCGGTGATGCGGCGTTTCAAGGTGCCGGCAACCTCGCGCGCCTCGTTCGCGTTCTACAACACCATGGCGGAAGTCGATGCGCTGGTTGCCGGCATTCGCAATGTGCAAAAGGTTTTTGCCTGATGTCCGACCCGAAAGCTCTTTATCAGGAAGTGATCCTCGATCACAACCGCAAGCCGCGCAACTACGGCGCGCTGGCGGATGCGAGCCATCACGCAGAGGGGCACAACCCGCTGTGCGGCGATCACATTACAATGGCGCTGCGCCTCGATGGCGACAAAGTCGGCGCGATTGCCTTTGAAGGCGAGTCCTGCGCGATTTGCAAGGCCTCGGCCTCGATGCTGACGACCAACGTCAAGGGCAAATCGCGCGATGAAGCCGAAGTGCTGATACAGGAATTTCGCGACATGGCGACCGGCAAACTTGACGTCGCCAGTGAACCGCATCATCTCGGTCGCCTGACGGTATTCGGCGGCGTGCGCGATCTGCCGACGCGCGTGAAATGCGCGATTCTGCCCTGGCACACGTTGCACGCGGCGTTGAATTCCGCCGGCAGCACTTCCACCGAATCCGAACAGGACCCGATGCATGCGCCGATCGGCGATGCGTAACGAGAACAACAATGCCGAAAATTTCTGAAATCGAGAACACGCCGAATCCGAACGCGATGAAGTTCATATTGAAAGAGCCGCTGACCTGGGGTATTGCCCGCTCCTACGACAATGTGACGCAAGCCGAGGGCGATCCGCTTGCGTCTGCACTGTTCGATATCGAGCACGTCACTAACGTTTTTTATGTAGATCACTGGATTACGGTCACGCAGGACGGCGCCGCCGACTGGCAGGAGCTCAAACGCAAAATCGCCGAGCCGATCCGCGAAGCACCTGCGGCTGACGAGCGTTCTGCGCAGGTTGCCGCCGCCGCCGCGCAGCCGGCTGCTGATATGAGTGAGGCGGATCTGGCGCGGCTCGACCGCATCAACAATTTGCTCGATGAAGAAATCCGCCCTTATCTGCAGGGCGACGGTGGCGACATTTACGTGGTGTCGCTCGAAGCCAATAAACTTACCGTGCATTATCAGGGCGCTTGCGGCAGTTGCCCGAGCTCGCTGTCCGGTACGCTGGCCGGCATCGAGAATCTGCTGAAATCGGTCGAGCCCGATATCGAAGTCATAGCTGCCTGACGCAAGCTCGATAAACGCGCCGGCATGGACAACCTCACGCATGCTCTGAGCGGCGCCCTGCTGGCGAAAGCGACTGCACCTGTCAGACCCGATCGCGGCAGTCCAAGCCTGGGCCAGCGCATGCTGGCGTGCACGATAGCGACCGGCGTGGTGCCGGATCTGGATTTCATCGCCGGTTATCTGTCGCCGCTCTCCTATCTGTTCTACCACCGCGGCGTTTCGCACTCGTTCGTCATGCTGCCGCTGTGGGCAATACTGCTGGGCGCCCTGTGGTCGTGGCTGCAGGCAAGAAACCTGCGGCTGTGGCGCGACTACGCCGGAATTTTTGCGATGGGTATTGCCCTGCACATAACCGGCGACCTGATTACTTCGTATGGCACGCAGATTTTTGCACCGCTCTCGACCACGCGTTACGCGTTATCAACCACCTTCATCATTGATCTGTGGTTGATGGGTTTGCTGGCGGTCGGGCTGGTGATTGCAGTGAGTGCGCGCAATTCGCGTTGGCCTGCGGTGATTGCCTGTCTTGCTGTCGTCGGCTATATCGGATTTCAGTCGGTGCTGCGCGAGCGTGTGCTTGAATTCGGCGCAGCTTATGCGCGTGAGGCCGGTTTGCAAAATGCGCGGATACGCGCGTTGCCGAGCCCGTTGTCGCCATTCAACTGGGTGGCGATAGTGCAGCAACCGTCGGACCTGCGGTTTGCCTATGTCAGTCTGTGGCGGGATAGTGCGCTGCCGCCACCCGGTGAAAATGCGGGTTTTTTCGAACGCGTCGGCGCGCCCTACCGGCCGCTTGCCGATGCGCAATGGTCGGCACGTACTTTGTTTGGCGATGGCACCAACGCCGGCGAGCGTGCGATGATCGAAACGGCCTGGCGCGAGCCGGCGTTTGGATTTTTCCGCTGGTTTTCCGCTTATCCGATGTTTTATCGTATCGAACGAACGGGTGAAAGCGCGTGCGTATGGTTCGAAGATCTACGCTTTCAAACGCCGGGTCGCGCGACGGTGCCGTTTCGTTACGGTATGTGCCGCGAACGCGATGGCGCGTGGCAGGCGAATCAACTGCGGGACGACGGTAGCCGCACCTACGTCTACTGAATTCAGTTGAACAGGTTCAAGACGCCGTCGAGTCCGACCCAGGTCAGAGCGTGTGTCGCCTGCGCGCGCACCACCGGCTTGGCGTGATAGGCGATGCCCACACCGGCCTCGCTCATGAATTTCAGATCGTTGGCGCCGTCGCCCATGCCGATGATCTGTTCTTTATTGATACCAAGTTCTTCGCGTTTTTCAATCAAGGCCTGTTTCTTGACCTCCGCGTCGACTATTTCGCCAACGACTTTTCCGGTCAGCATGTCGTCGGCGATTTCCAGCATGTTGGAACGCGTGTAATCGAGCTGCAGGCGTTCGCAGATGCGTTCGGTAAAGAAGGTAAAGCCGCCGGAAACCAGCAGCGTTTTGATGTCGAGACGACGGAAGCGCGCAATCATGATTTCCGCGCCCGGCGACAGACGTACGCGTTCGTCGTAAACACGCTTCAAGGCGCCGGCTTTGAGGCCTTTCAAAAGCGCGACGCGTTCGCGCAGGCTTTGCGGGTAATCGAGTTCGCCGCGCATGGCGGCGGCGGTGATCGCCGCGACCTGCGGTTTTAATCCCTGCATGTCGGCGATTTCGTCGATGCATTCGATCGTTATCAGCGTCGAATCCATATCCATGACGGCAAGGCGTTGTTCGGCGAGGCGGCGTTCCGCCGGCACGAATGCGTAATCGAGTTTTTTTTCTTCGCAGAAAGGCGCGATGTCGACGTGCGCGGTGGCGTCGCGCAGGCGGAATGCCGAAGGTGTGATCGCTTCGATCGCTGCGGCGCCGGCGAGTTTGGCGAGGTGTTTCAGGTCCGGTGTGGCGATGTCGGCGCCTTGTATGATCAGATTCATCGTTTGCTCTTTACGGGTTCGGGTGGCGCAGCCAGTTCGGCGAACAGTTGCTTCACGCGTTCGACGCGTTCGGCCACTTCATGCAGATCGGCTTCGACGCGCAGTTTATCCTGCCCGGCCAGCTTGTATCGTTTATTGCGATGGATCATTTGCATGACGCGTGCAGCGTCGATTGGCGGGTTCGGGATGAATTGCAGCTGTATGGACGATTCCGAGGCGTCGATACGCGCAATGCCGAGGGGTTTGCCGAGCAGCCGCAGGCGGTGGCTTTCGAGCAGTGTTCTGGCGTGTTCGGGCAGAAGGCCGAAGCGGTCGATCAGTTCTTCGTGCATACGATCGAGGTCGTCGGGGTTTTCGCAGTTGGCGAGCCGCTTGTAGAGCACCAGCCGCTCGTGCACGTCGTTGCAGTAGGCATCGGGCAACAGCGCCGGCGCATGCAGATTGATTTCGGTGGTCACCCCCAGGGGGGCGGCGAGGTCTGGCTCTTTGCCGAGCTTTAACGATTTGACCGCGGTGTCGAGCATGCTGCAATAGAGATTGAAGCCGACTTCCTGCATTTCGCCGGCCTGCGAATCGCCGAGCACTTCACCGGCGCCGCGGATTTCAAGGTCGTGCATGGCGAGGAAAAAGCCCGAACCGAGCTCTTCCATCAACTGAATCGCTTCCAGCCGCTTCTTTGCTTGTGAAGTGATTTCACCTTCGTCGGGCAAGAGCAAATAGGCATAGGCCTGGTGATGTGAGCGGCCGACGCGACCGCGCAACTGGTGCAGCTGTGCCAAACCGAACTTGTCGGCGCGATTGATAATGATGGTGTTGGCGGTCGGCACGTCGATGCCGGTTTCGATGATGGTAGTGCAGAGCAGAACATTGAAACGCTGCTGGTAGAAATCGCGCATCACCATTTCGAGTTCGCGCTCGCGCATCTGGCCATGTGCGATGCGGATGCGCGCCTCCGGCAAGAGGCGGACGAGGTTTTCCTCGGTCTGCCGCATCGTGTCGACGTCGTTGTGCAGAAAATAAATCTGCCCGCCGCGTTTGAGTTCGCGCAAGGCCGCTTCGCGGATCAGGCCTTTGCTGCTGCGCGACACGAATGTCTTAATGGCGAGCCGGCGCTGCGGCGCCGTCGCAATCACCGAAAAATCGCGCAGGCCTTCGAGCGCCATGCCGAGCGTGCGCGGAATCGGCGTGGCCGTCAGTGTTAGCACATCGACCTCGGCGCGTAAGGCTTTCAGGCGCTCTTTCTGGCGCACGCCGAAGCGGTGTTCCTCGTCGATGATGACGAGGCCCAACTGACGGAATTTGATATCGCTTTGCAATAGCTTGTGCGTGCCGATGACGATATCGACCTTGCCTTCGCCGAGTGCGACCAGCGTCTCATTGACCTCTTTCTGCGAACGAAAGCGCGACAGTTCGCCGATTTTGACCGGCCAGTCGGCGAAGCGGTCGGAGAAGGTGTTGAAGTGCTGTTCGGCCAGCAGGGTGGTCGGCACCAGCACCGCGACCTGTTTGCCTTCGTTGATGGCGACGAAGGCGGCGCGTAGCGCCACTTCGGTTTTGCCGAAACCGACGTCGCCGCAGATCAGGCGATCCATCGGTTTGCCCTGCTGCATGTCGTTTAGTGTCGCGTTGATGGCGGCGCGCTGATCCGGCGTTTCCTCGAAAGGAAAGGCTTCGCAGAAGGCGTCGTAGTCGTGTTGCACTAGATTGAAGGCATGGCCTTCGCGCGAAGCGCGTTGTGCATAGAGATTCAGCAACTCGGCGGCGGTGTCGCGCACGCGCGCGGCAGCTTTTTTCTTGGCTTTTTCCCACTGGCCGCTGCCGAGATCGTGCAGGGGTGCGGTTTCGGCCGGGCCACCGCTATAGCGACTGATCAGATGCAGTTGCGATACCGGCACATAGAGTTTGTCGCCGCGCGTATATTCGAGTGCAAGGAATTCAGTTTCGCCATCGCCGAAATCGAGGTTTTCAAGACCGAGGTAACGGCCAATACCGTGGCTTTCGTGCACCACCGGGTCGCCGACCTTGACCTCCGAGAGGTCGCGCAGCATGCCTTCGGCAGTAGTCTTGCGCGCTTCGCGTTCGCGCTTGGCGCGCACCTGCGAGGCGTAGAGTTCGTTTTCGGTGACGACGGCGAAACCGCGGGTATGAATAAAGCCGGTGGCGCAGGGCGCAACACCGATCATCAGTGCTTGCGTACTTTTTACGAACTCATCGAAACTCGCGCACGGCAGCGGCTTCAGGCCGTACTGGGCGAAATATTCGAGCATGGTCTCGCGGCGCCCGGCGGACTCGGCCAGCAGTAGTGTGCGGCCGCTGTAGCCATTGAGAAACGTTTTGAGTTGCGCGAGCGGATCGTTCGCTCTTCGATCAACAGCCAAATTTGGCAGGGCTGTGGTCTCACCCCCATCCCCGCCTTTCCCCTTCGAGGGGGAAGGCGTTTCCTTTGGCATATTGAGCGCGCGCGCGTCATTCCCTCCCCCTTGAGGGGGGAGGGCCAGGGTGGGGGTGGCAGCCGTCGAAATTTCAATGCGGGCAAAAGATTTGATTGCACCGAAGAAAGCATCGGCGGCAAGAAACAGTTCGCGCGGCGCCAGCACCGGCTCGGCGCGGTTGCCGCCGAAGAGTTCGTAACGCGCCTGCGTATCCAGCCAGAACTGTTCAATTGCCGGCGCGACGTCACCGTGCAGGATGATCGTCGTGTTCTCCGGCAGATAGTCGGTCAGGATTGCGGTGTTCTCGAAGAACAGCGGCAGGAAGTATTCGATGCCGGCGGGTGCGATGCCGTTGCTGACGTCTTTGTAGAGCCTGGAGCGCGATGCGTCGCCGTCGATGCGCGCGCGGAAGTTGCGGCGGAACATGGTCTGGCCGTCTTCGTCGAGCGGAAACTCGCGTGCCGGCAGCAGGCGCACTTCCGGCACCTTGTAAATGCTGCGCTGGGTGTCGACGTCGAAGCTGCGGATCGATTCGATCTGGTCGTCGAAGAGATCGATGCGGTAAGGCAGTGCGCTGCCCATCGGGAATAGATCGATGATGCCGCCGCGGAAACTGTATTCGCCGGGCGTGAGCACCTGCTTGACGTGGCTGTAGCCGGCGATGGTCAATTGCTTGCGCAGTTCGTCGCCGGCGAGTTTTTCGCCCTGTTTGAAAAAGAAAGTGCGCGCGGCGAGATATTCGTTCGGCATCAAGCGATAAAGTGCAGTGGTGACCGGCACGATCGCGACGTCGAAGGTCTGCTGCGTGATTTGGTACAGCGTGGCGAGGCGCTCGGAGACCAGATCCTGATGTGGCGAGAAATGATCGTAGGGCAGGGTTTCCCAGTCCGGCAGCAGATGCACTTTCAGTGCCGGATTGAAGAAGGGAATCTCTTCGAGCAGCCGTTGCGCGTCGGCGGCGGTGCCGGTAATCACGGCGAGCGGGCGCACCCTACCCGCCAGTTCGGCGATCGCGAGCGCGTCGGCCGAGCCGTGGAGCGGGCCCGCGCTGCCCTTGTGGCCGCGCGGCAATGCTTCCATCAACATTCTGTATGCTGCAGGTTGTTTCAAAAAAGGCGCAATTATACCGGCGTTTGCGTCAGGTATTTACCGGTGCCGGTTGATTGCGATCGGGATACGCTGGCGCCCGAACTGTCCGTTGAATAGTGCAAACGCGCCGGCAATCGTCGTTGCGCAGTGCGGGCATTTCGCTTCCGGCGTGACTTCATGTGATTCGATCCGGTGCCAGTCGCGCACGATCAGCGCGGCGCGGCATTGCGGACAGAACGTCGTGCCGCCTTCAGTGTCGTGCACGTTGCCGGTGTAGACGTAATGCAGGCCGGCATCGAGCGCGATTTTTCTCGAGCGCGTCAATGTTGCCGGCGGCGTCGGCGGCAGGTCGTTCATTTTGTAGTCGGGATGAAAGGCGGTGAAATGCAGCGGCACGTCGGGGCCGAGTTCTTTCATGATCCACGCGCTCATCGCGGCGATTTCTTCGGGCGAGTCGTTTTTACCTGGAATCAGCAGCGTGGTGATTTCGAACCACACCTTCGTCTCGTGTTTGAGATAGACCAGCGTGTCGAGCACCGGCTGCAAATGCGCGCCGCAGAGCTTGAAATAGAACTCGTCGGTGAACGCTTTCAGATCGACGTTGGCGGCGTCGATTTTCGAATAGAAGTCGCGGCGCGGTGCGTCGTGCATGTAGCCGGCGGTGACCGCGACCGTTTTCACGCCGCGCGCGTGGCAGGCGTCGGCGACGTCCATTGCGTATTCAGCGAAAATTACCGGGTCGTTGTAGGTGAAGGCGACGCTCTTGCAACCACCGTCGACCGCCGCCTGCGCGATCGCCTCGGGCGAAGCCTGGTCAGCGAGCCGGTCCATGTCTTTTGATTTGCTGATGTCCCAGTTCTGGCAGAACTTGCAGGCGAGGTTGCAGCCGGCGGTGCCGAACGACAGCACGCTGGAACCGGGATAAAAATGATTCAGCGGTTTTTTTTCGATCGGGTCGATGCAGAAACCCGACGAGCGGCCGTAGGTGGTCAGCATCATCCAGTCGCCCACGCGCTCGCGCACGAAGCAGGCGCCGCGCTGGCCGTCGTGCAATTTGCAGTCGCGCGGACAGAGGTCGCATTGCATGCGGCCGTCGGCGAGCAGATGCCACCAGCGTCCGGCGTAACTCATGGCATTAGTCGTCTTCGCGAAACTTGCTGACGGTGTAACGCGAGAGTTTGACCGCAGGGTCCCAGAAATCAGGCGGCAGGCCGCCTTTGTACTTGAGATTGCCCATGAAGACGCTGGCGTCGGCAAACTCTTCCCACACTTGCGGCAGGAAGGTGCTGCGGTGATGGCCGTACTCGAAAATCACGCCGTCGATGCCGGGGCGTAGTTGTGCCAGCGCGTCGGCTTCGTCGCGCCATTGCATCAGCGCCACTGCTGAGAGCACGGAAACTTCGACTTTTATGCCGGAAAATTCCTCCGCGGTCAGTGCTTTAAAACGCGGGTCACGGAATGCTGCAGCGAGCGCATTGGCGCGTACGTCCTCGCCCAGCGCGCGATGCGCTTCCAGCGTGCCGATGCAGCCGCGCAGCTTGCCGGCCAGCGTCAGCGTGACGAAGCAAGCGCCGGTCGCCTGCAGCCGCGCGGCATCAGTTGCAGGTGTGGTCGCCAGTTTTAGCTGCGATGCGATGGCGTTACGTGCCATTGCTAGAAGCACTTTTCCGGCATCGGCCGGCAATATATCCGCGCTTTGCATTTGCGCCATCGCCAGCGCGCCGATATCAGTGGACATGTTGCTCCTTGTTATCTTCAGAGCAGAATACAAAGGCGCCGTAGCCGACAACACGCTGACGGTCGCCGGCAGTGTCGCCTGAATTGCGCAGATCGATCAGGTCCGGGGTCAGGTGGTGACGGCGCGCGGCGAGGGCGAGCCCGTTGACCGGCGTGCCACCGCAGGCCTGAGTGTGCGTAACGTCGCTGCGCATGTCGAGTATGGCCTGCGCGGTAGCACGGTCGAGCGCTTGCGCTTCAGCGTAATTCAGATAGTGCGACAGATCAGAGCTGACCACGATCAGCGTCTCTGCACCGCCCCATAGCGTATCGATGACCTGCGCAACTTCTTCGGCACTGGCGTCGCCCACCGCCAGCGGTACCACGGTAAAGTCGGCGAGTGCCGATTGCAGAAAGGGCAGATGCACTTCGAGAGAATGTTCTTCAGCGTGGGCGGCACCGTTAACGCACACCTGCGGCAGCAACGACAACGCGGCATGTGCCTTGGCATCCACCATAAGGTTGCCGAGCGGCGTTGCCAGCATGCTTGCGGCCGGCAGTGCGAGTCCGCGTATGGCGACGCGATGCACCGGCCCCAGCAGCACGACGCGTTTGATGCGGTCGCGCGCGGGCGCCAGTCGTGCATAAGCTGCTGCGGCGACAGGGCCCGAATAAATATAGCCGGCGTGCGGCGCAATGATGGCCTTGGGCACCGGTTTGGCGCGCGCGGCGGGTTCGGCAGCGGCCAGCATCGCTTCAACCTCGCGGCGCAGTTCGGCGGCGGCGGACGGATAAAAAAGTCCGGCGACTGTGGGCGGGCGGACGTTGATCATGGAATGCTCCTCGCGGTTTATGCGGGACGTCGCGCGTAATATCAATTGCGGCGCACAGGATGGTGATTATAGTCCCGCCCGAGACGCGTCAACATGGCGCCGGTGCGCATAACAACTGCTGGTACAATCGTGCGGGTTACCCTTTTATTTCTTATGCCAAAATTTTTCGCTCTCGTTCCGGCCGCCGGCAGCGGTGCGCGCATGGCTGCCGCCCGGCCCAAGCAATACCTGACGCTGGCCGGCAAACCGCTGCTCTATCACACGCTGAAACAACTCTGCGCCGGCGCCGATATCGAACGCGTGTTCGTGGTGCTCGCCGCGGGCGACGATTTTTATGCGCAGCAGGACTGGCAACCGTTTGCCGGCAAACTCGAACCGCTGTATTGCGGCGGCGCAACCCGCGCAGCGAGCGTATTCAACGGCCTCCTGGCGGTGCGTGATCTGGTCGCAGCCGACGACTGGGTGCTGGTGCACGATGCGGTCAGACCCTGCCTGCCCGCTGCCGCGCTTGAGCGCTTGATTACAACACTGCGTGACGATGCGGCAGGCGGTCTGCTCGCCCTGCCGGTGGTGGATACGATCAAGCGCGCCGATGGCGAGGGCCGGGTCGCACAAACAGAATCGCGCGATGCGCTGTGGCAGGCGCAGACGCCGCAGATGTTTCGTTATCGCGTGCTGCTCGAAGCGCTGCGCGCAATCGACCCCGTAGCGGCAACCGACGAAGCAAGTGCGATCGAACGCATGGGTATGCGGCCGCGGCTGGTGATGGGGGACACGCGCAACCTCAAGGTCACGTATCCTCACGACCTTGAACTCGCTGCACTCATTCTGAAAAGCATGGAGAACGTATGAGAATCGGTCAGGGCTTTGACGCGCATGCACTGGTTGACGGCCGCCGCCTCGTCATCGGCGGCGTGACTATTCCGCATCCGCGCGGTCTCGACGGGCATTCCGACGCCGACGTGCTGTTGCATGCGATTTGCGACGCCTTGATCGGTGCTGCCGCGCTCGGCGATATCGGTCGCCATTTTCCCGACAGCGATCCGCAATACAAAGGCGTCGATAGTCGCAAGCTGCTGCGCGCAACGGCGGCGCTGCTGGCCAAACATGGCTGGAGTCTGCTCAATCTTGACGCCACCATCATCGCGCAGGAGCCGCGCATGGCGCCGCATGTGCCGGCAATGATCACCAACATCGCTGTCGATCTCGGTGTGCCGGAAGGCAGCATCAGCGTCAAGGCGAAGACCACCGAGAAACTCGGTTTCACCGGCCGCGGCGAAGGCATTGCCGCCGAAGCGATTGCCTTGATCGCACCGCTGGCGGCGGGCGTTCCCGGGTAAGCGGCTGACCCTATTTGACCGCGGCCGGTGGCGCGGCCTTCGGCGCTTCTTTTTTTGCAGGCGCCGCCGGCGGTTTCGGTGCAACGGTGGTTTCGCGGAATTGTTCGATCAGGCGAAAGGCGCCGCCGATCACACTCGAATTCGGATTGTCGTGGCAGTACGCGTCGAGGTAGGCGTAGAGTTGATCGCCGACAGGCAGCGTGCCGGTCGGCACCTGCCGCGCCGGATTGGCGTAGTTGTAGCCGGAGACGAAGCCGAGGATCCAGAATTCGTATTGCTGGCGGATTGCCCGGTTATTTGCGTATTTTCCCCAGGTTGCGCATGAAGCATTATCGAACGGAAAAAAAATATTGATTTGCTGCTCGGCAGCAAGCGCCGGCGCAGTGATCGCCGCGGTCAGCGCCGCAGTTAGCGCGGCGCGCATCAGAAATTTACGCATATTGTTCCCGGTGCAAATGCATCAATGCGCGCATGCTAGCAGGTTTGTATAATGCGTGACGAGGCGCTTGCCGCCATCAGAGGGATGCCAAACCCCATGGACTACGTTGCCGTTTTTAACCGCAGCCGCAGTGAACAGAGCGGGCAGGGTGACGATCTTCAATTGCCGCACTGGAGCGAGGAGAACTGGCGCACGCTGTTTGCAGTGACCAGCACGCGCAGCTTCAAGGCCAGCGAAGTGGTGATTCAGCGCGGGGTCGCAGATCGCGCGCTGTATTTTGTTGCTGCCGGCTCGCTCGAAGTCGGCGTTACCTATATGGACGGCGTGAGCATCAGCCCGATTGCCAAAATCAGCGCCGGCAGCGTGATCGGCGAGCAGTCGTTTTTTGACGGTCAACCGCGCTCGGCAAATGTATGGGCGGTGACCGCAGGCGAATTGCTGTGCCTGACCGCTGATCAGTTCCAGACGTTGTCGGACAAGGAACCTGGGTTGGCGCGCGATTTGTTGTTTGCGCTGGGGCGTGTCTTGTCGTTGCGCCTGCGCAATACGACGGTTCGCATCCGGCGCTAGCTGCACATTACAGAGCGGGCAGTTCAACCCGCGCTTCGAGCCCGCCGCCATCGCGCGCCAGCAGCTGCACGCTACCGTGGTGCAAGCGGGCGATTCTGTCGACAATCGCCAGCCCCAGACCGGAACCGCTGGTGCTGCGCGCCGTATTCAGGCGCGTGAACGGCTGCAGCATGCGTTCGGCGTCAGCGGCGGGAATGCCGGGGCCGCGGTCGAGCACCGACAGGCGCACGCGATTGTCGTGCAACGACGTTTCGATTTCGACCGCCGCGCTGCCGTGGCGCAGGGCATTGTCAATCAGATTGGTGAGCAGCCGCTGCATGGCGAGCGGTTTGAGCTGCAGCCGCGACACTTTGCCGCTGCGCGCGGTGATGGCGACGCCCTGACGCCGGTAGCGCTCGGCAATCGTATTGACGATTTCATCGAGATTGCATTCAGTGGCGGCGCTTTGTTCGCCACTGACGCGCGCGAAATCGAGAAACTGGTTGATCACGGCGTCGATATCGGCAATGTCCTGCACCATGCCTTCCATCAGCGACGGATCGGTTTTGTCGCCAATCATTTCAAGGCCGAGACGGATGCGTGCCAGCGGTGTGCGTAAATCATGTGATACGCCGGCAAGCAGCAGCGCGCGGTCTTCGTCGAGGCGCTTGAGGTCGGTCGACATCTGATTGAAGGCGTGCGACAGCGTGCGGATTTCGCTCGGCCCGCTTTCGTCAACCGGTGCCGGCGTCTGTCCGCGGCCGATCGCCGCCGCCGCGCGCGTCAACTCGCGCAGCGCGCGGCCGATGCGGGTAACGATCAGAAACGCGCCGATGACAGACAGCAGTAAAACCAGCAGGCCCCAGCCGATCCAGCGCAGTTGTTCGGTACGCTCGACGCGCTCGCGCGGCATGCTGACCCAATAATCGACATTGTCGATGGCAAAATTGACCCACACATTTCCGGCCGCGCCGGTTGATTGCAGCAGCCGGGTGTCGCTGCCGAGGCGCCGCTGCAGCTCGGCAATAAGCAGGCGCACGAACGGCCGGTCAACCAGTGGTTCTACCGCTTCGTTCGGTGCGCCGGCGTGAACCTGGATGCCCTCCTGCTCGGACAGATCGCGCAGCAGATCGAAGCGCTTGTCGGGATTGGCGGTGATCAGTGCTGAGCGCGTCAGATTGACGATGCTGGTGATTTGCTGCGCCACCTGCACGGCGCGCGGTTCGCGTTCGGAGACGCGAAAAATTTGCAGCCACGCGAAGTTGCCGGCCACCAGCAGCAATGCGAGCAGCAGCATGGCGCGCCACAGCAAGCTTTGCGGAAAAATTTTCAATGCGGAAGTGCGGCCGGCGACGGTGGCTATTTCGTGCCGTCGGGCACGAACACGTAACCGAACCCCCACACCGTCTGGATAAAGGCGGGTTTGGCCGGATCGGTTTCAATCAGCTTGCGCAAACGTGAAATCTGTACGTCGATGGCGCGGTCGAAGGCGCCGAATTCGCGACCGCGCGCCAGTTCGGTCAGTTTGTCGCGCGACAACGGCGAACGCGCGTGTTGCACCAGAACCTTGAGCAGCGCGAATTCGCCGGTGGTGAGGGAAATCGGCGCGCCGGCGCGCGACAGGCTGCGCGCGGCAAGATTAAAACTGAATTCGCCGAATTCAACCACCTGCGCTTCGCTGCTTGGCGCCCCCGGCGGCTGCGTTTCCGGCGCGCGCCGCAGCACAGCTTGTATGCGTGCCACCAGTTCGCGCGGGTTAAACGGTTTGGGCAGGTAGTCGTCGGCGCCGACTTCCAGGCCGACGATGCGATCGACGTCATCCCCCTTGGCGGTCAGCATGATGATTGGAATTTTGTCGCCGAGTCCGCGCAGCCGGCGGCAGATCGACAGGCCGTCCTCGCCCGGCATCATGAGATCGAGCACCATCAGATCATAGCGTTCGCGCGCGAGCCAGCGGTTCATGTCATTACCGTCAATGGCGGCGCGCACGCTGTAACCCTGCTCGCTTAAATAGCGGTTGAGCAGTTCGCGCAGTCGTGCGTCGTCATCAACGACAAGTATGCGTGTCTTGGTATCTGTCATGTGCGTCATCCTAGCCATTTCGATTTGCCAATGCCACTGTTTTGTAAGTGATTGTTAATGTGCCTCGCAGCGAAACAATTTGTTACAAAAGACCGCCCGCGGCGCTCCGGTATTCGCCTGCTGCGGGCGTAGTATTCGTCAACGCACGAAAACTGTTTACGTTATCGACGCAGGTTCGCAGGCAACAGACTAAAAGTATTAACCGAGCGGCAAGCGCCGCCACAGGAGTTGGCATGGCAGCAATCATCGCACTGGGCGCAATCGCGACATGGGCACTGGCCGCAGCGGCTGCGCACCGGCGTCGTGTTGTGGTGCGCTTTTATAATGGCGAGCGAGGTGTCGCGTTGCGGCGCCCGATCGATCCATGAAGGAGCAGGCATGCGAACCCTGATCGGCTTGGCGGCGCTTTTGGCGATGATGATCGCAGCACCGGTGATGGCCAATGGCTGGCGTAACGGCGGCGGTTTGCATGTGCAGACGCAGCGTCATCAGCAGGACCGTTTCCAGCGTCAACCGCAGCGCGATTTCCGCAATCCGCAGCAGCACCCGGAGCGTCCGCGCGACGGCCGCATGACGGACCAGGAACGGCGCGATCTGCATCGCGATCTTGACCGCGCGAATCGTGAACTCTACAAAGACCGGCGCTGAACGGCCGGTCTATAAACCTGAAAGGTAAACACCATGAAACGTACTTACGCATTTTTACTGACTGCAATTCTGTCGGTGATGACGGCGGCTGCTGCTGCGCAGGGCTTGCCCGGCGCAACCGTGAACAAGGGCGATGGCGCTGCATCCAAGGGTGCGGCTTCCCGCGATGCCATGCGCGAACGCTGCCAGCAAAATCCGCAGGAATGCGAAAAGAAGAAGGCCGAATTCCAGAAGCGCCGCGAGGAATGCCGTGCCGACCCGGAAAAATGCAAATCCGATCGCAAATCAAAGCGCGAAGAACGTTGCAAAGCCAATCCGCAGCAATGCGAGGAATTCAAGAAAAAAATGCAGGAGCGGAATGAACAGTGCAAAGGCGACCCTGAGAAATGCCGCGCCGAAATGAAGTCGCGTCGCGAAGAGCGTTGTAAGGCCGACCCGAAACGCTGCGAGGAAATGAAAGCGCAGTTCGAGAAGCGCCGCGCGGAATGCAAGGCCAATCCCGACAGCTGTAAACCGGCCGGCGGGCGCAAACCCGACGCCAAGTAGAAGAACCGGCAAACCACGGCGCAATCATGGCTAAACGACTGCTTGTTTTGCTGATTGCGCTGTTGCCGGTGCTGGCGTCCGGCGCGCCAATGGGCTTCGATGAGGCGCGCCATCTGCTCAACCGCACGAGCTTTGCCGGCAACGTCGAAGACATCGAGGCGTTCGGCAAACTGACGCGCGCGCAGGCCGTCGACCAGTTGCTGGGGTGGACTGGCGGTCGGGTCGCCACGCCTGCGCCCGCGTGGGTGAATGATTTCGAATCGCCGCGCAAACTGCGCGGCGCCAGCGAGGAAGAACGCAAGGCTTTTCAGCGCCAGCAATTCGAAAAGGGTGCCGAATTGCGCCGCTGGTGGGTGACGGAAATGCTCACCACACAATCGCCGTTGACGGAAAAAATGGTGCTCTTCTGGCATAACCATTTTGTCTCGAGCCTGCAGAAAGTGCGTTCTCCTGTCTTGATGTACCGGCAGAACCAGCTGCTGCGCAAACACGCTTTCGGTTATTTCGGCGACATGCTGCATGAGGTCTCGAAAGACCCGGCGATGGTGGTTTATCTCGACGGCGCGTCCAACCGCAAAGGGCAGCCGAACGAGAACTTCGCGCGCGAAGTGATGGAGCTGTTCACGCTCGGCGAAGGCAATTACGGCGAGCAGGACATCAAGGAGGCGGCACGCGCATTTACCGGCTGGAGTATCGATTTGGAGAGCGGTGAATTTCTGTTCAGGCGCCCGGCGCATGACGACGGCGTCAAGACGGTGCTCGGCAGAAGTGGCAACTTCGACGGCGATGCGGTGCTCGATATTCTGCTGGCACAACCGCAGACGGCGGAACTCATCGTCAGCAAGTTGTGGCGCGAATTCGTGTCGCCGCAGCCGGATAGCGCGGAAGTGCGCCGCATTGCGCGCATGTTTCGCGACAACCGCTACAACGTCAAGGTGGCGCTGCGCGCGCTGCTGACTTCGGATGCCTTCTACGCGCCGCAGAATCGCGCCGCGTTGATCAAATCGCCGATCGATCTGATCGTTGGCACTTTGCGCCAATTCCGTTTTGAAACCGGTGAAGTTACGCCGTTTCTGCTGGCGGCGCGCCAGCTCGGCCAGGACGTTTTTGCGCCGCCGAATGTCAAGGGCTGGCCGGGCGGCGAAGCCTGGATCAACAGCGCATCACTGCTCTCGCGCAAGCAGTTTCTCGAGCGTTTGTTTCGCGCCCAGGAAATGCCGCAGCCGCTGCCGGCGATGGCGCCGAATGCAGACGGGGGGGCGCGTTTTGCGCGTGCGGTGATGGATATTCATTTCGACAGCGAACGCTGGCTGAAACAGTTCAAGCCGGGCGATGCGGCATTGATGAAGGTCGTGCTTGCAGCCGAACCGGCATCGACGGTTGCCACCGCGGCGCAGGGCGTGGAGCGCCTGCGCGAACTGGTGCTCGATCCGTCTTACCAGTTGAAGTGAGCCGGGAGTCATGCGTTTGGCGGCAATTTTTATGCGAAGGGAACGGACATGGATAGACGGGAATTTTTGAGCGCTGGCGCGGCGGCTGCCGTGGCCGCTTGCTTTCCGCAAGCCGCGAATGCCGCCGCAGCCGCCGCTCGCTACGACAACCTGCTGATTCTGGTCGAGCTCAAAGGCGGCAACGATGGTCTGAATACCGTGGTGCCGTTTGCCGACGCCGATTATTACCGGCTGCGCCCGCGCCTTGCGATTGCGCGCGATCAGGTTCTGCAGCTTGACGCCAGTGCAGGCCTGCATCCGGCATTGCAAGCGTTGATGCCGTTGTGGCAGAACCGCGAACTCGCGGTGGTGCAAAGCGTCGGTTATCCGAGTGCGAATCTGTCGCATTTCCGCTCGATAGAGATCTGGGATACCGCTTCGAAAAGTGATCAATATCTGAACGAAGGCTGGCTGACCCGCGCATTTGCCGATGCGCCGGTGCCGCGCAGTTTTGCCGCCGACGGCATTGTCGTCGGCTCGAACGAGATGGGGCCGCTTGCCGGCGGCGGCACGCGCGCGCTGGCGCTGACCAATACCGAGCAGTTCCTGCGCCAGGCGCGGCTGGCCGGTGGTGAGGGCGTCTCGCGCAATGCGGCGCTGTCGCATATTCTGAAAGTCGAACGCGACGTTACGCAGGCGGCGGCCAACATCGGCAGCGGCGTGGCTCTGCGCAGTGAGTTTCCGAACAATGCCTTCGGCAATGCGCTGAAGACCGCGGCGCAGGTGGTGGCGAGCAAGGCCGGCGTGGCGGTTATAAAGGTGACGCACAACGGATTCGATACGCACAGCGGCGAGCAGGGCACGCATCAGCGGCTGCTCAAGGATCTGGCTGAAGGCATGGTCGCGATGCGCGCGGCCATGCAGGAAATCGGGCGCTGGGACAGCACGCTGATGATGACGTACAGCGAATTCGGCCGGCGTCCGCGCGAGAACCAGAGCGGCGGCACCGATCACGGCGCGGCGAACGCGCATTTCGTCGCCGGCGGGCAGGTGCGCGGCGGGCTTTACGGGCTGCCGCCGGCACTCAGCCGGCTCGATGGCAACGGCAACCTGCCTTTTGCCGTCGATTTTCGCGACTTGTACGCAACCGCACTCGGCCGCTGGTGGGGTATCAACCCGCAGGTGGCGCTCAACGGACGCTATACGCCGGTCGATTTTTTGCGCGCCTGATACCCTCCGCAGCGACGCCGATTTCGCTCTGAATCCGGCGGCGCGGCCTATTTTTTGCGCAGCAAGGGCCGGTTTTTGAGCCGCAGACCCCTGAATTCATATATCATTGGGGCCTTGGGAGGACCCGAGGCCGCTACCGATCTCATCGGTAAGTATATGTAAGCATTGGATAAAATAAACTCGAAAGACGCACCATGCTCGCAACCAGAATTCGCCAAAAAGACGGGATTTTCTATCTCGCCAGTTATTCTGCGAAGGAAATACTCAGTAAGGTGCGGTTTATAAGCCGCTATTACGATGAGGACGAGCAGATCGCGCCTCAAACGGTGCCGCAACACGATGAAATCGCCCAGTTCATCGCCCGCGTTGAACGCACCGACGCAGCCTTTCAGCGCCAGTTGTCGCGCGCCAAAGTGCGCTCACTGAAGAATTTTTATGAAATGGCGGTTACCCAGCCGCCGATCCCCGGCACTGTTTTGCTGTTTACCAGCGACCGCCTGAATTTTCGCGCGCTTGAAGGTCAGGAGCAGGTCGGCCATTTGCAGGACCCGACCTCCAAGTTTCTGATCATCGACGGCCAGCACCGGCTTGCCGCGTTGCGGTTTTATCTCTCCGAGCATCCCGACGAAGCAAAGAATATCGATGTGCCTTGCGTGATTTTTGACGGCCGCAGCGAAGATTTCGCAGCGGAAATGTTCGTTATCATCAATTCGACGCCGACGCGCATCAACAAAAGCCATCTGGTCGATTTGTACGAGCGGGTGTCGTGGGCCGATCCGGACCGCCGTTTTGCCGCGCGCCTGGTTGACAGCCTCTACAGCGAAGCCGACAGCCCGTTGCGTTATCGCGTCAACCGTCTTGGTGGCCGCAGCCAGAAAGATAAATGGATACTGCAGGCTGAACTGTTCAACGAACTCTATCGCTGGGTGCGCGCCGACTGGAAAAAAATCAAGCAGGCGAGCAACAGTTATCGCGAAGCCGAGAAGTATTACAACGTTGTGCGTGATTTCCTGAAGGCCGCGCACAAAGCCTGGGGTGACACCTGGGCGAACGATGCTTACATGAGCACCAAACCGGTGACGCTGAAAGCAATGATCCGCGTCTGCGCCGATCTCGCGCGTGAAGATGCCGATCCCGCCGATGGCCGCCAGAAGCGTTGGGAGCAGCGCCTTGCGGTGTGGGCTGACCAGCAGAAGGCCTTCAAGGTTGAAGGTTTCTACGAACGCTTCCCCGCCAAAGGCGAAGTCGAACGCGTGGCGCGTATCCATCGCGATCTGGCGCGTGCGGCAAGTATCGAAATCAGGAGTACCGCGAAGACCGATAAATAACGGCTTTCACGCAAGCAACAAAAAGCGGCCACTTGATGGCCGCTTTTTATTTCTGGTCTGTGCCCGGCAGCTGCGCCGGCGTCAAGGCTGCAGGTGCCTGGGCGGCCGCACGAAAAAACACGATGGCCAGTGCGAAGTCCATCACCATGGACGCCGGTAGTGCAGCAAGCGCCAGAACGATGCTCGCCGTGAACGTTCCCACGGCAATCGCCGCGCAACAAAACAGCTTGAGTCCGGGCAACACGCTTTCAGTCGCCAGCAGCTTGATGCCAACGACGATGTAGAGCACGCCGAGCGCGACCAGACCGCCGAACAGCACAAGCAGGACGTACGTGTCTTCGGGCGTCGCGATCAATGCGCCGAACTGCAGAATGACAGAAACAATCATGATCGCAGTGAGATAGCTGTTGGCCACAGGCGCTTGTTTTTGTTCCAATAATGCACGCAGGCTCGCGAGGACGTATAAAAGCAGCAAAACGTTGGTGATCTGCATGGTCATCGACAGTGTCGTTGGCCCGCTGCGCGTGGCGATTACCTGGGCTGCAAATAACGGGATTGTCAGGACCGCGCTGATTGCAGCGATCCAAGCGGCGAATTGCAAAGCGGTTTTGCTCATTTCTTACCTTGTCCAGGTCGTCCTCGATAACAGGGCATTTGTCACGGTTGCATACCGGGATCCGGAGATTCTGCAGTGCGGCATGCGGCTATTTTTTCAATGGCCGGTGCGGTGGAAATCTGCCGAGTTTTCTTCATCGAAATATGAAAAAAGATATGCTAGGATACGCAACAGTTTGACCGAACGGGCAGTTCTTTCCCGGTTCACCCATCATCACCAATTATCATAGGGGCACATCATGAAATCATTCCACTTTCAGCAAAAAGCGCGTCAATTTGGTCAGGGCATGACTGAATACATCATCATCGTGGCGTTGATTGCAGTTGCTGCAATCGGCGTCTACAGCTATTTCGGTCAGGCCATCCGCGGTCAAACCGCGCAGATGACTAACGAATTGGCCGGTGGTTCGAGCTCGGCAGGCAAGACTGCTGCAACCGGTGCATCGACCGCCGCAGATACCGCCGCCACCACCAAGCAAAACTTGGGCACTTATAACGGACAAGCTGGGAAGTAAAGAGCGGCTGTCTTAATCGCTCGGCGCGGAAGATTCCGGTGATGCGCGGCCGAGCGAGTTTTTCTCAGCGCGGGCAGGCGCTCGTGTTCGTCACGATCTTCATGCTTGTCGTTATGCTGGCGCTGCTTACCATGTACAGCATGGGGCAGCTCACCACCGAGAAAATGAAGCTGCAGAACACCGCGGATGCGGCCGCTTACAGCGCCGCCGTGGCGCAGGCGCGCGACTACAATTTCTCGGCCTATACAAATCGCGCCATGATCGCCAATCAGGTTGCGATGGCGCAGTTGGTCGGTCTGACTGCGTGGGTGCGCAATTACGACGATACATTTAGAACATTAACGCCGCAGGTGAGCTGGATGGCGCGCGGTGCCGTCGCCAACGTACTGTGGACTCCGTTTGTGGGTGCTTTAAGGGCCGCCGCCGGCGGGCTGAGAAGCGGATTTAATTCTGCAGCGCCGATTGTCGCCAAGGGTTTGCAGATCATCATCGATGCGCTCGGATTCGGCCAGTCGGTGTACCACTACGGCACGGCGCTTACCGTTGCGCAGACGCTGGGTGTCGACAATAAAATGAACACGATTCTGGCCGGCCTCGCTGGTTTTGATATGAGCGGGTTCACCAGTTTGATTGCATTCGGCAACCAGTATGATGTTGTAAAAATGAATGATCCGGATGCTGCTCTGAGCCTGCTCGGACTTGTCGGATACGCCTACAACACCTACGAGTGGTTCAAATTTACCTCGGAAAAAAACCCGACGCTGGCTAAATCGACGACCGGTAAGACCGCTGATGGCGGAAATTCGGAACGCTTTGCCAAAGTTACGACCAGTTCGATGGATGGTTTCTACGATATACGCACGCGACCGTGGGTGCCGTTTCCGTGGCCGTTACCGTCTGTGCTGGTGGATCCGACCTTTCTAGTTGGCGGGCCTATGGTCTACGGTTTCACCATGCTGCTGTTTCATAACGGCGGCACCGAACTCAGAAATAACAACAAGACGTGGAGCGCGATGGATGTGACGAGTTTTTTCGGGCTCGTCACCATTCCGATTTTTATTCCGCCGTTCGGACCGTTTATCAATCTGCCGATCCTGCCGTGGCTGATTCCGCCGTTCGGACCCGGCGCAGGGGGCGCGGCACAGGCCGGGCCTTCGAATTCGATCAGTTCAACCGGCAATTTCGATCGCGATAATCCGGCGGGTAGTAAATCCGGCTTTGATTCTTACGGCAAGTCTTACTCCGCAAACGCAATTGTCGCGGCCATGCAGCAGGGTAAGGGGGCGGGGACGTCGCTGGCCACCAGCGGCGGTTTACGTACCTATCGCGATGTCGCAGATGTGGCCCAGGTTACCGATACAGACCATCAGAATCTGAGTTCCCCGCCGATCATTGTTGAGGTGGAGAAACCATCCAATACGATCTTCACAAGTGCAAATGGTAATTTGCGTGTCGGGCGCGGCGGCAGCACTACAGCCGATCCTGCCGGTTGCGGCCCGAGCGCGCGTACTGCGCCGGCCATAACGGCGCTGGTGGCTACCGGAAATCTCGATGTCGGCGACGGTATGGCCAGTAATTGCATGCGCGCGCTGTCCAAAGCCGAGGCTTATTTTTCGCGTCCCGCCGATATATTTGCGCGCGGTGACGGCAAGGCGGAGTACGGCAGTCTTTACAGTCCTTATTGGCAGGCAAGATTGTTGCCGAACAGTATTGCCGAGCAGGCGGCATCGATGATTATTCAGGGATTGAGTTTCGGTACAATTGCCTCATGGTACAACGACTACCTCGCCAAATTCTAAAGCGAATAGTGAATACACCGTCTTATCGCAGACAACCGCAATCAGGGCAGGCACTGGTCGAATTTACGATTGCAGCCGCTACCGTGATGTTGCCGCTGTTTCTGATTATTCCGCTGCTCGGTAAATACATGGACATCAAGGCCACGTCCATACAGGCCGCGCGATATGCCGCTTGGGAGCGTACGGTATGGTTCGGCAGTTCCGATTGGACTGCCGCACAAAAAACCGATCTGGAAATCCAGCACGAAGTGCTGCAGCGTTTTTTTTCCGATAACGCGACCGCCAAGATTCAGAGTTCGCAAAGCTCGGCCGGCACCTGGGCCGGCGGGCCCAAACCGTTGTGGAAGGATCGCGGCGGCAACTCGATGCTGGCCGATTACAACTCGAATGTTAATCAAGGCAGTGCGCGCGCCCAGACGCCCGGCACGATGGATGCCATTCTGGATCCGGTTGTCAGCGTTGTGAATGTCGTCGACAGTATTCTGGGTTCCAAGTTTGAACTCGACATGAAGAGCCTTTACACCACCACGATCAAGGTGCAGACCGTGCAGACGGGGCCGATTCGCGATGTCATTACCGGAAGATCGTCGTCGTCGGGCGCGCCGCTGTTTACCGCAACCAATGTGCTGGTGGCCAATGGCTGGAACGCCAATGGTCCCGACAACGTAAAGAAGCAGGTTGAAGGCCTGACGCCGATGTCGATTGCGCAGCGTGACCCCACGAAGACGATTCTGCAGATCCTGCAGATTGTGACGACGGTGTTCGCGCCCGAATTGATGCCGGACCATCTCAAGTTCGGTGGCGTAATTCAGCCGGATATCGTGCCTGACGACCGTTTGAAATAATTGCGCCAACGATGACGAATTTGTTCAAGCGGTTTTCCGGATTTTTCATTGCGCTTGCTGCTGTGGCGGCGTGTACTTGCGCGCCGGCGATGGCGGACGAGCCGAAGCTTGATTGCGCGCCGTTTCCGGCCCCGGAATTCAAGCTGACCTGGGTGATGCAGGATATTTTGTTTAACGGCCTGCCGATGCAGGTAAAAAAATTCGACAGTCCCGAGAGCGCGCAATCGATACTGGCGTATTACCGGCGCGAGTGGAAGGCGGCGCCGCAACGTCCGGCCGGTATTGAATATGAAATCGGCGAATGGAAGGTCATCGCAGCATTACGCGGAACCTGTTTTTATACGGTGCAGGTGCAACGCGGCGCCGGCAATGGATCGACCGGATTGCTGGGGGTGAGCCAACTGCAGGATCCGGGGCAGGCACGCGTCGCCGGCAAGGGCATTCCAATGATGTCAGGTAGCAACGTGGTGAACGATATCAACCACCGCGATCCCGGCAAAGCCGCGCGCACAATACTGCTGATGAATGCTTTTTCTCCTGCTGCTAACGCCGATTTTTACCGGCGTACCATGACCGCAGACGGATGGCGTATTATTGCGGATAATACTTTGCCAATACGCGGCGGCAATGGCGAAGCCCATACCCTCACATTGAAACGCGGCCTCAATGAGGCCGGCATGACTATTTCGCGCAGTGGCGAGGGCAGTAGCGTGTTGTTGAATATGATGGACAAACCTTAGGGGACGACAGGTGGCTGGAAAAACCGGATTTAGCGTGCCGCAACTGAGTCGCCAGTACGGTCAGGCAGCGACCGAATACACCGTTGTGGTCTTTTTCGCCGTGATGGTTTTGCTGGTGCCGGATGAAAACGGCGACGTGGCGATTGTCAAACTTGCAAATGCTTTCAAGACCTTCTATAAAGCTTTCGCCTACGCACTTTCTTTTTCAATTCCGCTAACCCCATTTTGAGCAACTTATGCGCATCCTTCGAATTTTGATCTCGCGAATAAACCGGATGTGGCTGCTGCTCGGTGTAGCAGTGCTGCTCGGATTGACCGCGACCTGGGTGACCATGCAATACCTGAAGGTGCGTGAACAGCGTATTGAAGCCGAGGTGAAAAAACGCGCCAGCGGCGGCAATACCGTAGATGTGGTGGCGGTCGCGCGTAATCTGCCCAAAGGTGCCGTAATCAGCGGGGAAAATCTGGTCAAGCGCGAAATACTGGAAGACCTCGTTTACGAGGAAACCATCCTGTTGAATGATTTTGACAAAGTGAATGGTATGAAACTCGCGCGCGCAGTCGAGAGCGGGCGGCCATTGCGTCGCTCGGATCTTGAACTGCGCACCAAGGAATTTTCCGAGGAACTCACGCAGGGCACGCGCGCGATCACCATAGAAGTTGATGAAATCAACTCGGTTGCACAGATGGTGCGGCCGGGCAATCTGGTTGACTTGATGTTGATTGTGGCTGATCCCAACGACCCATCCGGCGGGCAGCAGGTTGTTTCCCTGCTGCAGAAAGTCAAAGTGCTGGCGACCGGCCAAACGGTTGCGCGCAACGCTGACCGCGACCGCGACGCTGCGAGCGCGCCTGCGAAGGGCGGTCTGGTCGGACCGGGTTCCTCGGCTGGCAATAGCACGGGGCCGCTGCGTTACAGCAACTTTACGTTTGAGGTGACGCCCGAAGAGGCGGCGCGCATCGCGCTCGGCCAGCAACTCGGAAAAATCAGGGCGGTACTGCGCAACGACGAAGACATGCGCATGGACCCGCTGGCAAAAATAAACAGCCAGTCGCTGATGCAAGGTTACTCACCTGGCAAAAAAGGCCAGCAGCAGGCCGAGCGACCCACCGTCGAATTTATTATCGGCGGCAAGGGCGGCGGCGGCGCTACTCCGACGACCGTCAATGTAAACATGGCTTCGCCAATGGGTGGCGGCGTACCAACCAGCGCTGCGCCTGCGAGCCCACCACCGGCAGCGGCGGGTACCGGACAGGTCAATATTCCCGGCCTCGGCAATGTGCCGTTCACAGTGCCACCCGGTGCCGGCGTAACAGGCAGGTAGTGAACTTTACAGTGCAGATACGCGCTGCTCTTGATTAATATTGGAACATCGCAATGAGCTCTCGTCTGAAAGTTGTGTTTGCCATCGTCGCCGGTATTTTGCTTGCGCCCTGGGTCAACTGGGTTAACGCCGCCGAAGAGATCACCGCGATCAACCTCTACGTCGGAGAGGTCAAGACCCTGCCGCTGACAAAAATACAGCGCGTCGCATTGGGTAACGGCAAAGTTGTTACTGCGAATGTTCTTGAGAACGAATTGCTGTTGCTTGCCGAGACCCCGGGACGCACCAGTCTTTTCGTCTGGACTACCGACGGCAAGCAGTCGATGTTTGATGTCACCGTTTCCGCCAGCGACGGCGGCAATACGCAGAAACGATTGAAAGATCTGCTCTCGGGCATGCCCGGCATAGCGGTTGATCGCGCCGGCGAGCATGTTGTCGTCACCGGCACCGCGACCAAGGCGAATCTGGCGCGTATCGACGCAATCGCGAAATTGTTCCCGCAGACACTCAATCTGGTGCGCGAAGAAGAAGTGACGATGAAGCGCATGGTTTACATGAAAGTGCAGATCGTCGAGATGAAGAAGTCGCTGAGCGAGAATATCGGTGTTGCCTGGGATCAGACGGCAAACGGTCCGGCAGCGGGTTTCGGCGGTGATCTCGTTAACAACAATCTTTTCCGTATTCCCAATACCGCACCGACGAATTTCCCGTCGCCGTTGCCGTTGTCGCTGCAGGCTTTCCGTGGCTACCTCGGGCTCACGACGTCGATTACTTCCCGGATCAACCTGGCGGTGAATACCGGCGATGCTTTCGTGCTGGCAAGCCCCGAACTGAGCACGCGTAGCGGCGGAGAAGCAAAGTTCCTGGCGGGCGGCCAGATTCCGCTGATTACACCGGCCACGGCGTTTGCGCCGGCATCGATCACCTACAAGGATTACGGCATCAAGCTTTCGATCATGCCGACCGCCGATGAGAGAGGCAATGTCAGCACCACCATCAAGACCGAAGTCAGCAGTATTGATAGTTCGGTTGCAGTGCAGGGCAATCCCGGTTTTCTCACGCGTGCGACCGATTCCGAAGTGAACGTGCAGGCGGGGCAGACCATCGTTATATCCGGGCTGGTGAACAGCGATCTGGCGAAGGATGTGACAAGGGTGCCGGGGCTCAGCAATATTCCGATTCTCGGCGCACTGTTTCGTTCAACCAATTTCCGCAACAACCGCACCGACCTCGTGATTTTCGTGACGCCGACGGTGATCGACCCGACTTCGACCATGAATCGTGAGCGGTTGGAGAAAGCGCAGGATATGCAGAACAAGTTCCAGCGCCAACTCGGCCCCAAGGGTATCGTCGACTAATTCAACTTAAACGCCTGCGGGAGCCAGTACCATGTTTGCTGTTGAAGTTAAATCTCCAAAGGGCCAGCAGAATCGCGTCGAGTGCCAGATTGATTCCTGCACCATAGGCAAGGCCGACGACAATCTCATCGTCGTGCGAGGCTGGTCGGTAGGCAAGCGCCACGCCACAATCCACCGCCGTGCTGACGGATATTTTGTCGAAGACCATGGCGCACTGGGCGCCACCGAAGTCAACGGCAAGATTATCGAAAAACAGTACGGGCCGTTGCAGGCGGAAGATGTTATCCGTATCGGTGATTACAATTTGAAAGTTGTTGCCGATGCCGGGCAACCGGCGGCAGCTGCGCCGGACGCGATGCCGGTAGCTCAGCCCGTTGTTTCCCAACCTGCTGCAGTGGCTGCGGCACCTGCGGCTGCCAAACCGGCGGCGCCGGTCGCTGCAGCACCCGTTGCGGCGCCTGCACCGGTAACGCCGGTTTCGGCGCCGGCGCCGGTGTCACCGCTGGTCGCGGCGATGAACGAGGCGCGGCGCAATCTGCATAGCAAGCTGATCAGCCAGATGGATTTGCGCCGGCTCGACGTCAGCCATATGGGCGAGGATGCGCTGCGCACCAGTACGCAGGCGATGATCGCGGAGATACTCGCCGCCGACCGTTCGCTGCCCGCCGAACTCGACCGCGTCAGGCTGGCCAAGGATGTGCTCGATGAAGTGGTGGGCCTTGGCCCGCTTGAGGATTTGCTGGCCGATCCGACGGTGAGCGAAATCATGGTCAACCGCTTTGATGAAATTTACGTTGAGCGCAAGGGCCAGCTCACCAAGTCTGACATCACCTTCAGCAACGATCAGGCGGTACTCGGTGCAATTGAGCGTATCGTCGCGCCGATCGGCCGGCGCATTGATGAAAGTTCACCGATGGTCGATGCACGCCTGAAAGACGGTTCGCGCGTCAATGCGGTGATTCCGCCGCTGGCGCTGAAGGGCTGCAACATCACGATCCGCAAGTTTTCCAAGACCAAACTGGTCGATAAAGACATGATCGGCTATAACTCCGTCACCGCCGACATGATGAGCTTTCTAAAGATTGCGGTTGAACAGGCGGCCAATATTGTGATTTCCGGCGGCACCGGTTCCGGCAAGACCACTCTGCTTAATGTGATGTCCAATTACATTCCCGACGACGAGCGCATCGTCACCGTCGAAGACGCTGCCGAATTGCAACTTGCCAAACCGCATTTGATTTCGCTCGAGTCGCGCCCGCCCAATTCCGAAGGCAAGGGCGCCATCACCATCCGCGATCTGGTCAAGAACTGTCTGCGCATGCGCCCCGACCGTATCGTCGTCGGCGAGTGCCGCGGCGGCGAGGCGCTCGATATGTTGCAGGCGATGAACACCGGCCACGACGGTTCGCTGACGACGGCGCATGCCAACACGCCGCGCGATTGTATCGCCCGTCTCGAGGTGATGACGCTGATGTCGGGGTTGGATCTGCCTTTACGCGCGATTCGCGAACAGATTGCTTCGGCTGTGCACATGATTGTGCAGCAAAGCCGTTTTCCAGACGGCAGCCGCAAAGTCACCCACATCACCGAAGTTACCGGCATGGAAGGCGACATCGTGCAGTTGCAGGATATTTTTCTCTTCAAGCAGGACGGCTACGATGCCAACGGCAAGGTCAAGGGCCGCTTTGTCGCCACCGGCAATATCCCGGACTTCTGCCAGGATCTGGCCGCGCGCGGTATCCCGGTTGATCTGGGGATTTTTCAGCCGCCGGAACGCCGCTGATGAGCAGTCTGAATTTTGTAATCGGACTCGTGCTGGTGGCAGCTATTGTCATCGGCGTGGTTCTTATACAGCTTGCCGAGGAATTTCTGCGGCGGCAGAAAAAAAACATTGCGACCACCGCAAAAAGCGGCCTCGACGATATGTTCATATTTGTCGATCCGACGAAAATTTTTTACTACAATGTGGTTGCGCTAATTGTAATTCCACTGGTGCTTTGGTTACTGTTCGATGCGGCGATTCTGGCGATTGCGGCGGCTGTCATTGTCACGATCATGCCGAAATTTGTAGTCAGTCATTTGCGCAAGCGTCGCCTCAAACTGTTCGAGCGCCAGTTGCCGGACGCGCTGTTGATGATTTCGGGTGGCATGCGCGCTGGCGCCAGCCTGACGGTAGCGCTCGAATCGATGGTCAAGGAACAGAAGCCGCCGCTCGCGCAGGAATTCGAATTGATGCTGCGCGAACAGCGTTTGGGCGTGGATTTTGATACTGCGCTGAAGAATATGGAAAAACGCATGCCGCTGCAGGATTTCATCCTGGTGGTTGCCGGCATGCGGATTTCGCGCGAGGTCGGCGGCAATTTTGCTGAGATACTTGAGACGCTGGCGGATACGTTGCGGCGCAAACACCAGATGGAAGGCAAGATCGACGCTCTTACGGCGCAGGGCCGCATGCAGGGCCTGATCATGACCTGTTTGCCGCTGTTTCTGCTGCTGGCCCTGACCAAGATGGAACCGGAAGCGATGGCGCCGATGTACAACACGCTGGTCGGTTGGGCGACGCTGGCGGTGGTGGCGGCGATGGAAGTCATCGGCTATTTTGCAATTCAGAAAGTTGTCACGATAGACGTCTGATGAGCGACCTGACGCTGGCAATGACGGTAGGCGGACTGATCGGCGTTTGTGCGCTGTTTCTGTTCTATAGCCTCGGCTCACTCAAGGCCGAAGTGCCCTCTGAAGACCGCGAGTACATGGATCCGCTGCCGTTCGCGTTGCGTTTGATGTGGCCAGTCGTGCGTTTTCTCGAATTTCACCTGTGCGCATTTATTCCGCCGGATTCGCTCGAGCGCACGCACGAAAAATTGCAGCTTACCGGTGTGGGTTATCTGCTGAACGCCGAGCAGTTTTATGCAGTGCGTATCGTTTCGGTGCTGGCTGTTTTCGGTATGACGTATTTCGGCCTCGAGATGTTGCAAAAGGAATCGACGAATACCCTGTTGTTCAGCCTGCTGCTCGGTTATTTTTATCCCGAGATCTGGTTGCGCGATGTGCGTGCGCGCCGCTACAAGGCGGTGCAGAAAGCGCTGCCGGTGTATCTCGACTTCATTACGATGGCGGTCGAAGCCGGGCTGAATCTGACCGGCGCGATCAATCAGGCTATGGACAAAGGTCCGGCCGGGCCGCTGCGCCACGAATTTTTTATGGTGGTGCGTGATCTGCGTTCAGGCCTGCCGCGTGCCGACGCCTTGCGGCGTATGGAAAAACGTCTTGCCATGTCGGAGATCACCAGCTTTGTCGGTACCGTCATCCAGGCCGAAAAAATGGGCGCTTCACTGGGCGCCGCACTGCGCTCGCAGGCCGAACAACGACGCACCGAACGCTTTCAGCGCGCCGAGAAACAGGCCATGGAGGCGCCGGTCAAACTGATCGGCCCGCTGATGATGTTTATTTTCCCGGTGACCTTTATTGTGCTTGGTTTTCCGATTGTCATGAAGTTCCTGAACTCGGGGATGTTTTGAAGCTGGGCGCAGTCTACGAAGAGGGCGGCCGCTGCGTCGTCTCGCGGGTGTGGCGCGCCGCGAGTGCGCCTGAGCGCATGCGCGGCCTGCTCGGCCGCCCGCCGCTTGCGCACGACGAAGGAATGCTGATCGAGGCCTGCGGCATGGTGCATACCTTCGGCATGAAATACCGGCTCGATCTTGCATTTCTGGATTCGCTCGGGCGCGTCTGCAAGCTGGTGCACGAACTGCGGCCGGCGCGCTGCGCGGGCAGTTTCCGCGCGAAATCGACGCTTGAACTCGCACCCGGCACGCTGGAAAAAACCAGGCTCCGGATCGGCGACCGCCTCAACTGGCAGGAAGCGGCAACATGAATCTTCACCGCTGCGCCGCGGCTGTATTGTTTCTGGCAATGATTTCGGGTTGCACCATGCTCGGCAGCCACGGCGGCGGCGACGATCTGCTCAGAATGCAGCGTGAGGCGCAGGCGGCTTTCGACAACGGCGACGATGCGCGTGCGGAAGTGTTGTTCAAGGCGCTGGTTCGCGCCATACCGAACGATGCGGAGACCTGGCTGCGGCTGGGCAATCTTTACGCGCGTACCAACAATGCCGATCAGGCGGTGGAAGCCTATATGAAATCGCTGTCGTTGAACAACAACGATTCGCGCGCCTGGAATAACCTCGGCATCGTGCGCCTGCGCCAGTCGTGGGCGGCGCTGATACGCGCCAACGCGCTGGCTGATCCGAAAGATCCGGCGTTTGCCAACAGCAGCGAGACCGTCAAGGTGCTCGAACAATTACCTTCGATCGCAGACCTCAAAGCGGCAAAGCCGGCCGCCGGTGCCGAACCGCGCAAAGCGGGGGCGCAGAAATGATCGCGCCGGTCGTGGCGTACCGGCTGTTTGCACGCGCAGTGCCGCAGCGCGGCCAGGCGATGATTGAGTACTTGATCATTTTCCCGGCGCTGCTCCTGCTGGTCATGGGGGCGATTCAGTTTGCGCTGATTTACCAGGCGAAGTTCACGCTTAACTACGCGACCTTCATGGCGGCGCGACAGGGCGCGCTGAAGAACGCCAAACTGACGCCGATCAAGGACGGCCTCGCCGCCGGCATGACGCCACTGTTCATGCGCACCACCAGCTCGCCGGATGTCGGCGATCTGGCAAAGGCGCGTGTTATTGCGATGATCGAAGCATTCAATCCGCTCACTACCAAGGTCGAGATTATCAGTCCGACCAAGCAGGCGCACATTGACATGGGCAATAACATCCCGAACGATAACCTGATGTACCGCAGCACCTCCGGCGATGGCATGTCCGTGCAGGATGCCAACCTGTTGAAAATCCGCGTCACCTATTGCGTCAGATTGATCGTGCCCTTCGTCAACCGCGTGATTTATGCGCTGTCCAACGGCATTACGGGCGCGAAAAATCTCACCGACGAATCATTCTGGGTATCGCCGTCGGCACCGACGACGCCCAATATGTGCACGATGCCTTCCGATACGGTCGCCAGTCTCGTCAGCAAGCTCGATGATGTTTCCGGCATGCCCGCGGACATCAAAAACGCGATTGGCGCCGCCGGAAATTCAGTGGCAGACCTGCTCAACAACATTCCGACGACCATTCCGTTTCTGAACTGGAACATCGCCGGTATGCGTATTCCGATCACCGCCGAGGCGATCGTGCGCATGCAAAGTCCGGTAGCGGTCGATAATCTGCCCTGATCGGTCGCGCGCTGCGTTTGGCTGGAAGTAGTGCCTGATGCGATTGATGCGGACCGGCGTCGTCAGCCTTGCCCCGTAGTTCCTAACGGCGCGGCGTGCCCGGGCCGTTGCCGCGGCCTTCCCGATACAAATTCACGCCGTCGCCCTGTACTGCCAGCACCGGCGCCGGCAATGCACTGGTACTCGGTGCCGCAAGCGCGACCGGCGTCGCGGCGCCTGCTGCGGGTGCTGCAGGATTCGCCGGTTTTGCCGCGGGCGGGGCGACAATTCCTTTTGCAATTACTGCGTCGTTATTTGCGGTCGGCGCAGGCGTATTGTTGCCGCCCGTTGCAGCCGCGAGCGGTTTTGCCGCGGGTTTCCCGCCGCTGCTTGCAGCGATAGCGACGCACGAGCCACCGCCACCGGGCGCGGCAGCTGTGCCGGGCGGGCAGTTCACTGTTGCCTGATTTGAGTTGCTGTCGCTCGCGGTTGCAGTACCGCTAGACGCGGTGCCGCCGCCAGTCGTCGAGCCACCGGGATCGGTCGAGCCACCGGTGCCGCCGGTTGTGCCGCCACCGGTACCACCGGTCGAACCGCTTGATGCCGTTGAAGTGCCGCCGCCGGGCGTCGAGCCACCGGGGTCGGTCGAGCCACCAGTGCCGCCGGTTGTGCCGCCGCCGGTGCCACCGGTCGAACCGCTTGATGCCGTTGAGGTGCCGCCACCGCCGGTAGTCGAACCACCGGGCTCGGTTGAGCCACCGGTGCCGCCGGTTGTGCCGCCACCGGTGCCACCGGTTGTGCCGCCACCGGTGCCACCGGTCGAACCGCTTGATGCTGTTGAGGTGCCACCGCCGCCGGTAGTCGAACCACCGGGATCGGTTGAGCCACCGGTGCCGCCGGTTGTGCCGCCGCCAGCACCGCTGGTCGAACCGCTTGATGCCGTTGAGGTGCCGCCACCGCCGGTAGTCGAACCACCGGGATCGGTCGAGCCACCAGTGCCGCCGGTCGTGCCGCCGCCGGTGCCACCGGTCGAACCGGTTGATGCCGTTGAAGTGCCACCACCTGTCGTCGAACCACCGGGATCGGTTGAACCACCGGTGCCGCCGGTTGTTCCGCCGCCAGTACCGCCGGTGGGCGTGCCTCCGCCACCGGTACCAGTTGTTCCACCGGGCGTAGTCGAACCCGGATCAACGCCGGCGACCGGACCAGTGGGTGCGGGCGGGCCGGCGGGATCGGGCGGGGTGCCGCCAGGTGTAGTCGAACCCGGATCGACACCGGCGACCGGACCAGTGGGTGCGGGCGGACCGGCGGGATCAGGCGGTGCGCCGCCGGGTGTAGTCGAACCCGGATCGACGCCTGCGACCGGACCAGTGGGTGCAGGCGGACCGGCGGGATCAGGCGCGGTGCCGCCGGGCGTAGTCGAACCCGGATCGACGCCTGCGACCGGACCTGTGGGTGCAGGCGGACCGGCGGGATCAGGCGGTGTGCCGCCAGGTGTAGTCGAGCCCGGATCAACGCCTGCAACCGGACCTGTGGGTGCGGGCGGACCGGCGGGGTCGGGCGGTGTTCCACCGGATGTTGTTGTTCCGGGATCAATAGCGACGGGACCGATCGGTGTCGTCGGATCGGTTGGATCGGGCGGCGTTCCACCTGGCGGTGTAGTGCCCGGATCAATAGCGACCGGACCGATCGGTGTGGTCGGATCGGGCGGTGTGGTACCCGGTGGTGTGGTGCCGGGATCGGGCGGGCCTGCGATCGGACCGACCGGTGTGGTCGGATCTGGCGGTGTGGTACCTGGTGGTGTGGTGCCCGGATCGGGCGGACCAACAACGACCGGACCGATTGGATCAGGTGGCGTGGTTCCCGGAGGCGGTGTCGTCGGATCATCGGGCGGCACATAGGTAATGACGATGACAGGGTCGCCGGGATCAGTCGACCCGGTACCCGGTGTTGGCAACGGACTGCCACCGGTGCCCGGCGGAGTTGTTCCGCCAGGTGGCGTGGTCGAACCCGTACCCGGAGGGGAGGAAGGAGGTGTCGATGGTATTGTGCCGGTTGCCGTGCCTGTTGCACCACCGGTAGGACCGCTCGACGGCCCTGCAGTGCCGGGGCCACCGCCACCACCGCCCCCGCCGCCTCCACCACCCCCGCCGCCTCCACCACCGCCTCCGCCGCCCCCACCCCCGCCACCGGGGACAACGCCGGTGCCCGGCGTCGGTGTTCCACCGGGTGTCCATGTTCCTGTGCCCGTGGGTATCGTGCCGCTGGTGCCGCTGCCGCCCGTCGCAATGGTGGCAGTCGTGTGCGTGAAAATTGTTCCGGTAGTGGAAACCGCAAGCGTGCGGCTGCCGATGTTGAACGGCGTAACACCGGTCACCGAATCGGAACCGGTGTGAATGTTGCCGGTTAGCGTATTGCTCGGTCCCGAACTGACCGTCGTGCCGCTGACGGTGATCGCAGCGGTCGCATTGAATTTATTGAGCAGATCAAGCGAATAATTCGTATTGATCGTCTGCTTGCTGCCGGGCAGGCCGATCAGGGTACTGGTTGCCGTGGTTGATGCCGTGCTGATCAACATGCCGGACGCCGCCGGCAATGCGCCGACGGTGGTCGATAGATCCGCGCCTGCCGCACCGGCGCCGGTGATCTTGATCGTGTCGCCGACGTTGATGCCGGCGCTCGAATTGACAATCAGCGTGCCGCTGCCGGCGCGTATGGTGCCGGTGGTCGTGAACGGTCCGCCGAACAGCGGCGTAATCGTTACCGTGACATTGTTGACCGCGGTGGTTGCGCTGGCGCCCAGCGTGATCAGCGGGCCGAGCGCCGATATCGTTGTGGAGAGAGTGGCGCCGCCGGGGCCTGCACCGAGCACATCGATGGTGCTGCCAGCACTGAAACCGCTGGTGGTATTGACCGTCAGCAGATCGGAGCCCGCGGTGGCATTGCCGACTGCATTGGTGTGGTAGTCGATCGAGTTGAATACGCCGACGGTGTTCGACAGCGTATAGGGTTGCAATGAGACATTGACACCGGCGGCCGTCGTGTAATTGCCGGCCGCACTCGGCAGCGACAGCGTGTTTGCCTTGAACAGCAGGTTGGTGCCGGTGCTGTTCAGCGCTTCGAGCGTAATGCCGCCCGCGCCGCCGGCAACCAGCGCCAGATTGTTCACCGTGCCGACATTGTGCGCGACGATATTACCGGTGGTCGATACGTTGAGATTGCGCGCGCCCAGACTCAGCGCACCGTCGTTGCCGATGAATACATTGCCGGTCTGCCGCGGTGTGCCGGTAATGCCCAGCGGGAAGGTCGGCGGGAAAGTACCGCTGGTGTCACCGCCGATGGTGAGGTTGGCCTGCGGATGAAATTGATTGAGCAGCGCCGACGAATAATTGGTCGAGCCGGCGCCGACCGCCGTATTGGTAACTGCGGCGCCCGCTACCGCTGCCGTCACCAGATCGTTGATGGTGACGGAGGTGCCGGTGATGGCAGTGATCGATGTCGTCAATGCGGCGCCGCCGACGCCGGCGCCGGCGACAACGATGGTGTCGCCGACCGCGAAGCCGGTGCCCGAGCCAACCGTCAGCACCTTGGGCTGAGTGATCGCGGCATTCGTTATTGCCGTGGTCACCGCGGTACCGACGACGATTGCGGACGACGCCGGCAGCGCGTTTACAGTCGCCACCAGCGCAGCGCTAGCCGCGCCCGCGCCGGCAACGCTGATGCTGTCGCCGGGGTTGATGCCCGCGCTCGATGAAATAATCAATGTGCTCGAGCCGCTGCGGATCGAGCCGGTTGTGGTGAATGTTGCGCCGACTGTCGGGGTAACGGTGACAACAACGTCGGTTACGTTAGTGGCGGCAGCGCCGCTGAGTGTGACGAGCGGGCCCAGCCCGGTAATCGTGGTTCGTACCGAAGCGCCGGCAGTGCCGGCGCCGGCGATATCAATGGTGTCGCCTTTACTGAATCCGCTGGTGGCGCTGACGGTGATGACATCGGTTGTTGCCGCGGCAGTGCCGGATATCGACAGATTGCCGCCCGTGGTGGCGGCATGCGGCAGGTCGGTGCCCGTCGCATTATTAATGCCGATCACGTTGCCGGTGGTGAATGGCTGCAGCACGACATTGACGCCGGATGTGGTCAGCGCCTGGGTAATCGTCAGGTTATCGGCGCGCAACAAAATATTCTGACCGGAACTGTTGAGCAGCGTGATCGTTTGTTTTGCGCCGGCGGCTTCCGAACTCAACGCCAGATTGCCGGTGACGTTGATCGCCGCGGCGCTCAGATCGCCGCCGGTGCGCAGTGTCACATTGCCGGCGCGCAGATCCTTGTTCTCGCCGATGCGATAGGTCGAGGTCGCATCGGGCGTCGTCGTCCACGCGCTTGCAATTATCAGTTTGTGCGCGTCGTTGCTGGTGATCGTCGCGATCTGGCCGACGCCGGTGCCGCCGGTGATTTCGATTTTTCTGCCGGCATGCTGATTGGTGGCGAAGGTGCTGTTGTTATCGGTCAGCGACGAGGCCGGCACGGTGGCGCCGCTGCTTGCCGTGCCGGTGGTTGCAACGTCCTGCACACCGAGCGTAAATGCGGTTAACGCGCCGGTGCGCGCAGTGTTGTCGATGGTGGCATCCTTGCTGCCGTTGAGCAGCAGGGATGCGACATTGGTTTTCAGATCGAAGGTGCCCTTGCCGACTTCAGCAGTCAGATTGAGCAGGCTCGCTTCGATGCTGCCCGAGCCGGTGGTTGTTGCTTTCGTGTCGCCAACCAGAAACAGCAGCAGTTGGCCGGTGCGGTCGGTCACCGGCGAGGTATCGTCG